>DASVRR010000036.1:0-9952 GCA_036388515.1 Chthoniobacteraceae bacterium | reverse complement strand
CCCGTAGAAGAGCACGGCGTAGCAGAGAAAGGGCCACCAGGAAGCCATCGCGTTTTGCGACAGCGGGCGAATTCCTTCGCTGTAGGCAAAGCGGCTGGCGACGACTTGATCCAGAGTCGGATGCGCATCCGGAGCAAAGCTCCAAGGTTGCGCGAGGAAGGAAACGAGCCGGAACGCTTCCTCCGGACTGGTGCGCAGCGTCGATTGCCAGCCAAACGCCACGTCCGTCAAGGCGACATGCAGGAGCAAGGCGGCGAGCACTCCCAGATTGAAACAGACCCCGAAAAGCTGAGTCGCAATGAGGAGCGGCCACGGGGAAATCGCGCCGTAGATTTCACCGCGCTGCGTGATCCGAGCCATGACCGCTCGCGCGCTCTCGCGTTTTTCTCCCGGGAGTTTCCGCACGCCGGCATTGAAGGCCCAGAGCAGCGCTCCCATTAGCGCCTGAAGAGGACGGAAATCATCGAGCAAGCCGGTCAATTTTCGCACCAGCCAAAGCGCGCCGGCGAGGAGCAGGAGCAGCCATTGCACGCCCACGGTTGCGGCAAAAAACCAGGCGACGTTGACCGGTTCGTCTCCGCGATAATTTAGCAAACCGCTGGCGACTCCGGCGCCGAGCGAAAGCCCCAGCAAGATCGCCAGCGTGAGCAAGGCTTGCCACGCGCTGCGGTAGTGCTGACCGGGAAGAGTGGCGGGCGAGCTGGATCGGCGGGAGGCCAGCCAGCGCTTGAAGATAAATCGCCGGTCCTCCTGTCGCGCTGGTGGCAGATGCGGAGCAATCTCCGTCGCAAAAATCGCGCGATCCCGCGACGCCGCACCTTCCTCGCCGCTTTTTTCCTCGCCGAGCAGGTACTCGAAGTCCAGCAGATCGGCGATGGTCCAGTTCTCGGCGCGGGGCACGAGCTACAGGTAGGTTTCGCCTCGCGCGATGTCAGTCAGAATCCCCCGGCGCCGCTCAGCTCCACTCCACGTCCACGCTCCGGCGTTGCTGGAAGCGGTCATTGAAGAAGAGCCTTTTGTGTTCCCGCCCGTACTCGTGGACCAGCCTCGTGCACTTCACATCGAAGCAGCAGTATTCCGCGATCTCCAGCATCCGGCCTTCACGCCACCAGCGGATCGCATCCAGTCCGTCGCCGGTCTTCCCCACGCTCAAGGTCGCGGTGGAAACCGCGTCGAGCCCCAGCCGATGTCCCAGCTTCGCTTCGATATCCACCATCAGATCCAGCGTCCGGCACTGATGCGGCAGATCCAAGATCGTATAACCCATCAGCACTTCGTAATCGAAATTGATGACGTTATACCCCACGACTAGATCCGCGCGGACGAGCTGATCGACCAGATCGTTGACCTTTTTCTCGGAGAAGATCCGGTATTCCCCGCTCCTGGTGCTGTAAGTCACTCCGAGCGACATCCCCATGTCCCGCTTGCGATCCCACCCGCCCGCGTCGTTGGCGGTGCGCTGGGTTTCGAGGTCGAAATAGACGATGTCTCCGGACATGGAGAGGTTCTACGGAAGCGGCGGCGAAGAGGGCAAGCGGCGAGTCGTCGCGTGCGCCGATTCAATCGCTGAAGTCTGCTCCCGGACGCATTTTTCCACAACCAGCCAGCGGACGATGAACGTTGGAAGAACAAGGAATCACCTCATGCTAGCAATGAACTACCGCGGGCCGCTTCGGGTCCGCATCGACGAAAAACCGATGCCGGAAATCCTGCATCCGGAAGATGCCATCGTGCAGGTCACGCGGTCGTGCATCTGCGGATCTGATCTGCATCTCTATAATGGATCGGTTCCAGACACGCGCGTCGGGATGACGTTCGGCCATGAATTTACCGGGATCGTAACCGAGGTCGGACCGGAGGTCCAGAAGCTCAAGGTCGGCGACCACGTGTTGGTGCCGTTTAACATCGCCTGCGGAAAGTGCGTCTTCTGCCAGCAGGAACTTTACGGCAATTGCCACGAATCAAACGCGCAAGCCACCGCCGTCGGGGGCATCTTTGGCTATTCGCACACCGCCGGTGGATACAATGGCGGTCAGGCAGAATACGTGCGCGTTCCTTACGCTGACGTCGGACCGACGGTGATCCCGGACGGCATGGATCCGGATGATGCGGTCCTGCTCACCGATGTGGTTCCCACCGGATATCAGGCGGCGGAAATGGGCGGCATTCAGCCCGGAGATACCGTGGTGGTTTTCGGAGCCGGTCCGGTCGGGATCATGGCTGCCCGGTGCGCCTGGTTGTTTGGAGCGGCGCGCGTGATCGTCATCGATCGGCTGGAATACCGGCTCGATTTCGCCCGGAGCTACGCACCCTGCGAAGCCTATAACTTTGAGTCCTTGGAAGACCCGGTTCTCTTCCTGAAGAAGACGACCGGCTGGCTCGGAGCCGATGTCGTGATCGATGCAGTCGGCGCGGAAGCCGCCGGAAGCGCGCTACAGACGATGCTCGGGAGGAAACTGCTGATGCAGGGTGGATCGGCCACCGCACTTCATTGGGCCATTAATTCCGTCAAGAAGGGAGGCATCGTCTCCATCGTTGGCGTTTATGGCCCCATCGATACGCTTGTCCCCATCGGAAATGTGGTGAACAAAGGACTGACAATCCGGGCGAACCAGGCCTCGGTGAAGCGCCTTCTTCCAAGGCTGATCGAGCATATTCAAAACGGCGTTCTTAATCCCAAGGCGCTGATCACGCATCGTGTTCCCTTGGAATATGTTTCGGATGCCTACCGGATCTTTTCCGCGAAGCTGGATAACTGTATCAAGCCTGTGCTGCTGCCTCCTTCAACCCGAAGCTAACTCATGGAGAATACCGTCATAGATCCTGCAACTGTCAAAGGATGGGGCGTGGACGCTGATCCGAAGAACGACCCAACCTACCCGATCAAACGGCGAAACAATGGGGAACACCGCGGATACAGCTGGTTGCGTCCGACTCAGCAGCTGGAGACTGTCGAGGTTCTTCATTCCAATGAACGTCCGAACGTCACCTCAGTGTTTGGAACCTCGACGCCGCCTGCCGGGCTCAGCGGCGTGCTTCGGCGGTTTGCGTTTCGATACAGCGAATCAAGTTACGGGCACTGGCTTCCGCTGGTGGCTGCCGATCGAATCGGTGTCGTGGAGGGAGTGTTGGGGGACTTGGTTAGAGGTCGGGTTCCGAATATCTGTGGAGAACTCGGCTGGGCTGCTGAGTGGAAACACAACCGGACGAGCCTGATCGGGCGGAATTTGATCCGCCTAACCGTCGCTGCGCTGGTGATTTCCTACTTCAGCCGCCGGAGAGATGATTAGTGAATCGATCCCAAGTTGTGGATTGTAACTGATCTAAATTGCGCAGACCGGCACTCCAGGTCGGCGTTACGCTCCTCTGCTGCTGGTGGGCTGTTGCCCCGCGCAGGAGTCGGATTCGATCCGGCTCGACTTCCCCAAGAGCGATGTGGCTGACGTTCTGGCGATTTATGAGCGTCTCGGTGGGGCTCCGGTTTTCGCTTCGCTCGATCTCAAGGCGCTTGTCACTGTCCAGACTTCCGAACCGGTTTCGCGAGCAGCCGCGCTTCAGTTAATCCGGAAGACTCTGCTGGAACGTTACGGGATCGCGATTCGCGAGGTTGATCAAAGCACGATTCTAGCGGGATGGTCGAAGGATCCGCTTCATCCGAGGCGCAGCGATGAACCGATGACTGATGATGAGCGGAAAAGCCTCCGGGAAGGGCAGCATTCGCATCATTAAACCATGATCTGAGCGTGCGTGGGGAATGATCCGGGCGGTGGAAGTTAGAAACCGACGGAAACAAACTTTTGGGTCACCGGCCAGAGCCGGGGAACCAGCAAGATAGCAATAATATAGATCAATGCTGTGAGAAGAGCTCCGACTCTGATGAAGTCGAGGAACCGATATCTTCCCGGGCCATAGACCATCAGGCAGGCTGGTTCGAGCGGCGTTAGATAAGAACAGCTTGCAGCCACCGCGATCATCATGGCGAAGGTGCGAGGATTCAGGTCGAGCTGAAACGCAGTCTGGAAAGCAACCGGCAGGATGACAATGGCGGCCGCCTGGTTGGACATCGGCTGCGTGAGGAGGACGGTCACGAGGAAGAAGCCGGAGAGGAGCGCCAACGGACCGAAGTGGCCGACTTGGGAGACGATCACATTCGCCAGGAATGCGGCGGTGCCGGTATGCTCCATCGCCGTCCCGAGCGAGAGCATGCAGGCGATGAGGATGATCGCCTTCCACTCGAGTTCGCGGTAGGCCTGATCCGGCGCGATACAGCGGGTGAGAAACACTGTTGCGACACCGAGCATCACCGCCACCGGCATGCTGACCACCTCAAAAGTGGCGAGCACCAGCACCCCGACAAAGATGGAAATCGCGAGCGGAGCATGCCCCAGTTTTGGTCGGTTTTCGCCAAGCGCGCCAATCACGCGGAAGGCTTCGTCCCCGTCGAGTTGAGCGATCTTTTCCGGTGCGCCTTGGACCAGCAGGATGTCTCCGACGCGGAGCAGGAGGTCGCTGATCTTCCGGAAGAAAGTGGAGCCATGTCGGCTGACCCCGATGACTTGGAGGTCGAAGCGTTCGCGGAAACCAAACCCTTTTAGGCTGCGTCCGACGAGAGCGGATCGCGGCAAGAGGACCACTTCTATGAAGCTCAGGTCGCCGCTGGCGAGGTTCGGATCGGTGAGTTTTACGTCTGCTTTGATCTCGATCCCCGAGACGTCTTTGATCCGCAGAATCTCCTCGCTGGCACCTTCCACCACCACCACGTCGTGAGCCTCGAAGACGGTGTTGCCGTGCGGTTGCAAATGCTCGGTTTTGTTCCGGATGATGCGCAGGACTTTCAGGTCGAGATCCCGGCCGAGCGCAGACTGCGAAAGCGTCCGCCCGACCAGCGGCGATTGAGGCTGAATAAGAACTTCCGAGAGATAAGGACGCGCGTTGGTCGTGGAGCCGGCGGCATCCGTGCCGAAGCGATCCGGAATCAGCCGAGTGCCAATCAGGTGCAGGTAGAGAAGGCCGACGATCGCGATCGGAATTCCGACCGGCGCCAGCTCGAACATCCCCATCGGTTCCATCTTGTAGGCCTTCATCAGTCCGCTGACCACGATGTTGGTCGAAGTCGAGAACAGGCTGATGGAGCTGGCGAGAATGGAGGCAAAAGCGAGCGGCATGAGGAGCTTTGCCGGACTCGTTCTGGCGCGCTGAGCGAGTCCGAAGACGATGGGGAGGAAAAACGCAGCGGCCGCCGTGTTGCTCATGAACGCGCTCAGCGCCGTGGCGGAAATGGTAATGACCAGGAGCAATCGCCGCTGATCCGTGCCGACATGCCGCACAATCGCGCGTCCCGCAAGGTCGATGACTCCGGTCCGATGCAAAGCCGTGGTCAGCAGCAGCAAACCGAGAATCACGATCACCGTATCGCTGCTGAAGCCGGAGAATGCTTGATCTGCGGGCAAGAGCCCCGTCAGAACCAAGGTCAGGAGCATCACCAAAGCCACCACATCGGATGGGATCCGTTCCCATGCGAGGAGCCCGAGCGTTCCAAGGGCAACCGCGATCAAAAGGACGATCTGAGGAGTCAATCTTTGCGGGGGATGATCGAGATGTCGCCGTTGCGCTCGAGATGGGCGGACGCGATCTGACGCAAGTCTGGCGGCTTGCTGTGCTGGCGCAAAGCCTCGTGCAGATCGCGCTCGGTGATGTGCGCCGCCCTGAGCGCGTCAGCCTGGAGAACGCCATCTTCGACGAGCAGCGTCGGGTGGCCTTTGACCAGCTTCCCGAATCCGGGAGAACGGTGAGCAAGCGCGGAGATCAGCCAATGAAACAGAACCAAAGTGAGACTCGCAGCGAGCGTCGGGAGGAACGGCGAATTGCCGGTGATGGCGCGACTGGTGAGCGACCCGAAAACGATCCCGAGCATCACATCCATCGCGGTGCTCTTCCCCATGAAACGTTTGTTCCCGATCCGGATCATCGCGGTCGCGAGGGTGAACACGACGATCGCGCGGAGCGACATTTGCCAGGCGGAAATTTCGCTGGCTTCTAGCTTCAGTCCCAGAGCCGCGTCGAAGGCGGAATAAATCTGATCGAGCATGCCAGTTTTAAGCCGCGGAAGAAAGCCGGGCGATTTGCGGAGTTTGCATCAGCCTAGACATCGGGAGGCTGAGGTTCCGAGGCTGTGGAAGATTCCAGATCGTTCGCCAGCGCCATTCACGCCGGTCGACGGTTAGCCTTCCGGAACGATCTTGTTCACCAACCGCTGGATGCCGTCGCCTGCGTAGTCACTCTGCGGATAAAGTTTCTGAGCCTTGAGAAACCACGCCAGGCTGGAGCCGACTTGATCGCGCTTTTCCAGATCCTGCGCGCTGCGCAAAGTGCGGACGAAATCCGCGGCCTGCGTGGTGAGATTGGCGCGCACCTGGTTTAGTTTGCTGTCATCCGGAAAGTCGCCCGCGATCTTCTCCACACCTTCCCAGGCACCGGCGTAATTGCTTTGGCGCGCCATTTCGTCCGCGCGCAAAATAGCGCCTTCGATCTTCTGCATGTTTTGCAGCACATCCTGCAGCTGCTTCTGTTTCTCCGGATAAAGCGCGAGCGCCGCGATGTAGCGACCGTTGTTCTCGAAGATCTGCCGATAGTTTTTCTGCCCCAGCAGCTGATCGAAATCGATCACCGCCTTTTGCTGCACGTCGCCTTGGGAGAAGATCATGTTTGAGACTTCGGCGAGCTGCGGATTGAGCGGCCAAAGTTCCGTCGCGGCGGCAAGTTCCGTTTCCAGCGTCGCGCGATCTCCGCTGAGCGCGGCGTTCCGAGCCTTGGCGAGTCGCATCTGCGCGACGCGCCTGGCGGTTTCGATTCCCGCGCGAGCTTTGGAGCTGTCGAAGTCCTTCGCGGTTTGGCTCAACTCGGCGATGAGCTTCTCCGCTTGTGTGTAATCCTTCGCCTCGAGATTCGAGAGCAGCTGATTGGACTTTTGCGCGAACTGCAGCGCCTGGCGCTTTTTCTCCCGAGGCAAGGTCCGGATCTCCGGAACAAACTCGCCAATCGCGAAGGCTTCCGCGAGCCGCTTCGTGGCGCTTTCCAGCTCCTGATTTGCCAGCAAAAACTCGAAGGTCCTCACACCTTCCCGCACATCGCGGAGCGCTTCGTTCGCCAGCGAGTCGAGCGTGCTCACGGTCGGTGGAGCTCCGCTGGTTTTCTCGAAAAGATCCTTCGCTTCTTTCCCGAGGTTCAACTTCGAATCTCCATCGCTAAAGACGGACCGGTAAAAACGCGTCGCCATGAGCACGTGCTGATACCGGCGCTGCATGAAGAACTGCACCATCAGCGCCTGGAACTCGACTTTCACCTGGATCTCCGAGAGCGCCATCTTGGTTTGGTTTGCCTTAATCAGCGCCATCGTCTCCGCGAGCCGCGTCGCGTGCGGCGTGATCGTCGTCGTGGTGGTGACTTCGTTGCTCCGGACGCTGTTGTCGCCAGCCTTCCGCGTGCTCGTGGCCTTCCCGTCGATCTTTTTGTCCTCACTCGCGAGCTGCGCGTTCCATTCGTGTTTCTTCCGCTCGCGTTCCAAGGCCTCGTTGGCCATCGCGGTCTCGTCCTGCTTCCGCTGCGAGCGCCATGCGGAGTAAACCGAGTCCGCCAGCGCATCGCAAAGCCGGGCATCGACATCAAAACCGGAGCCGCGCGGCAGCAGCTGGAAGGCGTAGCGGATGTTTTCCCGAGTGGCGTTCCCCGGCGCCAGACGAGTCAGGATTTCGCTGATGATCGCCTGATATTGCCGGTCCTGTTCGCCCGTGGCTTCCGGAGCGCTGAGATATTTTTCAAACCGAGCCTGGAAGATTCGGTTGTTGTTGATGTTCCAGGTCTTGCCATCCCAAGCGAGCGTTTCGGAGCCCGGGTCAAACGCGGGAGCGTCTTTCCCGAGGAACTTGCTTTGCTCCTTCGGGGCCGCGCCATTTCCGCCTTTGGCCGGCTCGGAGGATCCGCCGAGCGCCGGCGCCGCCGGAGCGGCGTCCGGGACTTGAGCGATGACGCTCGCGACGCTCAGCAAACCGAGGCTGAGCAAAACGACGCGGCGGAAGCAACGAGGCGCATCGGCGAAGCCGACGATTGGGTGGTTGGTCTTCATGGGGAGAATCAGCGTTAGGCTTTTTTGACGTCCTGCGCGCGCAGGACGCCTTTGTCTTCAACTCCGATCTTAAAGTAGAAACGCTGGCCGCGCTCGATATTTACCCGGTTAAACTCCGGCGGAACCAGGACGGGAATCCGGTCGGTGCCATTGATCTCGATGGAAAACAGCCGGCCGGCGCTGGAAGAATATTTCAGCGACTCCACGACCGTCGCGTCCACCTTGTAAACGTTGCCGCGCAGGCTGTTCGGATTTTGCAAATACTCCTGCACCGGCAGGGCAGTCATCGTCCGGTAGGGATCGCTCACGCGACCATACAGCAGGTAGCCGCCCGCGACCGCCCCGAGGAGCAGCACGGCGGCGATCAGCATCCACACCGGATGCGCGGAGGAACTAGCGCGGCGGGCCATTGCGGCGGGAAGTTAGGAGTCGCCTCGAGGGTTGGCAAAGGTTTAATCAGCGCGCTCTTCCGGGGAGAAAAGGCGGCTGGCGAGCTAGCCACTGCGCGCAATCAACGCATCGCAGATCTTCCGGATCAAAGCCGGTCCTTCGTAGATGAATCCCGTATAAAGCTGGATCAACGCAGCGCCTGCATCGAACTTTTCCAGCGCATCATCCGGAGTAAAAATCCCGCCCACCGCGATCACCGGCACCTTGCTCATCCCGGTGATGAAGCGGACGACTTCCGTGGAACGTGCGCGCAAAGGCGCTCCGCTCAGCCCGCCTTGCTGGCGCATCGCCGCGGGAAGAGCCGAATGATCGATCGTGGTGTTTGTCGCGATCAATCCGGCGAGTTCGTGTTCCTGAGCCAAAGCGACGATCTCTTCGATTGCGGCAAACGGCAGATCCGGCGCGATCTTCACCAGCACCGGCTTGCGCGAAGTGTTGCGCCGCTGAATGTGCCCGAGCAATTCGTCCAGCGCCGCGCGATCTTGCAGCGCGCGCAAGCCGGGCGTGTTTGGCGAGCTGACATTCAGGACAAAGTAGTCGCCATACTGGAGCAGCCGCTGGAAGGAAAGGAGGTAATCCGCCGTGGCTTCCTGCAGCGGCGCGACTTTGGATTTCCCGAGATTAATCCCCACCGGAATGCGCGGCCAGCCGTTCCCCTCGCGGAGCCGCTGGAGCCGGGAAGCAATCAGATCCGCGCCGTCATTGTTGAACCCGAGCCGGTTGATTAGCGCGCGATATTCCGGAACCCGGAAGATCCTCGGCTTCGGATTGCCGGGCTGCCCGCGGGCCGTGATTGTTCCCACTTCGGCGAAGCCAAAGCCCAGCGATTCCCAGGTTTTCAGCGCGACGGCGTTCTTGTCGAAGCCAGCAGCAAGGCCGACCGGGTTTGGAAATTTCAGCCCGAAGACGGTGCGCGAAAGGCGCGGATCGGGCGCCGGTTTCATCCACTTCAAAGCGGGGGAACCAAGCTGCAGCGCGTTCACTGCGAGGTGATGCACCTTCTCCGCATCCATCGCGAAAAGCATCGGCCGCACGACTTGTCGGTAGAGGGAAAAACTCACGCGCGCACCTTACGAGCCGCATCCCGGCGACGGAAGTCCGCAGATGCTGGGGAAAAGTGTTTCGCCGCCTCCGCGGAATAGATACGCGCGCCTCCGGACCAAACGGCGATCCGTGCGTATTATGAAACGACTGACACTTACCGCTCTCACCGCGCTCATGCTGGCCACCGGGCTTTCTTCCTGCGCGACTCAGAGCAGCGACAATGGCCCGCAACCCGTGCGTCCTCCAGGCAGCGGCGGCCGCGGAATGAGCCCTGGCCAGGAAGCTGAGACGAGCCGCGGGACTGCTTCCAGCGCGCAGCGCTAACTGCGGAAGAAA
>DASVRR010000035.1:0-1638 GCA_036388515.1 Chthoniobacteraceae bacterium | reverse complement strand
ATCCGTCGTGGCATGGCTTGTCGGAGATCCACGGGTTTGCTCTGCCCATTGCTCGTCCTCTGCCTGGTCTTGATTAGGCTGTCCTCTCCGGCGTTGGCAGGTCGAAGCGGCTTTGTTGCGGAAGGGCCGAGATTCGATCCGATGCAGTTCTTCACTGGTCGCACGCGTTCTCGTGGAGTCTTTGAAAACAGGGCGGGCCATCCGACAAAGGTGCTTCGCACGGAAACCCGCGGCCGAGTAGTGAACGGTGAAGTTCGGATGGAGCAGGATCTCTTCGTGCAGGGAAGTCCGCGGCAGCACCGTTCATGGCGGATGCGGCGGCTGGATACACGACGGTTCGAGGCGACGGCGAACGACATCGTCGGCACGGCGCGTGGGGTCGCGACGGGCAATCACTTCCACTGGACCTTCACACTCGCGCTGAAGCCGGGGAATCCGCTCTTCAACGTCCGCATGACGCAGGACATGTACCTACAGCCGGATGGACGGACGATGATCAACCGAACCAGGATCCGGAAGCTCGGCGTGCTGGTGGCGCAAGTGACCGAGCAGTTCCGCCGTGTTGCCCCGCGATAGGTCAGCGGCCCGTGAACGATGGAAGGGGGAGGGGATTTGGAAGGCAGGAAGGCAGGACTGGGGAACCGAGTGTCGAAAACGACTCCGACCGTAAATCGCTAAAGCCGCAGCGTCATTTCCTTTCGCGCTTCCAGCTTTGCAAGTCAGAAGTCGGCTCTGGACTGGCGCGCGAGCCGGAACGCGGCGACGCAGAGCCCGCCGGAGATCAGGAGCAGCGGAAGAATGCTCCAGCGGCTCTGCGGCCAGAGGAATTCGCCGAGGTTGAAGGAATTCCATCCGGTGCGGGAATTCTCGTGCGTATAAATCTGGTAGAACATCCCCTCGTAGACGCCGATCGGATTCACGGAAACCGGTCCGCGGACGGCCGCCAGGAGGAACGGCGCCGCGTCTCCTCGCGCGATCCCGGCGCGTAATTCCCGCTCGAGGGCGGCGCTTTTCTCCGCCCGCTCCGCCTCATCGGGATATTCGAGGGTCAGCCTATCGTTCTCCTTCTCCATGTGGGTCGCGAGATGCTGCTCCAGGATCGGCCAGGCGCGGTCATGGGCGAAGAGCGGCCACGCATACTCCGCGACGAGGTGGTAGGTGCCGTCCTCGCGCCCTTCCACACGCGCGTGTCCACCGACGGCTAGAGGATTTTGCGCGTCTGTCGCGGTGAGCAAAAGCTGATGAATGATCGAGATTGCGGCCAGCGCACCAGTGAGCCAGCGCCAGCGGGTGAAGGCGACGACGAGCGGCAGCGCGAGGAACGGCAGCGCGGGAATGAGATAGCGTGGTCCGGCACCGAAGCCGCCGTGGTAGCCATTGAAGCTGGCATTCACGAGGAAGAAGAAACCGAACATCGCGAGGCAAAGCCGCGCCTCTGCGGCGTAGCTCTTCTCCCGCAGCCAGACGACGATCCCGTAGATGCTCATGATCAGCACGGGCGAGAGGAAAAAGAGTCCGCGGAACGGTGTGACGGTGATCAGCGCGGCGACGTAGGCCGATGGCATGGCGAACATTCCGAGGAAGGCGCCGCGCGGATCTTTGAAGAGCGGATTTTGGAAATCGGTATTGAGCTTGAAG
>DASVRR010000034.1:0-4674 GCA_036388515.1 Chthoniobacteraceae bacterium | reverse complement strand
CCGATTTTGGTTTTGATCTCGCCTGCGGTAGTCATCAGAAGCGGAACTTAGGAGACGCTGTCGCAAAGTCCACTCACCAGCGCGAATCGTCGTTTTGTCCGGAACTCAAGCCGCGAGCAAAGCGTCGGCGGTGCGGGAGATATTTTCCTCCGCAATGGCCCTGAGTTCTGCGAGCGATCCGACATGAGCAAAGCGTTCCCGCAGCCGTTTTGCTTCCGGCATTCCGCGTGAGTACGCCATCAGCCGGGTGCGCATTCCTTGCATCGCGTGCAGTTCGCTGCCGAGGTGCTGCACTTTCCAGCGGCAATGCCGTTCGATGTGCGCCCATTGCACCTCCACCTTCGGCGGTGGGAGCAGTTCGCCCGTGGCGAGGAAATGTTTGATCTCCCGGAAGATCCAGGGAGCGCTCATCGCCGCGCGGCCCAGCATCATTCCGCGCACTCCGCTGCTCCGGCGAGCTTCCACATCCCGCGCGCTGCTCAGGTCGCCATTCCCGATCACCGGCACCTGAACGGCCGCCGCGACTTGCGCGATCACTTCCCAATCCGCCGCTCCGCTGTAGCCCTGCGCCTTCGTCCGGCCATGCACCGCGATCGCCGCGATCCCCGCGTCTTCCAGCAACCTCGCGTTGCTGACCGCATTGATCGAATGTTCATCCCAGCCGATGCGCATCTTTGCCGTGACCGGCACGGGAGCGCAGGCGCTCACGACGGCACGCGCCACTTTCTCCAGCAGCGGACAGTCCCGGAGCAACGAAGATCCGCCATGCTTCGAGACCACTTTGTTCACCGGACAGCCAAAGTTCAGATCGATGAAATCCGGCTGCTTCCAGTCGATCACCAGCTTCGCCGCTTCCGCCAAATGCGCCGGATCGCCGCCAAAAAGTTGCACGCCGAGCGGCCGCTCGGCTTCCGAGAACTCCAGGTACTCCATGGTCCGCGCATTCCTCCGGAAGATTCCTTCCGCGGAGACAAACTCCGTCACCATCACATCCGCGCCGTGCTCCTTCGCCAGCTGGCGGAAGATCGTATCCGTCACTCCCGCCATCGGCGCGAGGTACAGCGGGAATTGATTCTCAAACCAAGGGAGCGTCATCGAAGTGGCGTTTAACTAGCACACTTTATCCACGAGAACCAAGCTCCGCGCCGTTTCGGATCAGCTTGGGGAAAGCAGCGCCGCCACTTCGGTCTGCACTTGTTCCAGCTGATCGAGCCGCAGCTCTGGATCGGGAATCACAAAGACTTCACCCGTCTTCGGGTTCTCGTAGATCCGCGTCAAACTGCCCGCCACTCGCCGCGACTCGATTTCCTTGAGCAGCTTTTTCCGCTCCAACATTGCCGCCAGCAAATAGCGGGCAGCGGCGTGTTGCGGCGATTGCTCTTCCATATAGCGCCGCAGCAAATCTTCCGCAGTTTGCCGCCCGATGGCCTCCGGCGCGGGCGGCGGAGGCAGCTCAAACTTGGAACGCCAGAGCGAGAATGGCTGGATGTTTTCGTTCCGCGCCTGGAACGCCGCTTCGCTCAGATCTTCCCGGCGGTACCCTTCCTTGTCGTGGAAAAGGAGTGTGTAGAAGTGCTCGCCGTCCGCAAACGATTCGCCAGTTGCAGCGCAGCGTTCGGCCCGATGTTGAATGCTCCAGTCTTGGTTCATGCTTTTTTCCGGGAGAAGCCAAACTTCGGCCACTCGCGATTCGATCCCCGGAAATACAGCAATGTCAGGCCGAGCAGGAAAAAAAAGCCGTTCGGGATCCAGGCTGCGAGGATCGGATCAATGCGTGCGCCTTTCCCCAGCGCGAGGAAAAGATAGGTAGAAAGTAGCAGACCCGCGTAGAGCAGCATGGCGGCCGCGACTCCGCCGACCACGCCGCGCCGGGAGAAAACGATCGCCAGAGGCCCGGCCAGAAAGACAACCACCAGACATTGCATGGGGAAGGCAAAGCGATGATGAAGATACGTCCGGTAGGGAGCCAGCTGTGCGGCCGGAAAATCGCTGTTATAGACGAGATAGTCTCGCAGCTGGGGCACAGTTAGATTCTGTGGCTGCTGATGGGAAGAAGCGATTCGCCACGGGGTTTCGTTCCAGTCCTTAATCACCCGGAAGTCCGAAGTGAAATTGTCCCGCTTCACTTCGTCTCCCTGTTCGTTGAACTCCACGGCCATGCCGCGCATCAGTGACCAGGTCCGACTCCGGAGCTCATACAGAGCCGTGGCGGCATACCATTTTTTCACAATGCGCCCGGCAGAATCCTGTTGAGTAATATGAACTCCATCCAGGCGGTTCGCCTCGCTCGAGTTAGGCCGAAACTTCCGGATAAACCACGTGCGGCCATTCATTCGGTCGCGGAACAAATAACCTTCCACCGCCTCCGCTTCGCCCTGTTTTCGCCCACGGCTGATTTGTTCCAGCGCGCGCTTCCGGACCGCCTCCGCTTTCGGTGCCAGCTCATAGTTTAGCGCCACCAACGCGCCTGAGATCAACGCTGCGACGACGATCAGCGGCAGCAGCAGCCGCGTGACGCTTCGGCCGGCGGTAAGCATGGAGATGATCTCATTGAAGCGTGACATCCGGCTCAGGGAAAAGAGCAGCGCCAGCAGCAAACCGACGGGCAGCGAGATCAGCACAATCTGCGGCGCCTGGGTCGCATAAAACGCGAGCACTGTTTTCAGCGACGCCTTGGCCTGGAGGAAATCGGTGACGTTGTCGCTCAGATCGAAGATCATCCAGATCGCGAGAAAACCGAAAAAACAGAGCAGGAACGGCTCAATAAAATTTCGGAGGACATAGCGGTCGAGCAGCTTCATTCGCGGGAGGTGAGATTGAAGGGCGCGCCTCCGGCTTTGCCAAGCGAAAGCGGGGCTGAGCCGTGAAGCGACTCCAGCACAGCTCGCCCCCGGACGGTCCTGAAACTGAGGCGTTCTCGACTTGAGCTAACGCCCGGGTTCAGGCGCGGCTTTCTCCACTTCCACAGCAAAGGTGTAAGTCGGGCCGAACATGTTGGATCGGAAAACCACCCACTTTTGATCCGGAGTAAAGCTGACGTTTGGCTCCAGCTTATAGCCGTGTTTCGCCATGTTCACGAGACGCTCCGAGCGCAGCACTCCCGGACGAATCAGCCCCTTGTTAAATTCCGCATCGAAGCGCGTCAGCTGTGGGCGGAACAGGTAGATCCAACGTCCATCCGGAGCTTTTGCCACCTGCCCCGGATCGCCGCCGTCGCCGCAAAACAGGGTTCCGTCATTGCTGATGTTAAAATGGATCGACCACTCGTCCCGCTGCAGGTGATTCCACGTCCTTTCGCCGGTCTCGGTGTGATATCCGGCGAGGTAAAACACTTCGCCCTTCGGCGTTTGTAAGTCGTACCAAACTGTCTTGCCGTCGGCGCTCCAAAACTCGTGACCCGCGATTTCCATGGCCATGGTTCGACGATGAACCAGGGTCTTCTGCGAGCCATCCGTCCGGATCGTCCAGACCCGATCAACTTTGTGCCACGGCCCTTCGTGGCAGTAGAGCAGCAGCGTCGGATCAGTGGGCGAAAACTGCACGTGGCCCAGCCAGTCGGTGCTCCGCAAGACCGGCGTCGTTTTCCCATTCCGCAGATCCAGCGTGTACATCGCCATCGGATGCCGTGCGGCGAGTCTTTCCTCCATCATCTGTCCTTTGTTTTGCGGCTGCTCCAGGCCGCGGCCCTGTTGCGCCCGCGTTCCTCCATAGTCTGCGCCTTCACCCTCGATATAGGTTCCCGCAGCCAGCGTTTCGTCGGCGTTGATTGTCGCAATGTTTCCCCTTGGCGGAAGGTCGCCCAGCTTTCGCGTCTCGCCTGTGTCCAGGTGAGTGGAATACAGCGCCCGCTCTTCCCGCTTGATGTAAAACACGCTCGGAGTTTTACGCCCGACGACGATCGCCCGCACCGGTCCCGGCACCACGATCCGCGTCTTGAATGTCTTCAGATCTACTGCGCCGATTCCTTCCGGAGTCGTATAGATCATCTGCCGTCCATCCGGCGTGTAGCCGTTATAGTTAAAATACAGACTCGCGGAATCTGCTTCCCTGGTCAGCCGGACCACGCGATGCCCCGTGTCGGGGTCAACCCAGGAAGTCGGCGGCTCGACTACGGGAGCGGTGGGCGACGGCGTGGCTTCCTGAGCGCCAGCTCGGGTGAGCGTGAGGAGTAAAGTCAGGAGATAAACTGGGGAAAACAGATTCTTCATAATGCGGAGGAGGGCCGAGCTTCTTTCGCTGGATCAGTTCGCAAAAAGACCCTGCCGGTAGGCAGGGTCTTTCGACGCAACTCGTTGGAAATCTAAGCTTAGGAAGCAGCTTCGACGCTATCGATCTTCCCGTGCTCGCTGGTGACCTTCACTTTTTTGCCGACCAGCGTGGCCGTGGTCTCGGCGCCCTTTGAGGTCGGGGTCAAAGTGAGCGTCGCGATTTTGCCGTCCGCTTTTTCCACGGTCAGCAGCTTCTTCTCAGCATCGAAAGCTTTCAAGTTACCTTCGTCGGTGACTTTTTTGCCGCAGTTGGCGGTCGCAGTGGCGGCGCTGATCGCGACGGCCAGGGAGAGGATCAGGATTTGTTTCATGGGTGGTTCTGGATTGGATTAGTGGTCGAAAGCGGATCCCGCGTTCGGAGAGACAACCGTTTCCCTGAACGAACCTTTGATGCACAGCACAAAGT
>DASVRR010000033.1:0-34212 GCA_036388515.1 Chthoniobacteraceae bacterium | reverse complement strand
AGCCGAGCCACCGGAAGACGTAGTCGGTGATGGAGGTGGCGTTGCGGATGTCCGGGTTTTTGGTGAAGCCGGACGGCTCGAAGCGCTGATAAGCGAACTTCTTGGTGAGGCCTTCGAGCGGGACGCCGTATTGGAGCGCGATCGAGCCAAGCGTGGCGACGGTGTCCATCAAGCCGCCGATGGTGCTGCCTTCCTTGTTCATCTGGATGAAGATTTCGCCGGGTTGACCATCTTCAAACATGCCGACGGTCAGATAGCCTTTGTGGCCGGCGATCTCGAATTTGTGGTTGATCGCGACGCGGGTCTCAGGCATCCGGCGGCGGACGGGCTCGCCGACTTTCTTCCGCAACTCGGAAATGACGCTCTCGAGTTCACCGATCCGTGATTCGAGCGCTTTTTTGTCGTTGAGCACGCCTTCGAGATCGGCAATCGCGGTGTCCGGGATCTCGGCGATCAGGCCGCCCATGTCCTTGGTTTTCTTGACGTTCAGCGGAGCGCTGCGCTTCGAGCCGTCGCGGTAAATTGCGATCGCCTTGAGGCCGAGTTCCCAGCCTTCCACATAGGTGTTGACGATGTCGTCCACCGTCGCGTGTTCCGGAAGATTCACGGTCTTGGAGATCGCGCCGCTGAGGAATGGCTGCGCCGCGGCCATCATCCGGATGTGCCCGCGGTAATGCAGGCTGCGCGTGCCTTTGTGCGGCTTGAAGGCGCAGTCAAACACGGGAAGATGCTCGGGCTTGAGCCCACTGAAAACTGTCTCGCCGGTCTGCTCGTCGAGCACGTCTTCGATGGTGTCGTGCTTGTCGATGTGCGCGATGATTTGCTCCATGCAGACGGTGCTGTAACCGAGGTTTTGCAACGCAGGCTTCACCGTTTGGTTGACGATTTTCAGCATGCCACCACCGGCGAGCAGCTTGTATTTGACCAGCGCGATGTCGGGTTCGATCCCGGTCGTGTCGCAATCCATCAGGAAGCCGATGGTGCCGGTCGGCGCGAGCACTGTGACCTGCGCATTGCGGTAGCCGTGCTTTTTTCCCTGCACGAGCGCGTTGTCCCAGACCTTCTGCGCTTCGTCCTTGAGGTAACCGAAGCGGTCGCTCGCCTGGATGTTTGCGACATGCGAGCGGTGCTGCTCAATGACTTCCAGCATGTAGGGCGCGTTCGTGGAATCCACGGTTTGCTTCACGCCAGTCGCGCGAGTGTCGTGGTAGCCGGGGAACGCTCCCATGCCTTTGGCCATCTTCGCGGACTGCTCATAAGCATGCCCGGTCATGATGCTGGTGATCGCTCCAGCAAGCGCGCGGCCTTCATCCGTATCGTAGCCGAGACCGTAGCTCATGATCAGCGCGCCCAGGTTCGCGTAGCCGAGTCCGAGCGTGCGGAAGATGTGCGAATTCTCCGCGATCTCTTTGATCGGGTAGCTGGCGTTATCGACGATGATTTCCTGCGCGGTGATGAAGATGCGCACCGCTGCCTTGAAGCGCTCCACGTCAAACGAATGATCCGCTTTCTTGAACTTGAGCAGGTTCAGCGAAGCGAGATTGCACGCCGTGTTGTCGAGGAACAAATACTCCGAGCACGGATTGGTGGAGTTCTGCCGGCCGGTGCCTTTGCAGGTGTGCCACTTGTGAATCGTGGTGTCGAACTGCATGCCGGGATCGCCGCAGACGTGCGTTCCTTCCGCGATCTTCCGGAGCAAAGTGCGCGCGTCCTTCTTCTCGCAACGCTGCCCGTCGGTGACGCGCTTGGTCCACCATTCGCGGCCTTCCATTGCCGCGTGCATGAACTCATCGCTCACCCGCACGGTGAGATTTTCGTTCTGATACATGATCGAGCCGTAAGCCTCGCCGTTGTAGCTGCCGTCGTAACCTTGCTCGATCAACGCCCACGCTTTCTTCTCCTCGTTGGTTTTCGCGACGATGAACTCCTCAATGTCCGGGTGCCAATCCTTGAGCGTGTTCATCTTCGCCGCGCGCCGCGTCTTGCCGCCACTCTTCACCGTCGCAGCGACCTGATCGTAGATCTTCAGGAATGAAAGCGGACCGCTGGGGCGACCGCCGCCGCTGAGCTTCTCGCGCGTGCTGCGGAGCGTCGAAAGATCGCTGCCGGTGCCGGAGCCGTACTTGAAGAGCATGGCTTCCGACATCGCGAGGCGCATGATGTCTTCCATGTCGTCCTCCACGCTCTGGATAAAGCACGCGCTGCCCTGCGGATACGCATATTGGGTCGGAGCGCGACGCGCTTCGCCGATCTTCGGATCGTAGAACCAGTTCCCCTCACCTTTCCCCTCGCCGACTTTGTATTGGTGCCAAAGGCCGACGTTGAACCAAACCGGCGAGTTGAACGCGCCAAACTGATTCACGCAAAGCCAGGTCAGCTCATTGTAGAAAGTCTCCGCACTCTCCGTGTCGGCGAAGTAACCGTCCTTGATTCCGCAATCGGTAATCGTCCGCGTGACGCGATGCACGAGCTGCTTCACCGAGCGTTCGCGACCGCCTTTGTAGGGATCATTGCCATGCGCGATGTCGCCGTAGAAATACTTCGACACTGCAATCTTGGTCGCCAGCGGGCTCCACGACTTCGGCACCTCGACGTTCTCCTGCTTGAAGATCGCCTTTCCGGAATCATCCGTGATCTCGGCCGTCCGCAGCTCCCACTCGATTTCATCGAAAGGGGCGATCGATTTCTGACTGAAGACACGGGCAAACTTCAGTCCCTCTAGCGGGCGCCGAACGGAATCGGCGACTTTCACGCGGCTGGCGCGACGGGTGGATTTTAGGTTAAGCATGACGAAACTGCGAATGACTGGTGAACAACCGGCAGGAAAGCGCTCAATAACGTGTGGACTCGTGGGGGACGCCTGCGAATAACCACACCATGTTGGGCGCGACTGGGATAAAACCACAACGCGTAGTGGTGGAAAAGGAATTTGTCTTCGGGGTGCGAAACTTTTCCGGAAGAAATCCGCTTGCGCATTCGCCACTTCCGGAAGGTCCTGAAACCATCAGCTTTCCACGTCTGGGCGAGGTCTGAGAATCCTGTAAAACCCGGGCTCGCCGGGTTCTTCCCCAGCGGGAATGAAGCTGCGTGGAAGATCTGCCGCATCAGCAAACACGAGCACTCCTTTGCTTCCGCTCAATCGGGAAATCTTCCGCTTGTCGAAGCTCTGAGGTCAGGAAGCCTCCGTTCTGCGAATGCTTCCGGAAGCAATATGCTCCGCTCACCTCCAGCGAAATCAACGAAGCCTCTCGCTCTTCCGCGCCCGTGATTCCGCCGGACCCGCACCAGACCAAACCACTTCTCCCGCTCAGTTCGCCGCGATCTCGCGGAAGACTTGACTCAGCGATTGGTTGACCACGGCGATCTTTGTTCCCACCGAAACGGAATCATACAGGCTGATCACATCCCGGGAGCGCATGCGGATGCATCCGTAGCTTGCCGGGCGCCCGATGCAGCGCTCTTCCGGAGTGCCGTGGATATAAATGCCGCGCGCGAACGCGCGTGCGTTGCAGCCTTCCAGCCCACGCAAATGCAGAATCCGCGTTACGATCGGATCGCGGCCGGGAGCATTGGGCCGGAGGATTTCGCCGGTCGGCCGCCGTCCCTTGAAGACGGTGCCGGCCGCCGCCTGCCCGCCGACTTTTGCGGCAATCTCCATCGCACCCAGCGGAGTGGCATAACTGCGCGGGCGATCTCCGACGCCGAATTTGGAAGTCGAAATCCGGAAATTCGCCACCCGAATTCCGTTCTGCACAAGCACCAGCTTTTGATCCGGAACACTGACCACGATCATCGAATGCTCCGCCGCGCGGAGCGGTGAAGCAACCAACCCAGCAAAAGCGGCGAGCGCGAAGATGAGGCGGCGGGCGAGAGTGAACATACCGGCTCACCTAGCAGCCACGGTGCCACGACTTTCCCGACGCAGAGAATCTCGGCAGCGGAAATTACCGATCCGTGCCGGGAAGAACCCGGAGCTGCCTTACGCTGGAAGCGGTGTGCCGGTGTCGCGTCCGGGAAACCGGAGAGCTGGAATCCACTGCGCCAGCGAGCAGAGCGCGACGTAAGTAAAGCCGACCTCGAACAGCGCGAGGAATCCCGCGTTCAGCCACTGCGAATGTTCCAGCGCAAACTTGAGCAAGTAAAAGAAGTAAGCCGCAAAGCCGAGCTCCACGAACGGCAGAAAGCTCTTGAGCGGAATGTAGCGCGCCTGTTTCCAGGACTGCGTCCGGCTTTGGATGCCATACTTCGGCGTGCGGGTGAACTCCGACTGATGACCAAGCATCGCCTCGATCACCGCCCGTGCGTTGTTGATCGCCAGCCCGACGCCGAGCGCGAGGACCATCGGCATCAGGAGCAATTCCTTGAGCCAGCCTTTCGGATACAGCGCTCGCTGCGCGCAAACGTAGAAGACGGTCGCTGGCAGGGAAGCGGAGAGATAAATCGGGATGTCCACGAGGAACATGCGCCACGGGCTGTAGGCGCCGCCGCCCGCGGAAGGATGCATCAGCGCGCACAGGATGAAGAGCAGCAGATACGCGTAGTTCGAAGTGAGGTGCGCGGTCGCTTCGAGCTTGATCAGAATTGGCAGGTCGCTCTTCCAGACTGACGGGAGCAGCTTCTTGCAGGTCTGGATCGAACCTTTCGTCCAGCGATGTTGCTGGCTCTTGAAGCCGTTCATGTCCACTGGCAGTTCGGCTGGAGTGACGAGATCGGCGAGGAAGACAAAGCGCCAGCCTTTGAGCTGCGCGCGGTAGCTGAGATCGAGATCTTCCGTCAGCGTGTCGTGCTGCCAGCCGCCGGCATCGGCAATACAGGAGCGTCTCCAGAGACCTGCGGTTCCGTTGAAGTTAAAGAACCGTCCGCTGCGGCTGCGGGCGGTTTGTTCCAGCAAAAGATGCCCATCGAGGAACATCGCCTGAACGCGCGTGAGCAGTGAATAGGTGCGGTTCAGATGCCCCCAGCGCGTCTGGATCATCCCGATCTTCGGATCGGTAAAATAATGCACCGTCTTCTGCAGCATCTCCGGCGCCGGAACGAAATCCGCATCGAGGATCAGCAGATACTCGCCCTTGCACGTCTGCATGCCATTCTCCAACGCTCCCGCCTTAAACCCCGTCCGATCCGTGCGGTGGATCAGCTCGATATCCAAACCTTCCGCACGCAATTGCGCGATCTGCTTGGTCGCCATCTCCGTCGTTTCATCCGTGGAGTCATCCAGCACCTGCACCTGCAGCAGATCCCGCGGATAATCCAGCGCCGCGACCGACTTCAGCAGCCGTTCGACGACATACAGCTCATTATAGATAGGCAACTGCACCGTAATCCTGGGCGGTTGTTCGAAGGTGGAAAGTGGCTTCGGAAGATTCTTCCGGTTCTTTAGAAACAGATAGACGATGACGTAGCGGTGCAGTCCATAGACCGACAGTCCCGACAGGACGACGAAATAGCAGATTGTCCAAATTGTGTTTCCCAAGCTTCCTTGCATAGTGAGTTCTGGCCGTTTCCGGCGCAACAAGCGCGGAATCATGGCCAGTCAACTCTGAGGGTCAAGCGGGAAATCTCACCGCGCAGGTTCGAGCCGTCTTCGTTCTGCCTCGCGTTCGACGCTGGAAAAACAAAGGTTTTTTGGTGCATTCCCGTTCGATTTCGGAAAGATTCTTCGCCCATGCAGATCTCGGCTCGCTGGTGCGCCTTCGCCTTCGCTCTTCTCCTTCCGCTCAGCGTCTTTGCTCAGAAAAAGGCGCCCAAGCAGAGCGAGGACATCGAGCACATGCGCGAGGAGCTCGGAGTGAATGAGTTCACCGCGCCTTCGATCGACCTCGTTTTCGAAGAACTCGCCTCGCTGAAGCCGCTTCCTTTTGAAAAAGTCTGGCGCGATCTCCCGAGCGTTCCTCCGCAAGATCGCGCGCGTCTTGCGCTCAGCGCCGGCGGCGTGATTGCGGATGGTTTTCTCGCCGTCAGTGCGGAGAAGCAGTCGCGCATCGAGCCGGTCGGCCGCGTCCTGATCAAGCTGGCGAAAGGCCTCGGCGTCGGCGAGCACGTGACCAAACACAGCCGCAGCATCCTGGAAAAAGCCGCGAAGCAGCAGTGGGACCAGGTGAAAACGGAGCTCACCCGGGCGCAAGCGGATGTCGAGGCGGCACTTCTCGGACTGAAGGACGAAGAGATCGCGCACCTCGTCGCGCTCGGCGGCTGGCTCCGCGGACTGGAGATGACTTCCAGCATCGTGATCGAAGATTACACCGTGGAGCGCGCCCGCCGGGTGATCCAACCCGAGCTGATGGACTACTTCCTGGAGCGCGTCTCCACGCTCAATCCGACTTTGAAACAGGCGAAGCTGGGGAAGTTGCTGGAGACCAACCTCAAAGAAATCAAAGCGATCACCACGAAGCCGGTCGATGCGCCCATTGATCTGGATGAAGTGAAGCGGATCCGGGAACTTGCCCGCGAGATCAACAAGCTCGCCTCCAGTGCGGAAGAGTAAGTCCGGGGAAAACCTCGCCACGCGGGTGAAGTTGGATCCGGCGGTGCGGACCTTCCGGGCTGCGACGGAGCGGTTTCTGGAGGAGCACCATCAGCTCTTTCCGCATCAGGCGAGCGAGCTGGGTTTGAGTGAGTTCGATGCGGAGCTTGGGGAAAACAGCGCCTCCACGCATCTGCGCCACGTTGAGCTGCTTTCCGGAACCTTGAGCGCGGTCGAGGCGCTTCCGGATCACGCCTTCCGCGGAGATGATTGGCTGGATCGGCGCGGGTTCCTCTCGATGCTCCGCACTTCGCTGCACTGGAATGGTTCGCTCGCCCGCTGGCGGACTAATCCCCAAGTTCATTGCGACGCGGCGCTCGATGCGATCCTGCTGCTGCTCATCCGGAACGCGGATCGCCTGGAAAAGATCCGTCCCGCCGTGGAAAGTCGGCTCGCGAAGCTGCCCGAGTTTCTCGCCCAAGGCGCCGCCTGTCTTCGCGCTCCCGTCCCGCTCTGGAGCGAACTCGCGCAGAAGTCTTGCGCCGGCGCCGCCACTTTCTTCCGCGAAGTCGCCGCGCAACTCGCGCCGCTTTCTCCCGAGCCGGAGAAAACCCGCGCGCTTTGCCAGCAAGCGATCGCGGCTTTCTCCCGCTACGCCGCAGCCGTGGAGAAGAAAACTCCCGGAGCAAAGGACGGCTATGCCGTGGGCCGCGCCGACTTCGAATTTCTGCTCCGGGAGAAAACCGGCCTCCCCTATTCTCTTCCGGAAGTCCGCGCGCTCGGCGAGTCGCTGGTCGCGCAGCTCGGAGCCGAACTCGCCGTCGAGGCGCGGCGTTTCGGCCGGAAGAAAACCGCGCAAATCCTGGAGGAAGCCGCGGCGCGTTGGCGACCGAATGCGCCGACGCTGCTGGAAGAATATCGGCAGCGAACCGCCGAAGTCCGGAAGCTTTTCGCCCAAGCGGATGTCGTCACTTTTCCCCAGGGAGAACGCTGCCGCGTGCTCCCGGTTCCGCAGTTCCTCCAGCATCATTTCCCCACGGCCGCGTATCACCAGCCCCCGCCGTTTTCCCGCGATCAGACCGGGATCTTTTGGGTGAACGACCTCAGTCACACCCAGCGTGATCCCACGCGGCGCGCGGCGGAAGTCGCGCAGCATTTCGGCCTGGATTTCACCTGCGCGCACGAAGCTTATCCCGGCCATCATCTCCAGTTTGTGCTGCAGAATCAGCACCCGAGCCGGATTCGCCGGCTGATGCATCACGCGATCGCGTATGAAGGCTGGACGCTTTGGTGCGAAAAGATGGCCGTCGATTGCGGCGTGATCACTCTTCCGGAAGCACGCTTGATCCAGCTCCACGATGCGCTTTGGCGCGCCCACCGGATCGTGATCGATTGCGGTCTGCACGATCGCGCGCTGACTTACTCCGGAGCCGCACGCCGTTTGCAGGAAGGCGTCGGCTTTACTTCCGCACGCGCTCGCGGCGACGTGAATTGGTACACCAGTTCGCCCACCGTGCCGCTCAGCTACTTGCTCGGCCGGCTGGAAGTCGAACGTTTGCACGCCCAGCTTTGCGGCCGGGAAAAGTGGACGCTCCGCCAGTTCAATGACTGGTTGCTCAGTCACGGCGCGATTCCCTGGCGCTGGATCTGGGATGCGCGGTTGCGTCCGTAGCTTCACCGCGCGAGCACCAGCGCGCGTTCGCTCGCGCTGAGTTCCCGCCATTTCCCGACCGCCAACGCGCCGAGCTCCAGCCCGCCAATCCGGACGCGGAGCAGTCGCAGAGTCGGATGTCCGATCGCCGCCGTCATCCGGCGCACCTGGTGATTCTTCCCTTCCACCAGCTCCAGCGAAATCCAGCAGTCCGGCACGTTCTTCCGCACGCGGATCGGCGGATCACGCGGCGGAATCTCCGGCTGCGGTTCCAGACGCGAGACGCGGCAGGGCAAAGTCGGGCGTCCGCCGATCACCACGCCGCGAGCGAGTTCCGCCAGCGCTTCATCCGCAGGCAGCCGTTCCACTTGCGCCCAGTACGTCCGCCAATGCCCGCGCGTCGGATGCAGCAGCTCCGCATTTAGTCGCGCCTCATCGCTCAGCAGCAAAAGTCCTTCGCTTTCCGCATCGAGCCGGCCCAGCGGATAAACGCCTTTTGGAAAACCGAACTCCGACAGCGGCCGGTGCGGCGATCCATCCGGCGTAAACTGCGAGAGGACGCCGTACGGTTTGTTGAAAGCGAGGAGCACAGGCGGAGCGCGGAAGGTGAATCGAAAGGAAACGTATCGCGCGCCAGTCCGGCGACCATTCACAATCGTCCGCTCACTTTTCTTCCTGCCCGTGGATCGCCGCGCTCTCCCCATCTTCGAACTCGAAACTGCTCTCGTCGCCTCACTGCGACAGCATTCCCGGCTCGTGCTCCAGGCTCCGACTGGTTCCGGAAAATCGACGCAAATCCCGCAGATCGTGCTCGATCATGGACTCGCTCCTCGGGGCGAAATCGTCGTGCTCCAGCCGCGCCGCCTCGCCACGCGGATGCTTGCCGCGCGAGTTGCGGAAGAACGCAGCGTGCGACTTGGGGAAGAAGTCGGATATCAGATTCGGCTGGATCGCGTTTGCTCCGCAAAGACGCGGATTCGTTTCGTCACGGAAGGCGTGCTCCTGCGGCAAATGCTGTCGGACACAAGGTTGCACGGCATCGACGTCATCATCTTCGATGAATTCCACGAGCGGCATCTCTACGGCGACATCACGCTCGCGCGCGCTCTGGATCTGCAGGAAAAGCATCGACCCGATCTGAAGATCGTCGTGATGTCCGCGACGCTCGACGCCGGAACACTCCAGAAGTATCTCGCACCTTGCGAACTGCTGACTTCCGGCGGACGCACCTTCCCGGTCGAGGTCGAATACCTCGCGCGATCCATCGGCGACGCGCCGATTTGGGAAGCCGCTGCGGATGAATTCGAGCGGATCGCCCGGCAAAGCGAAGGAGACACGCTGGTCTTCATGCCTGGCGCTTACGAGATCCAGCGGACGATTCAGGCGATCCGCAATACGCGCACCGGCGGCCAATGCACCGTGCTGCCTTTGCACGGCGAACTTCCGCCGGCGGAACAAGACGCGGCCATTGCGCGCTATGACCGGAGGAAAGTCATTGTCTCCACGAACGTGGCCGAAACTTCGCTGACCATCGAAGGCGTGCGGCTGGTGATCGACGCGGGATTGGCTCGCGTCGCGCGCTTCGATCCGTATCGCGGAATCAATACGCTGCTCATCGAACGCATCTCGCGCGCCTCCGCCGATCAGCGCGCCGGCCGCGCGGGGCGGACCGCGCCGGGCCGTTGCTTCCGACTCTGGACCGAGCGCGAACACCTCGATCGTCCGGCGCAGGAGCTTTCCGAGATCAAGCGCCTCGACCTTGCGGAAGTCGTGCTCACTTTGAAAGCGAGCGGAGTGGCGGACGTGGCGAAATTCCGCTGGCTGGAACCGCCGGATCCCAAGTCCCTGAACCGCGCGCTGACTTTACTCACCGACCTCGGCGCGCTCCAGACTTCGTCTTTTTCTTCCTCCCCATCTTCGTCTCCAGCGGCGGCTCAGAGGGATGAAGATGATGAGGAAGAAAGGGACGAAGAGTTCGCCGCGATCACGCCGCTCGGGCAGCGGATGCTCGCCTTCCCCGCGCATCCGCGCTACGCCCGAATGCTCCTCGCGGGTCACGACCTCGGCTGCGTTCCGACTGTCGTGCTGATCGCGGCGCTGACTCAGGGAAGGAATCCGCTCCGCCGTGCGGAAGGAAAGCAGATGCAGCAAGATCGCGACGAGCAACTCGGGGAAGGCGGCGAGAGCGACTTCTTCACTTTGCTCCGGGCGTATCGCTTTGCGGAACAACGGAACTTTAATCCACAAGCGTGCCGCCCGCTGGGGATCAACGCCCTCGCCGCCCGCGAAGCGGCTGGGCTCGCGCAGCAATTCCTGAAGATTGCGCGGGAGGAAAAGCTCGACCTCCGCGAACGCGACTCTTCGCCGGAAGCGCTGCAACGCTGTGTCCTGGCTGGTTTCCCGGACATGGTGGCGATGCGTCTGGATAGCGGCACGCTGCGTTGCGCGCTGGTGCACGGGCGCAAAGGTGTGCTCGCGCGGGAGAGCGTGGTGACGTCGGCCTTGCTCGTCGCGAGTGAGGTGAGGGAGGTCGAGATGCGCGGCGACATCGAGACGCTCCTGACGTTGGCCACCGCGATCCGACCCGAATGGCTGCGGGAGCTTTTTCCGGATGGCTTCGTGGAATCCACCGAAGTCTTCTTCGATTCGACCCTCCGGCGAGTGCTGGCGAAACGTCAGACCCGCTTCCGCGATCTCGTGCTCTCTGCGGAACAATCCGACAAAGTGCCGCACGAACAAGCCGCCGCGCTGCTCGCCCGCGAAGTCGAGGCGGGCACTTGCCCGCTAAAGAGTTGGGATCACGCGGTGGATCAATGGATCCTCCGGCTGAATCAACTTGCGGATTGGTTCCCGGAGTACGAGCTCCCCAAGCTCGGACCGGCCGATCGCTTGATGCTGGTGGAGCAAATCTGTTTCGGCGCGACCAGCTACAAAGAGATCAAGGAACGCGCCGTCTGGCCCACGGTGAAGGCGTGGCTTTCCTCCGCACAGCAGCAGCTCCTGGAAGACTACGCACCCGAGCGGCTCGAGCTTCCCGGCGGGCGCAAAGCGAAGATCGTCTATGGCGAACCGGGCGGGCCGACAATCGCCGCGCGCATCCAGGATCTCTACGGCGTCACCGGCGAATTGCGCATCGCCGGGAACCGCATTCCGCTCGTCATCCAGGTCCTCGCGCCCAATCACCGCCCGATCCAGATCACCCAAAACCTGGCGATCTTCTGGAAGGAAAACTACCCGAAGCTCAAGCAGGAGCTACAGCGGAAATATCCCCGCCACGAATGGCGCTGAGGGACGGGGCTAGGCTGCCTGCTCGTAAGAAAACTTCGGCAGCTCAGCACGTTCCTTTGCGTGCTCGACGGTGATGGCGCAGATCTGGCCCTCGCCATCGAGATCCAGCAGCGTGTTTTCATCGAGGTCCCGCGTCTCGGCAACCGCTACCGCGCGGAATTCGATGTGGAGAGTGTCGGTGTCAGCGAAGTATTGGATCCTCATGGAACGAACGATCGAAGAATGCGTTATGAACAGTCTCCCGATCGGGAAGAAGTATCACCCGTAAATGCCTCCCGTCCATCTCGACAATTGGTCCCCAGAGGCGGATCCGACCGTCTCGTTGCACTACTTCACGCACCGGATTGCCGACCACGCGTTCAATCCATTCCAAGCGAATGCCCGAACGATCGGGTCGTAAGCGCACCGCGTGAAAGTAGCGGGTGAATTTCACGACGCAGGTGGCCGTTCTCCTACCGCGCTCCGCGTCGTGGCGCGGGAAGGTGTCCGAAGCGCGTGGCCCATTCTGCCGGCAGTCGAAGCGGCTTGCCGGGCGGCATTTGCACGACCGCCAGCATCTGCCGGCTGGATGCGATGAGCGCGCCATCGCTCGGCCGCCGGATCTCAAAGGCGCACCAAAAGCGCAGCCGATCCATCGATTCGAGCCGCCCGTGCACCACCAGCTTATCCCCGAGCACCGCCGGCTTCCGGTAATCAATCTCCGAGCGAACGACGACCGGATACGTCTGCGTTCGCGCGAGATCCACGAGGCTCATCCCCATCTGCTCGGCGAGCAAAGTGCGCGCGACCTCGATGAAACGAAGGTACGCGAGGTTGTGGACGACGGCCGCGCAGTCGGTATCGAAAAACATCACCTGCACCTCCGTCTGGATCGTCGGCGTTTCGGGAGAATCAGCGGTGGAAATTGGTTCGGACACGTTGAGAACTTCAGGTCCACGCCGCCCCGGTTCAACGTTCAACTTCCGTGCGCGGTGCCGCTTGCCCGGGCGGAGTGCTTTGCGGCAAGTTGCGCACCGCCACCGACGATGACGCCAGACGACCTCCGCTCCGCACGCCCCGTCGTCTTCGTCAATTTTTGGCGCGAAGGCGGCATGCGCCATTATTCCGAGTCGCTGGTGCACGCGCTGGCTGGAGCGACTCCCGTGTTTTACCTGCGGAATTACCAGGGGGAAACCGGCGCCCCGGGTCTCGTGCTCGACTTGAACTTTCACCCGCTGCGTCTGCGGAATTGGATTTCCGTGGTGCGCATCGCGCGTCTTTTGCGCGAGCTCCGCCCTCGCGCCGTGCACCTCAACAACGAGCAGCCCGCGCTGCTGCCGCTGTATCCGCTCCTCGCGCGGATGAACTCTGTGATCACGCTGCACGACGCCCGCTCGCATGCCGGAGAACGGCTCGCCAAGCGCCTCTTCCACCGGCTGCATCTGCGGCTTGTCCGGCTGTTCATCCGGAAGGTGATCGTCCACTCCGAAGCCATCCGCCAGGCGCTTCCGTCCGCCTTTTCACGAGCGGAAGTCCACGTCATGCCGCACGTCAATTACCAGCTCTGGGCGAGCGGTTCGGCCCCGCCGCTCCCAGCGCCGCCGCTCACCGTGCTCTTCTTCGGACGCATCCTTGCTTACAAAGGACTCGACGTGCTCCTGGAAGCTTTCCGCCGGTTGGATCCTGCGCGCTTCCGGCTGCTCATCGCGGGTGAAGGCGAACTGCCGCCGACCAACGAGCCGAACATCGAAGTGGAAAACTGCTTCATCACTGACGACCGCATCGCCAGCTTCTTCCACCGCGCGCATGTCGTCGCCGTGCCGTATCGGGCCGCTTCGCAGAGCGGCGTGGCGCACCTGGCTTTTGCTTTTGGCAAGCCGGTGATCGCCACCCAAGTCGGCGCGCTGCCGGACCTGGTGCGGCACGAGGAAAACGGCTTGCTCATTCCTCCGGAAGATCCCGTCGCGCTCGCCGCCGCCATCGAGCGCCTTGCCGACGCCAGTTTGCGCGAACGATTCGAGCAAGCCATTCGTCGCGACAATTCCAGTTCCGACCGCGAGATTCGTGAACGCCTCCTGACCATCTATGACGCCTGAACCGCTGCCTGCCATCATCGCCATCATCACCGGCGAACGTGGGCATCGTGAAATCGTCCGCCCGCTTGCCGCCGTCGGCGTGCATTGTCTGGTGCTCGATTGGACCGTGCTGCGCGCCCGCAGCCGCTCGCCCTATCCAGGCTTCATCCGTGCCGTCGCGCACCTCATCCGCGCACGACCCGGTGCGATCGTCTTCACGGACATGGATTCAGGCTTCCTCGCCGTGATCCTCCTCATCGCCCGGCGCCGCCGTTCCCGAGTCATCCTGCGCCTGCGCGGAGATCCCGTGGCCGAGGCGCGCGACCAATTCCGCTTTCACTGGAGCCAGCGCCAGTGGCCGCAGTGCGTGCGGGCTGGTCTCGCGTGGCTGCTCGATCGCACGCTCTTCCTCGGCGTGAGCCGTTTTGTGCCGGTCTCGCATTGGATCGTCCGCCGACTGCGGCTGGAGTCGCGGAGCACCGTGGTGCGCATTCCAGTGTCGCTCGCGGACTTCCCGCAGCGGGAGCATCATCCCGCGAGCCCGTTGAAACTCCTCGCCGTAACCAACTTCAATTATCCCCAAAAAGTCGCCGCGCTTGGCCGATTCATCGCCGACTACGGCGAATACCTGCAACAGCACGAGACCACGCTCACGATTGCTGGAGGCGGCATTGCCTGGGAGGAATTCCGCACCCGTTATGCAGGCCGCGCGGAGTTCCTCGGCTTTGTTCCCGAGGTCGCCAGCCTCTACGCGACGCACGACGCGTTTGTGCACTTCTCGGATCTCGACGCCTTCCCCTACGTGGTGCTCGAAGCGCAGGCCTCCGCGCTCCCGGTCCTGGTGAATCGCGATTGCGGAATGATTGAGCAAGTGGAACACGATCTCACCGGCTTGATCGTCGATCTGCCGATTCGCGCGAGCGTGGAAACGCGGCTCGCGCACCTCCGCGAGCCCGCCTTCCGGACCCGTCTTGGAGTCACCGCCCGCGATCATGTGGCGGAAACCTATTCGCTCGAGATGATCGGGCGGGACTTGGTGAAGGCGCTCACCGCCGACGATGACGCGCAATCGGCCGATCGCACCTGGCGCACCCGTCTTGCCACGCTCGTGGACAAGGTGAAGGAACTGCTCAATCTCCGCGCGCCCTCAGCCGTTTAGCGGCCCAAACCTTCTCGCGCCCGCGCGAACCAGCGCCGCGCCGCATCGCCCATCAGGAACAAACCCAGCATGCGGAGCCAAGGCAATTCCAGGGCCACTTTCGGCCAGGCATTGATCGCTCGGACCAACTCCGCCGCTGCCTGGACCCGATCTTCAGCCAGGAGGTTGTAAGCAATGCGCGCAAACAATTGCGCGCGGGTCCGGCGCAAGTCGGCGGAGCCACGCGGGGAAGATTGCTGGTGCTGCTCGATGGCTGTCTCCAGCTGAGCGAGCGCCTCGTGAAATGGCTGCACTTCGTCCGGCGTGAGATGCCGGCGGAAAGCGCACAGCAGGCGAGTGAAAGCCTCCTCCGAAGCGAGCGCAGGAAAGCGAGCGTTCACCGTTTCCCGCACCACGCGCTCGACCAAAACCTGAGCTTCGCTGCGGCGTGTCGCACTCACCGAAGCGCCGTGTTCACGCACGCTGACCAGCCGCGCCGGAAGATTGGCGACATCATATTTCCCCATCACCTTCATCCACAGCGCGTAATCCTGGCAGCAGGAAAACGACTCGTCGTAGCCGCCGAACTCGTCGCGAACGACCGCCGTGCGGAAGGTCGCGGCCGTGTGAATCACCGGATTATCCAGCAGGCTCAACCAACGAAGACTCGCCGGTTCCAGCGGCAGATTTCTCACTCCGCGGGAACGACCTTCCGCATCGATCAACCGCGCTTGTGCTCCCACCAGCGCGACTTCCGGATGCCGCTGGAGAAAGGCAAGCTGCTTCTCCAGCCGGCACGGATCCGAGAGATCATCCGCATCCTGCCGCGCGACGAATCTTCCGCGGGCCTCGCGCAAGCCGAAATTGAGGCTCCGCGTCAGACCGATGTTTTCCGGCAGCCGGATCAGCCGGATCCGCGCGTCACCGACCGCCGAGATTTGCTCCGCGCTGTCGTCAGTCGAAGCGTCATCCAGGATGATGAACTCAAAGTCCCAGCGCGTCTGGGCGAGCACGCTGTCGATCGCCGGACGCAACCAGCGGCCCCCATTGTGGACGCTCATCAACACCGAGACGCTCGGCTTCTTCATGCCGCAAGCACTTGCTCGAAAATGCGCCGATGCTCCGCGACCCAAGTCTCCGCAGCGAAGAGTCGCTCCGCCCGTGTACGCGCCGCGCGCGAGTGCGCCGGCCAATCGTCCGTCAGGCGCACGACCGCCTCCGCAACCCGCTTCGGATCAGGCGCGGAAGGCTTTTCCCAACTCAGCGGCACGTCGATCAATTCGCCGCCGTCCTCACCCACCAGCTCGGGCATTCCCCCGCTGCGGGAACCAATCACCGGCACTCCGCAGGCGAGCGCTTCAATGACCACCGTCGGGCAAGGATCGTGATATTTCGGATGCAGGAGAAGATGCGCCGCTCGATACATCGCCACTGCCTCGGCTTGGGTGAAGGCCGGGCGAAAGCTGACGGAGTCTGCAACGTGAAGTCGGCTCACGACTTCCTGCACTTCGCTCTGCGCGCCCGGCCAGCGCAGTTCGCCGGCGATCGTCAGATGCACCGCATGTCCGGCGTCGCGCAAACGCGCGAGCACTTCCAGCGGACCGATGACGCGCCAGGGCTGATAATGCGTGCCCGCCGTGAGAAGTCGCCACGGCTTTGCTGGCGCTGGATCAAGCGCGGGGGAGAACGCAGCGAGATCCACGGGATTAAACAGCACGCGCGAGGACGAGCTGACGGGGCCGAGAAAACGGTCCGCGCTGACCCGGCAAAACTCGCTTTGGTAGATGACGAAATCGGCAAGCTTCCGGAGCTCGGCGAGAGGTTCATTCGTCTCGGCGCAGCGGCTTCCCGCCCAGGCAGGAAAGGCGACGCCGTTTTGATTCCACACCAGCCGCGCTCCCCGGCTTCTTGCCCACCGAACCAGCTCCGGCGCATGAGCGGGCAAGGCGCTGCTCACGAGATAGAGCAGGTTAAACGATTCGCTCTCCGGGAAGACGCGATCGAGCTCCTTCAGCTTCACCCGTCCGCCAGCGACGATCACGTCCGGTGTTCGCGGGAGCACACCGCCGTAGCTGAGCCGCGGCGCGCCGACCGGGAGCGAGAAACTCCGGCGGTTCAGCGAGCGTCGGAATGCCAGCCGCGCTGGCATTCGCACCAGCGCCCAGAAAGCAGCGCGCGGTGAACTCATCGTCAGCGCCTGACTGCTGCAGCAGCCAGCGTTTGCTGCAGCACCTGGCGGTAGGCGATGCACATCCGATCGCCCGACGGCGCTCCGGCCAGCACCTTCGCGCGAAACTCCGGATAACGCGCCTGGATGGCGGGAATCACCTCGTCTTCCTCCTCGCGGAAACCCAGCCCATATTGCCGCGCCAGTTCCACGATGCCGCCGCCGTCTTCGTGGAAGATCAACGGCAATCCACACTGCAGCCCCTCGATGAAATGCATGCCGCCCGGTTCGAGTTGCGAGGCGGTCACATAGAGGTGGCATTGGCGCAGCAAGGCCGCGAGATCGGACCCGCTCGCCGGCGGAAAAGTGCGCGCGGCTTTCCACGCAATCTCTTGGGGCCAGCGACCAATGATCCACAGCTCGACGCCGGGCAGTTTTCCCTCCGCAATGAGGGCGTCGATTTTTTGGTAGGAAGCGAAACCTTTCATCCAGTTGTCCGACCAATGATGCGTCACCAGTCGCAGAGGTTCTCCCGGCTTCCACGCCGCACTCCCGACGGGATGAAAAACCGCAGGATCGGCTCCATTGAGGATGCACGTGTGCGGCTTGGTTCGGTCAAACCAAGTGGCGGCGTGATGTTCGAGCAGCCATTCGGAAATGAAAAACGTGTGATCGGCCACGGAGTCAAACCGCGCGAGCCGCGCGTCCATTTCACCGGTTTTCTTCCGCACATCATTGTCATTGATCCGGTGAACGACCGTGACTTCCGGATGACGCGCTTTGTAAGCCTGCACCTCCTCCAGGCTGATGCTCAATCTTCCGGTGAGCCCGCCGTGATTCATGAAAATCGCGTCCACTTCGCCCGCGAGATCATACTGAACGTGATAGCCGCAATATTGCAGATAACGCGACATCTGAAGCAGCCACTGATTGCCGCCTCCCCATGCGGAGAAGATCGGCCGCATGTTGAAAGCGACCCGCGCGATCGGCGGCACGGGCGGCCGAACACGAGCCAGACGCCGCTGACCGAGGAACTGTTTCAGGATGCGGATAATGTGCCTCCGGTTAATTTTGCGGCGGCCCGACGGAAGGTGTGCAGGGCTGACTTTCCGGCAGCTCGTGCTTGCCAGAGCATATATCGCCGGGAGTCAAAGCCGCCGGTTTCCTCCTGAAAATACGGCGGAATCACCAGGCCGAAATCTGCGGCGGTGAAACGCGTGCCGCCAGTCGAGTTCAAGCGCGTCAACGCTTCGCGAAAGCGCCGGAGGTAAAGCGTGAACATCTCCCAGGATTGTTCCCGCGGGCGGTTGCGGGTGAACGGAGAACCGCCAAGCAAAATCGTCTGCCAGCCGGCTTTATAGTGGAGGATGTGTTTGTCTTCCGTCACTGCGACCGAGTTCGTTTCGTTGAGCTGCGCGCAAGGCGCGGCATGCAGCCGCACCGTCTCACCGCCGGCGATCATCTCGTAGTCTTCCCGATCCCGCTCATAGCCGAGCATCTTCCACAGCGCCATCTGGTCGGCCGCGCCGTAGCCGAGTGAGTAATCGTTTGCCTGCGCGAAAAGCGGCGGTGTGCGCAGAATCTCCAGGGTCCGCTCGCGCCACTCGCGGAAGAAAGCGGTCGCCGCGGAGCACCCGCGCATGAGGAGCACGCCGGTGTTCAAGGCGGTGCGCTCCGGTTTGTGGGTAAAGATCACGTCGGCTTCCACTTTGAAGAAGCTGCCGATGTCCCGCAAAATCAGCGTGTCCACATCGGCGAAGCAAAGTTCTGGTTCATCCCCGTATTCTTCTGCCGCACGACACCACGCCTGCACTTTGCTGGAGATGCGGAGCAGATAGTCGCTGGCAAAATCGAAAGCGGTTTGCTGGAAGTCGAAGCTCGGGAAGGTCGCGCGAATCGCGGTGATCTGCGGCTCGGGAATGTCCTGCCAATAGACCGCAACTCGCGCGGCTGGGTGACTTCGGCGGATGGAGTCGAGATGCGTGAGCAGCATCCCGACGTGCTTCGGACCATAACTGGCGACGATGAATCTCATGCTCGGGCGGGTCGAAGGTCGAGGGACGAAGGTCGAAGACTCCCGCGGGCGCGCCGCGCGTGATCGGCTTCGAACCTTTCGCCTTCGACCTTGGACTTTCGACTCGTCACGGCCGCATCGGCTTCCAGGCGGCACTCTCCGGAGCAAGGATTTTCCAGATCATCGCGAGCGCCCAGACGAGCAGACAAGTTCCCTGAATGTCGCTTTCATCCAGCCCGCGCGAGATCGGGACGCCGTAGTATTTCGTCTGCGCGCGGTGGGCATAAAAAGAGAAGCCGCCATCCGCATGCGCATGCCGGCGGATCAGCTCCAGCACATGCACGCAGTACGCGCGCACCTTCGCCGAAGCTTCCCCGCGCAAACTCTGATGCAGGACATAAATTGCATCCACCAGATGGCAGCCATCCGGCGGCGGAGGATGCGCGAGACAAGTCTGCACCAGCTTCTCCGGGTGATGCACCGGCACTTCGAGCCAATCGAGCGCCATCAAAACTTTCATCGCGCCGTTGATCAGTTCGCCTTGAGCCGGACGCCGCCCGCGGAAATATCCGCCGCTTTCCGCATCTGCCAGTCCCGTATAAAAGTCGCGGCAAATCTGCAGCAGCAACTCCACTTCGGCCGCTGGAAGAAGCGCGGGAGCTTGCGTCTTCAGGAAGACTACGAGCCCGGCCGATTGCCCGCCGGCGCCCCACGGCCGCGTCCAATCTTTTGTCTCGAGGAAGTCGCGCACACCTTCCGCAGTCAGCGGGAAATCGCGAAAGGGAACACGCGGTTTTTCGCCCACTTCAGCCAAGGCGGCGATCGCCTGCTTCGTCTCGGCGAGAATGATGGAGCGGGCAAAATCATCTGGGCGTCCGCGTCCGAAAAACTTCCAGACTCCGTCCCGCCAGGTGCCGCGCTGGAGGAACTCGATCTGCGGCAGATCGATGAACGCTCCCTGGCTTTCGCCGCCGGATTGAAAGCGCTGGAGGAACTCGATCCAGCCCGCCCGCTCGCTTTCCGGAAGATCGGTCCAATCTCCGAGCATCACCTGCAGCTTCAGCGCGAAACAACTAAACCCGAGCGCCATCTCGCGCCCGACCGGAGTCGATCCGCGCTCGCACGGCAGATAACGGCCCGGTTTTTCCCCGAGCTTCAGCCGCGCCAGATAGCTGGGCATTTGCTCGCGGATGCTCTCCAGCCAGCCAACATCCAGGAGCGGTTTGCTCTGCGTTTTCATGCGAGCGGATTGAGCCGGTTCAGCATCTGCCGCAAGCCTCCGACGGGCGATTCCCAGCGGCACCAGCCGACGCTGCCTTCCCGGCGCCGCGCGCAATGGCCGAGGTAACGCCGCGCCATTTCCCGCTCATGTGGCCGGGCGGCATCGTGCCAGATGATCATCGCGTTTTCCGCCGCGTGTTCGGTGGCAAAGCGAAAGGTTCCGCTGCGGCCAAAGTTCGGCGGATGCGCGGAGCGCGGACCATCCAGGAAAAGGAAATCGAACTTCGCTCCATCCCACAGCACAGGATCCTTCTCTACTTCCCGGCCGCCTTCCGGAGTCACGGTGTAAAGCCGGAAGTCGATCCGCGGGAACCAAGGCTCCGCCTTGAACAGCGCCTGAATCTCGCTCAGCCAATCCGGGAAATTATCCCACGTCACGATTTGCGCCTGCGACTGCTCGGCCCAAAACCGCGTGGACAATCCGCAGCCAAACTCCGCGATGAGTCTCGGTTTTGCTTCCGCCACCAAACGTCCGAGCACCGCTTCCTCAGCGGGGTTCATCTTGAATTGCTCGAGATCGATCATGGAAAGAAGGGCGTCGCGTCCACGGTCACGCGAGATCCGCGGCGATACTTGTCGCCTTTGTAATCCGACGCGGTCGGTAAGCCAACCATGCTCCTCAGCCAACGTTTCAGCCGACGCGCCGGCTGCAGGCTCTCGGTGACATTCTCCCGAGCAGTCGTCGTGTCTTGACTGCTGCGCGGGAGGAAACAGGTGTGCAGGCAGCGGAAGTCCGCTTCTTCCCAACCGAGTTGCTTGTAGAGTTCGTGGCGCAAATCCGCGTGATATGGCGGGCGGAAAACGTCCGCGCCTTTGTGGCTGTGCAGCCGCTGGGGAGCCGTGGCGTCCAGCGCGCGGAGCATGCGGAAGTTGTAGAGTTTCGTCATACTGCGGCAGGGCGGGGCGAGATAGCCGGAGGCCTTTTGCCGGTCAACGGCGATTTCGTCGCAGTTCAGCACGTTGCCGAAGACCGCCCACCAGCCGTCGAAAGCGCCTGCGAGCAGCTGCGGACGAAACCGGGCGAGGCCGGCGGGATCGTAGATTTCATCCCCATCGATGCCGAAGATCCAGGTGGAAGTGCCGACGTAGGGCTGGAGCAAATCGTTGGATTCGCGCGGTTCGCGAATGCGCCGGATTTCCAGGTGCGAAAACTCGGCTGCGAGCCGGGAAAGAATCGCCGGAGTGCCGTCGGCGGAGCCGTGATCCGCCACGTGGATGACGTCGCAGAACTCCGCGACATTGCGGAGCACCCGCTCGATCTGGAGATCCTCGTTGCGGACCAAAACCACGCCGACGATGCGCGGCTCACTCGTCATCGCGCAACAGCCCGCTCACACGCCCGACCGATTCCCGCCGCAAAAGCGCGGATGTCGCCGTGTTCCAGAACTGAGCGCCGGCCAGCTTGCGCGAGACGATCCGCCGCGGCCGGCTCGGCCAGAATTCCGCGAACGGCCGCGCTCAGTTCGCGGGAGTCGCCGACCGTCACGAGGCGGAGATTTTCCCCATCGCGGAGCACCGCCGGACTCCACAGCCCGCGAGTGTGGGTCAGCACGACCGGTGCGGCACAAGCCATCGCCTGCAAGGTAACGCTTTGTCCGGAAGGCTGGAGCGTGTCGTGCAAGGGAGTCACCACACACGCGGCGCGCCGATAAAGGTTCCGGAGGTCTTCATCAGAAAGCGCCCGATCCTGCCAGGAGCCGCGGTGCACCGTGACATTTGCCGGCAGCTCGGGAGGAAGCGGAAGACGAGTCACGAGTTGAATCGGCGCGGCGATTTCTGCGGCGGCGGCGAGCAAGGTGGCGTAATCCCGACGCTGATCGTTGCCCACCGCGAGGACGAAGTTTTCGCGCTGTCCGGCGGGAAACCAAAATCGTGTATCGATCCCAAACTGCTCGACCGTGAGGCGGTCGGGATCGGGAGCAAACTCGGCGCGCAGCGGTGCTTCTTCCGCAACGCCGAAGAGCACGGAATCCATGCGGTTCAGCAGCGCGCGAGTGAGGACGCGCCGCGGCGCTGGATAACGATGATGCAAGAGTCCGCATTGAATTCCGACGACCGGACGACGGAGCCGGCCTGCGACCGCGCACATCGCGAAGGCGAACGCGTGATGCCCGACCGTCGCGACAATGCAGTCGAAGTCATTCAGCGCGGGGCTGAGATTCCAGGCATTGATCAGCGTGTGGCCGAAGGTCTTTGGCGGTGTGAGATAGGCGCGGCGGACAACGTCGAGAGCCGCCGCGGTGAGTCGCGCCGGCGAATGCGCGGGGAACTCAAAGTGCTCGACCGCGTGACCTGCGGCAGCCAGTTCTACGGCACCATAAAAGAATTCGCTGGGGACCTTCCCCGCGCTGAGCTGCGGCAAACGTTCACGCCGGCCCGGAAGATAAACAAAGGCGATGCGCAAAGCGGCGGCGATTTCTCAGACGCGGACAGTTTCGATGATCCAGGCCTCCGTGTCTTTGTTGAAGCGGACGATTTTTGCCGCAGCTCGCGGGCGGAAAAAGCGGGCCAGTGTTCCCTTGGCCGAACCGCCGTGCTGGATGAAAGCGCGCTGCACATCCGCTTCGTAGCGGGAGCGTTCGAGAGCGCTCCTCTGCTCGCCATGCACCCGAAATCCGCCGAGCGGAGTGTCCGCCGCATAAAGCTCGGTCAGGCGGAAAAACCGCGCCCAAAGTTCGAAATCTCCGCCGAGCGGAAAGCTCGTGTCCAGCTTTCCTCCGGCGCGTTCCCACAGCGATCGCCGCCAGAACGTGGACTCTTGCTGGATGACTTCGCGCGCTTCTCCCGGACGATATTCGCCCTGGAAAAACCGCTCGCGCGAAAACCCGCGACGTGGGGAACAACGCACCGCGCGGCCTCGCCGATCCCAGCGCAACGGCCAGCGTGTGGTCAGCCATTCGACTTCCGGAAACTGCGCGAAAATTTCCGTCACCACGGAGAAGGTCCACGGCAGATATTGGTCGTCCGCATTCAGCCAGGCCATGAGCTCGCCGCTGGTGCGCGCAAAGCCGGCATTCACCGCCGCGTAATGTCCGCCGTCCGGCGCGCTGGCCCAAAAAGCGAGCCGCGCCTCATGACTGCGGATGATTTCCACACTGCCGTCGGTCGAACCGCCGTCCATCACCACGTATTCCAGATGGGGATGATTTTGCCCGAGCACCGAGGCGAGCGCCTGGGGAAGAAAAGCCGCCTGATTGAAGGACGGCGTGACGATGGAAAGCGTCGGCACCATCAGCGGTAAGCTGGATAAGCAAAGAGCGGCGAAGACTTCCGGAGGAAAACAAAATCTGCCTGCCAGAGCAGCCGATCTTTCGGTCGTAAGCTCACGTCGGCCATGTCGGCGCAGCGAAAGCCGAGCGTCTCCAGATGCGCACACATTTCATGGAAGCGGAGGCTCTGTGCGGTGAGCTGGAAATTGTAAACCTCCATGACGATCAGCGCGGTCTCGCGCAGCGTCTCAGATGCGCCGGTGAGAATCGGCAACTCGAAGCCGTGCGTGTCAAACTTCAGGAGAAAAGGGCCGCTCAGATTCTTCTCGCGCATCGCCACATCCAGCGTGGTGAGCGGCACCCGCCGAGCCAGCGGCGACGCGGAATCATAGATGCCGCTGCCATCGAGATCCGGAGTCACCGTCAAGGCGGCTTCCCCGATGTTTGCTCCAGCGGCGGCGATTTGAAAACCGACGCGCGGATGCTCCCGACGGAGCGCTTCGAGCTCCTCGCGACGTTCCTCCAGCGGCTCCAGCAGGAAAAACTGCGCGGCCGGAAACAGCGGCAGCGCCTTGCGCGTCCAGCGGCCACTCGCCGCGCCGATGTCCACCACGGTTTGCACTTTTGCTCCGCGCTCCACCGCACGTTCGAGCGCACCTTGCATGGTGAAAACGTTGGCCGGCGCTTGCCGCGAGCGGAGTTCGTAGCCGGTCGGCGCGAGCAATGTGTCGATCGCTCGCCAGATGAAAGAGCGCACCTTCATGATCCACGCAGCATGCCCGCGCATCGCCGGAGATCTTCCGCCGTCACCCCCGGGGGAGCCGCGTTGCTTCCCGCCGAAAACAGACGCGTCCACAAGCCGGCCGCGGGAATGCCCCGCCGCTCCAGCGTATCGTGAAGCGCGCGCCGTCTCTCGTGCGCGGCCCAGTTGCGCGCAGCAAACTCGTACGCGGCCACTTGCTGCGGCGCGCCGTGACGACGCACCACCTCGAGGATCTCGCGCCGCCGTTTCTCGCCACCGGATCCGGACTTGTGGGCGGCGTGCAAGCGGTAGGCGGAAAGGATCTCCTCGCAAGTCTCAAACTCTCCCGCGGCGGACGCGCGGATAAACCAATCCCAATCAAACGCGAATGAAAGTTCAGCATCGAGCGGCCCCGTTTTCTCCCACAGAGCGCGCGTCCAGAAAGCGCTCGGCTGAATCACGTAAGCTGAAAGGCGCAAACCAGCGGAGTCGTGCGCCTGTGGCCGGACGACTTTTGCGTGTTTGCCCTGATCTTCGAAAAACAAACACGAGCCGTAGCAGAGCAGCGGCTCGGCGGTGCGCCCGGAGAACTGCGCGGCGATGCGGTGCAGCGTTCCTGGAAGAAAAAAATCGTCGCTGTTCAGCCAGCAGAGAAGGTCTCCGGACGATCGAGCAAAGCCGGCGTTGATCGCCGCCGCCTGCCCGCCATCCGGCTGCGATTGCCAGTAGCTGAGTTGCGGAGCGTATCGGCGGATGATCTCTGCGCTGCCATCGCTCGAGCCGCCGTCGAAGATCAGATATTCCAGCCGCTGGTAAAGCTGCCCGAGCACGCTGCGGATGGTCGTTTCCAGAAACCGCGCCTGATTGAAGGAAGGCGTCACCACCGTGATGAGCGGCAGGTCCGTCATGCAGCGGTCACGCGCGCGATGGCGAGGAAGTTCCGGCCAAACGCGAGTTGCGCGGCCGCCGCTTCGGTCCGCGCCTGGCCTTCACGCGGAAGGTCCGGGCCGGGTAAACCATGCTCCCAAGCCTCCGCCAGCGCGTCGGCGAGACTTCCCGCCGAACTCCGCGCAAAGAACTTTGCTCCCGGCGGATTTTGTTCCCGATGCACTTCCAGATCCGAGAGAAGCAGATCTTTCCCGAGCAGCCGCGCGTCTTCGACGACGGTGCTCCAGCCTTCTGAAAGCGAGGGCTGGATGACCGCGAGGCACCGGCGCATGAGCTGGATTTGCTCCGCGCGCGGGATCAATCCGAGGAGCGAAACCTGACTCGCGACGCCGCGTTCGTGCAAACTCTGGAGCACGAGGTTCAGATGGTTTTTGTCCCGGAAATCGAGCATTTGTCCGGTGCAGACAACGTGCGGGCGGACTCCTTTTTCCGCCAAAAGCCCGAGCGCCTCGACGACGAGCAGATGGTTTTTGTGCTGCCAGAGCTGATTGCTGATCAGGAAGAAACGATCCGGAAGATGATACTTCGCCTGCACCGGGATCGGGTCCGCGGCAAACCATCCGGCGTTTGCCGAAGTGCAGAAACGCAGCACCTCCGCGCGCGCCTTTCCGCTCGGGCAGAAACGCCGGTAATCCTCCGCGCAAGCTGCACTGCTGAAGACAATTGCCGCAGCCTGCTCCGCGAGCGCCGCAATCCCCCGATCGCGTTTGGCAATTTCCTCCGGACTGAAAAGCTGTGGCAGATGCCGATGCTGAAAGTCGGGAATCCAGCCGCTCCAACGATGCTGCGGCAACGGAAGCGGAAAGGTGACGCCAAGGTTGTGTTGGTTGTCGTAAGTGAACGGGAAAACGAAATCGAAGTGATGCTTGCGGAGCGCTTTTGCGAAGACGCGATTCGCTGGACGAAGCCAGCGCGCGAGGAAGCCGCGCCTTCTACCGGGCACATTGATGATCTGTTCGACGGTGGAGAATTCCTGCCGCCAGCCGTCTTCCAGCGGATGCCCGGCGATCAACGAAACGCGCAACGTGCCCGGCTCCGCTGCCGCTGCACTCGCCAGCGCCTGAGCGAGGTTCTTGATATATTCCGCGCCGCCCATCCAACCGGCGCCGCCTTGCATGATCAGGCCGATATGAAAGGAGCCGCTCACGCTTTCCAGAGCTGCTGCCGGCTCCAGGCGGCGACTTCATGCAAGCCTTGCTCGAGCGTGATTTCCGGGCTGAATCCAAGCGCAGCAATCCGCTCTAGGTTTGCCCGCCAGTTCAGCGGATCGCCAGGCGTTGATTCCCCGTTGAACTCAGCTTTCGCACTTGACCCGAGTTCTTGCAGAAGCAAAGCAGCCAGTTCCGAAATCGTCGTCTCGCGACCGCTGCCAAGATTATAGATTTCGCCTTCCGCAGGAGCAGTTAGAGCCAGCGCGAGCAGGGCGCGGGCGATATCGGCTGCGTGGATGAAATCCCGGCTCTCCTGGCCGGTGCCATGAAGTAGCAGGCGCCCATCGTCCAGCACGCGCCGACAGATATCCCACACGACCTGGCGCTTCAGCCCGGGTCCATATGCGGAGAAAATCCGCACCACCGCGGTTTGCAGGCCAAACACCCGGGCATACTCCAGGCAAAGCAACTCACATTGCAGCTTATGAAAACCGTACGGTGAGAGCGGAGCTGGAGCGTCGTCTTCCGCGACTGGTAAATGTGTCGGATTGCCGTAAACCGCGGCACTGGAAAGAAACAGAAAACGGCACCGTGGCGCATGCCGACGCAGTGTCTCCAGCAACTCGAAAGTCAGCCCGGTATTTCCGTGGAAATCCGTGGCTGGATCCTGCAAAGAATGCGGCACCGAAGCGCGGCCGGCACAATGCACGCAGACATCAGGCTGCGTTTCCTGCACAAGCGAGGCCAGCGCGGGATTCGGCAATCTCATGCGTGTATAGATAACGCCGCGCGGGAAACTGATCTCGGCCGGTCCAGCATCGTCCACCGCCAGCACCTGCCAGCTCTCTCCAAATCTCGCCACCACATAGCGGCCGAGAAATCCAGCGGCTCCCGTGACCAGCACCCGTTTCAACGCGGCACCTCCACCAGCGGAAGGCTGCCGACCAGCGCCGCCTCTTCTTCCGGACTTGGGAACACCAGTTTCCCATCCAGTCCGCGCATTTCGCGAAACTGCCGCTGCACATAACCTTCCTCCGCGCTGTATTCCGGAATGTCGGGAACTAACAAGTCTCGGCGGACGAAGAACGCATTGTTCCCCGCCCGATTCGAACCGACAAAGGCAAAACCTTTGCGTTTCCCCAAGGCAACCAGCGCAGCTAAAGAAGCTCCATAATAGGAGCAGGAGTGATGCGCTTCGGACCGAACGAATCCCGGGTCATAAGGCACCGTCACTGCGCGGCTCATCCCGAAGCGTGAATTATACTCCACGACGACGATCGCTGGATCGACCGCAGTGCACGCTTCCCAAACCCAATAATCGTTTCCATCGATATCGATGGAAAGCAGACCAATCTCACCGGCGACGCCGTTCGACTGGAGCAGGTCGTTGATATTCTCTCGAGTGATGAATGCCTGCACCGCCTTTAGATTGTGGCGCCAATAAATATCGCCGCGGCGGATCGCACCAACATTGGCTGCATCCCCGTCCAGCACGAGCCCAGCCCAATCGTTATTCACCAGCAGAAAACGGGTGTTAGCTTCCGTGTAATCTTCCACGCCGAATTCAACGAAGAGCCGCCGCTTCACTGGCACGTGCTGCAGCAGGTGTTGGATGATCCCGTCTTCTCCCCACTGGGAATAAACTTGGAACTCGTAAGCCCCGAGTTCCCGCGCGTCGCTTCCGGAGAGCTGGCGCGCTTCGATGCGGCCCAAGGCTTCCCGAATTTTTGCTTGTGACCTCAGTAGTTTGGTCAGGCTCTGCGCAATGCCGCCCAGCTGGTCGAGCTTCGACTGGATCTTGGCGAACAGTTTCATGGATTCACTTGGCGCGAGCTGGTTCGCTGGGTTTCGTCCAGCTCCACAGCCTCTCTACTCCGGTGCGATCAAGGTGGCGGATCACTTTCGCAGGAACGCCAGCAGCCACCGAGCCCGAAGGAATATCGCGTGTCACTACAGCTCCGGCACCGATCACAACATCGTCGCCAATGCTCACGCCGCCGAGAACGGTAACGCCGATTCCGCACCAGACGCGGTGACCGATCCTAACGGGGTTGGCTCCCGGCGCCAGAGTTCTTGGATCGTGGGTGCCTGTATTGATGATCAGATTCCCTGCACTGAGGAAGTCATCGCCGATCTCGATAGCAGCATAGTTTGCAAGCTGAGTATAATCTCCGAAAGCCGCGCGTTCTCCGATGGAGAGACTGCCATAACGAGCAATCTGGAAGTGCCGGCGAATGGAAAGCTCTCGGCCCACTTTCGCGCCGAACACCCCAAGCTCGCGCCTCCGCCACGACAACGGGCGACCCGGCCCACCGAAAAGCGCTTCGATTTCAGCCACAAAGTGCAGCAGGATCTGGCTTGTGGTAACCAAAGCTATAGGTCGCCGAATTCAATTCCGATCGCCCGGACGGGCATGCGAACAGAAGGATGGGTTTGCCTTAGATTAGCCAGGTATTCGGACTCGCCAGGGAAGCGCGCTTCCCCATCCAGGGGAAAATCCTCCACAAGCACCCAGGCGGATCTGGCAATATCAAATCGCTTTACCACCCGCGCTGGCGAGCCGACCGCCACGCTCAAAGGCGGCACATCCCGGGTGACCACTGAGGCGGCTCCAATGATTGCCCCGTAGCCAATCTTGACTCCTTTCATCACCGTAACCCGTGCTCCCAGCCAGACATTAGGACCCAGCTGACTGACTCCACCCATCGTGTTCCCGGCGGTGATGTAAGGCATGAACGGAGAGGCATAGATATGATCCGAACCTAAAAAGTGGCAGTCACTGCCGGTGAGACAATAGGCACCAAGCAGAAGGCTCTCTCCGGCATTGAGGAAATTGCGCCGCCCAATGAAGCAATGATCACCAATGGTGATCGCCGGCCGGTCGCCAGGGCAATTGATTGCATTCAATAAAGTATCGTCACAAATCACTGTGTTCCGGCCGATTCTAACCCTGGTCCAGCCATAAACTTGCACCCGGGAGGAAAGGTAAGACCCGCGACCGACGTTCGAGGCCCGTGCCGTTTCGATCCCGCGACGTGCTCTCCAGGAATTTAGCCATTGCTTGAAAGAGGACATCACGCTTCGGCAAGATAGCGTTCGAACCGGATGAACGAGAGGGGCTTTCCCGTCAGCAAAGCTCGCTGAAGATCCTGCGTGTCGGGTCTTGCCCAGAGCTCTTCCGGCGAAACTTCCACCCAACTCAGGAAGTCTGCCGGGGCTGCGGTGAACGAGGAGGGCATCAGATTGCAGTGCTGCGTTAGATAGTAAACGATCGCCGCGTTCTCCCCTTGGGCTGGAGAGACAGTTAAGCCGTCGTGAAGAGATTGCGAGAGCAGCTGAAAATAATGGACGACTGATTCAGCGCGATGAACAAACGGAAGATCCTCGTAATAAGAGTGCGCCGCGGTGATCACCGGAATTCCCAACATTGGAGCCTCGACTCCCATGGATGAAGTAAAGGGGAGGACCACGCGCACGGAACCAAGCAGATCGTAGGTGCTGACTGGCTCTTCCGCGCCAATGAAGCGAACCCGATCTCCAGCGGGATTCCGCTCGCGAAGTCGCTGCCCGACATCATCAGACGACTTCCATGCCGCACGTCGCTCGATTGGATGCTGCCGGATGCAAACCCGCGCCAGCGGTTCCCCGGCCCCCCATTCGACGATCGCTGCAACCCAATCGTCCACCGTGGCGAAAAGCCGCTGTCGTCCCAGAGCAGCGGAGTCCCAACGAAGATTCAGAGGGACAAGAACGTTATAGTTGAAAGGCGAGGAACCCGCTGCTGCCTGTGTCTGGAAAGTGATGTAATTGCCACGACCTTTGACGCGTTCGTCGAGTTCACGATGGGACCATGCGATTATCTGGTCGCGGTATGCAGGTCGAGCCGCCATCGCGGACTCAGTCAGCGTCAGAGCTAAGGGAATATCCGCCTGGTGCGAGGCGACGCCATTCTGGCAAACCACCAGGATCTGAGCGCCCGAATCGTAGGTGGTGAAGGCAATACCAGCCCGTCGTGCCGCTTCCACATAGATACTGCTAAGTCCCCAAATGCCTCCGGGAATCAGCAGCCAGTCGATCCCGCTCTCGGCAAGCAGATGACGGACTCGACTGACATGGCTGGCCAGCGCAGACAAAGTGGAAGTCTTCCGAGCCACGAACTCGCCAGCTCGTGCTTCCCCACGCATTCGCCACACACCGTTTTCATAGAGCAAACCGCGGGCGAAGACTTCGTCTTCCGGATCGCCAGCTGTCGGGAGGCAATCTTCGAGCGAAATCTTCTGAATTGAATCCGGCAGCGCGTTGACTGCAGATCTAAGTCCCTGCACTTCATCAGGCGAGGCGGCGTTCCCAAACACATTGGCAACATCCAGCATCACGTGGACGTGCTCACCTTGGCCGGCAAGCATCCGCGCCACCTCTAGATTGAAAAACGACACCGGAGTTCCCAGCCACGGCGTGACCAGAACGCCGACCCGCCGCGCACCATCCTGTGGTGCGGAATAAAACGGATAACGCGCACATCGTCTGTTCCACAGCTCCAGCAGCGCCGGGAAGGGCACAGCTCCGAGGGGATCTTCTTTCGAGGTCTGGAAAATCCGCTTTACTCCTGAGATCAGATTGCTGGTCACAGTTCAGGAAATTTGCTGCCGAGAATTCCATTCGCCGCCAGCAGACACGGAATGCCCTCGATAACTGGATAAATGAGACAGCACTCCCGGCAATAAAGCTGCCCTCGGATTGCAGCAAGACCTTGGCGGCATTGGGGGCACGCAAGTTCTTCCTCCAGCGACGCTCCGTCCGAATCCGGCTTCCGAATCACGAGCACCCCGGTGCGATTCCGGGGCGTATGGACGAAGTCCAGCAGATCATGCTGAACGACTTCATAGCCCAATTCCCGAGCTATTTCGGGCAGATCCCGACAGTACCCATGAGTTTCAATGTTGCGTCGGGTCTCTTCGCCTCCCAGTTCGTAGGACGGCTCAAAAAGCACCAGCCAACGTCTCGTCACGCGATATAGCTCCCTTAACGCTTCCCGTTCCCGCGGATGATTCGGCTCGATCGCATGCGAAGTATAGACAAGGTCGTAAGCACCATCGATCGCGGGAATCTGGAAGAGGTCGCCGGTAAAAAACCGCGGTTGAATTCCGCCAACCTGCTCAGCGTAGCGCCGCGCATATATCACGCGCGACCATGAGAGGTCGAACGCGGAAACGCGAACCGGCCGTTTCGCGAGCTTCCGGACGAGAGGACATAAGACCGTGGCTTCGCCGACTCCTGCCTCGAGGATAGATTCGGCAGCACAAGGCTCCAGGTAAGCCAACATCTTCTCCGTGTAACCTTCGAGGCGTTGACCGTGCTCGGAGTCCCAACGCAGCCGATCGATATAGCTTCCTGACTGCAAGTCGTAAGCTAACTGAATCGCGCCAACTGTGTTCCGCTCGGTGCCGAGATCCTCGCGGAAGAAACGTAGGATATTGACATCTCGCTCATACATTTCCTTGACCTGGCGAGCGGTGATGGGACCGGGCGTCGGATCGCTCATGGCAACAACGCCTCCGGAACGATGTTGGTGTGAGACTTCGCCGTGGCGAGGATTTGCTGGAGTTGTGAGAGGCTGGCGTAACGGTTAAGCTGACTGCCTTGCTCGAGCATCGAGATCAGAAGGCGAAGGTAGGTCCGCTCTGAGCCGTGAAAGCCATCGATCGCCTCGCTGTCGGGAGCTCCGAGCCAGGCGAAGTCCGAGAAGTCATGGAATTCAAACCCATGCTGTTCAAATGCTGTTCGCAAAGAGGCTGGCAACGACCAAAGATAGTTGTACTTGGGTCCCAGGTTCTCCATTGCGGACCAAGCTTCGTGCGGGTACGGCGGCAAAAAACCTACTACGTGAATGCTGCGCGCACGGCATTCTTCCAGCAAAGCTTTGAGTTCCCTCAGTCCTGCGGCAGAAACTTCGGAACCATAAGCAAAGCGCCCCGTACCCTGTGAGACTTGTTTCAAGGTATCGCCGAAGCGATAGTCGCGGTGGCGCGGCTGAGTGATGTCCAAGTTTGCGCTTCCATAAAGATAACTGCCGTCGTTGCGGAAACCTTGTTCGCGACAAACGGCATTCAAGCCGATCCGATCACTCAGTCCGCGCCCGCCCAGCAGCTTGTCCCCGTCCACTTTCCCGCCGACGATGTCACGCCACACGGTCCACCAATCAGCCAGGAAAACTTCGCCTCCCGTCGGTCGCGCGTCCATCTGTTCCCGCAGCCAGCCGAGCCCCAGTGCATCGTGATGTCCCTTATCGAAGCTGGGATGAAAGAAGTAGGGATCGGTCGCGATGAGCAGCACCTCAGGTTGACGTTCCGGAGGCAGTCGCTGGAGAACTCCGCGGAAGTGGATCAGACGGGCAACCGTGCCGCCTGCATTGTAAAAACTAACAGTCGGCAGGAAAAACCCGGCGCGAAACTGCATGGTCCGGGAGGAGCCAAGAGCCAGCACCTGCGGAGCACGGCGCGCGAGTCCCTGCATCTTTACATAGATTGCCGAGTTCGTGTACGCGGCTCCATGGAGCACCAGGCGAGCGCGGCGAGCCTGACGCTCGGCGACGCGGTCGGGTGACATCAACTCTCCGCCTGCCCACAGAACCAGCGCGGGCGGCCCAAACAGGGCAGCCAAAGGCAGGCAGAACAAAAAAGTGCGCAATCCGGCAGTCATCCGACGTTCAAAACTGGAAGTAGATAAATTCTTGCGGCCCTTGTTTTCCGAAGACAACGACCAACAAGATCAACGCGTAGTAGGCTGGCCACCGGACCCAGAGCGGACGCGTTGCAACGAATACTCTGGCATTGCGGCGTCGATGCAGCAGATGCACTGCCTCCAGCAGAATGATGCCGCCTGCGGCGATCAAGGCTTCGCGGAGGCCAAAGGAAGAAGTGAGAAGCGGTCTTTGAAGCGGATCCTGGAAGATCCTGCCCAAAATTGCGAAAGCTTGCTCGACGGAATCTGCGCGGAAGAAAACCCAGGCTAGCACGACAAGGTGGAAAGTGATGAAGACGCTGCAAACATTGGTCAAACCGTTGGGGAGACGGAGCAACCATGCAGGTTGGGGGCAGCGCGCGAGGAGATTTCCAGCGATAAAATACGTGGCGTGCAGCAATCCCCAAATCGCGAACTTCCAATCGGCTCCATGCCAGATGCCGCTGACGACAAATACTAACAGGAGATTGAACTGCCAGCGCAGCCACTGCACCCGATTTCCGCCAAGGGGGATATACAGGTAATCTCGGAACCAGGTGGATAGTGAAATGTGCCACCGGTTCCAGAACTCGGCGATCGACCGGGCATGATACGGAGCGCGGAAGTTTTCCATCAGCTCGATCCCGAGAATGCGTCCGCACCCACGCGCCATATCTGTATAGGCGGAGAAGTCGCAAAAGATCTGAAAAGCAAACGCGTAAGTGGCGAGTAGAAGCTGTAACCCGCTGTGATGATGCGGCGCCGCGTAAACTTCCTTCACCAGCACCGCCAGCCGATCGGCGATCACGAGTTTCTTGAAGAACCCCCAGAGCATCAGTTGCAGCCCACTGGAGGCGTGATCCCAATCGAATCGATGCAGCATCTTTAGCTGCGGAATAACATTCGCCGGTCGCTCGATCGGACCCGCGACGAGCTGGGGAAAAAAGGCTTTGTATGCCGCGAAGACGTCCAGCCTTCGCTCCGCCGGAAAGCGCTTCCAGTAAACGTCGAGGCAATAGCTGAGTGCCTGGAAAGTGAAGAACGAGATTCCAACTGGCAGCATCAAATGGAGAGCGCTGAAGTCCGTGGAGGCCACCTGGTTCAAGCTTTGCACCAAGAGGTCGCCGTATTTGAAGTAGCAAAGCAGTCCGAGATTCAGACCGAGGGCGAGTGCAAGGATCGTCCGACGGAGCCAGCGCTGGTGCCAGTGCTCCAAGGCCAGCCCGGCCAGGTAAGCTATGATCGTGCAAGCGAGAAGCAGCCACCCGAACTGCGGGTGGACATACATATAGAAGTAGTAACTGGTGACGACCAGCCAAGTCGGCCGAAGGAAAAGGGGAAGCAGGAAATAGACTGGAACAGTCACCGCGAGGAAGACCGCGAACG
>DASVRR010000032.1:0-7838 GCA_036388515.1 Chthoniobacteraceae bacterium | reverse complement strand
TCGGGCTCGGGCTGATTTTGAAAGCGGAGTTTGGCCGGGTCGAGGTGCTCTTCCCGGCGGCAAATGAACAACGGCAATACGCGCTGAGTTCCGCTCCGCTCCGGCGCGTGCAGTTTGCGGAAGGCGATCGCATCAAGTCGCATGAAGGCGCGGAAATGCTGGTCGATGCGGTGGAGGAACGCGCCGGCCTGCTGGTTTACCGGAGCGGTGCGCGCGTGCTTCCGGAAGCGGAACTTTCCGACACGATCAGCTTCAGCAAACCGGAGGATCGGCTCTTCGCCGGACAAGTCGATGAGCTGCACACTTTCGATCTCCGGAGCGAAGCGCTGCATCGCCGCAGCGCGATGCGGCAGTCGCTCGTGCGCGGTTTTGTCGGTGGTCGCGTGGACTTGATTCCGCACCAGCTTTTCATCGCGGGTGAAGTGTCCGCGCGCCTTTTGCCGCGCGTCTTGCTGGCGGATGAAGTCGGCCTCGGGAAGACGATCGAAGCCGGCTTGATTTTGCATCGGCTGCATCTCACCGGGCGCGCCGAGCGGGTTCTGATTTTGGTTCCGGAACCGTTGATTCACCAATGGTTCGTCGAGTTGCTGCGGCGTTTCAATTTGCTCTTCAGCCTCTTCGACGAAGAGCGCTGCGAATCGATCCAGCAACACGATGAGGAAGCAAATCCGTTCCTCGACAGCCAGCTCGTGCTCAGCAGCCTGGAGTTTCTCGCGGAGAATCCGGAGCGCGGCGCGCAGGCGATTGCGGCGGGTTGGGATTTGCTGATCGTGGATGAAGCGCATCACCTCGAGTGGTCGCCCGCCGCGGCGAGTCCGCAGTATCAGCTGGTCGAATCGCTGGCGCGGAAGACGTCCGGATTGCTGCTGCTCACGGCGACTCCGCAGCAGCTCGGTCCGGAAGGTCACTTCGCCCGGTTGCGGCTGCTGGATCCGGATCGTTACGCCGATCTCCGGCGGCATCTGGAAGAGGCGGAACATTACGAACAAGTCGCGCAAGCCGTGGATCGCGTGCTCGGCGGGAAAGCTTTGACGGCCAAGGATCGCGAGGCGTTCGGGCGGAAGTCGCCGCGCGTTCGGCGGCTTGCGGAAGAATTGAAAGCGGGCGATTCCGCCGGCGCGGACCGGCTGGTTTCCGCGCTGCTCGATGAGTTTGGCACCGGGCGCGTGATGTTCCGGAACACGCGTGCGGCGCTCTCCGGTTTTCCCGAGCGCCAGGCCTTGCTCGCGCGGCTGGAAGCCGGCGCCGATTCCATTCCAGCAAAAGTGAAATGGCTGGTCGCGCTGCTTAAGAAACTCGGCCAGGAAAAGGTGCTGCTGATCTGCCGGACGCGCGCACTTGCGGAAGAAATCCACGAGCGGCTGCTGCGTGAGGTGAACCTGAACGCCGGCTTGTTTCACGAAGGCCTGACTTTGCTCCAGCGCGATCGCAATGCCGCGTACTTTGCGGAAGAAGACGGCGCGCGCATTCTGATTTGCTCCGAGATCGGGAGCGAAGGCCGGAACTTCCAGTTTGCGCATCATCTGGTGTTGTTCGATTTGCCGGCGAACCCGGAATTGCTGGAGCAAAGAATCGGCCGGCTGGACCGGATCGGGCAGACCGCGACGATCAAAATCCACGTGCCTTTCCTCCGCGAGACAGAGGAAGAAGTGCTGGCGCGCTGGTATCACGAAGGACTCGGCGCCTTCGAGCAAAATCTCCACGGCGCCGCAGATCTGGTGCAACTCCTGGCCGCGGATCTGGCGGAGCTGCGGAAGACTTTCGACGAGCCCAAGCTGGCGGCGTTCATCCGGCGTTCGCGCGAGGAGCAGGCGCGCATCGCGAAGAAGCTGGAGCGCGGCCACGACCGTTTGCTGGAGCTGAATTCCTGCCGGCCGGAACGTGCCGCCGGGGCGATCCGCGAAATCCGCGCGCTGGATGCGGATCTGGGTTTCGAGGAGTTCTTCATCCGCTTGCTGGATCACTTCGGCGTGCAGGTGGACGATCTCGGCAGCCGCAGCTATTTGCTGCGTCCAGGCCAACTGATCACGGACGCTTTTCCCTCGCTTCCGGAAGAAGGTCTCTCGGTGACGTTTGATCGCGGACGCGCGCTCGGTCGGGACGATCTGGGCTTCCTCAGTTGGGATCATCCGCTGGTGCGCGGCGCGCTGGATTTGCTGCTCGGCGGCGAGCACGGCAATGCGGCGTTCGGCGTGTGGAAGATGCCGGGAACCGAGGCGATTTTGCTGGAGGTCTATGCGCTGGTGGAATGCGTCGCGCCGCCGGCGCTGCACGTGGAGCGGTTTCTTCCCGCCACACCCATCCGGCTCGTGGTGGATCACGCGCTGGCGGATCAATCCGCCGATCCGGCGCTGCTCTCGACGAAGTTGGAGAAAGGCGACGTCTTCCGCCTGCTCGACCGCGGCGCGGTGAAGAAGAAGCTGCTGCCCGCGATGGTGGCGAAGATTCAGGAACTCGCCACGGCGCGGATGAGCGAGCTCGTGGAGACGGCGACGACTCGGGCGGAAGCTCGCTTGCGGGAGGAAATCGAGCGGCTGGAAGGACTCAAGGAGGTGAACGATCACATTCGTCCGGAAGAAATCGAGGCGGCGCGCCAGCAGAAAGCGCTGCTCCACGCGGCGATCGGCTCGGCGCGGCTTCGGTTCGATGCGGTGCGCCTGATCTTCCGGGTTTCTTCCGGAGCATCGTAGCGCGATTGCTCCGGCGAAAGTGGAGGGAAGCGCGCCGTCGCTTCCGCGGCCAGCCTCCCGCTGCGTTCGTAGCAGCCTCCCGCCACTGGAGGGAAGCGCGCCGTCGCTTCCGCGGCCAGCCTCCCGCCATGGCATCGACGGCGCGATGCCCTCCAGTCGCTTCGGTCTAGCCACGGCATCGACGGCGCGATGCCCTCCAGTCGCTTCGGCTTGCCACGGCATCGACGGTGCGATGCCCTCCAGTCGCTTTGGTTCCGCTCGGGACCGGCACGCGATTGCCTCCACCAGCTTCCTTCCAGGGGCTTGTGAAATTTTTCACACAATCACCTTGCCCCGTCCCAATGCCCTCCGCATGGTTTCGGCACTCGTGCACCGGATGCCTGCCAGCCTGCTGCTTTCTTTGCCTCTTCTCACCATCGCCGCCTGCGGGCCGAAGGTGACGAACGACAACATCGAGGCGCTGAACCGGCAATTCGAAGCCGCCGAACGCAACGGGCGCAGCGTCACGCTCAAGGAAGTCGAGTCGATCATGGGCCCGCCGCATCACGTGGAGAATTTCCCGATCGAGATGCGGACCGTGAAGGAATTGCCCGGCGCGCGGTATTACTACGAGCAGGACGGCCAAACCGTGGAGCTGCACTTTATCGATAACCGGCTGATCCGGCGGGTGCTGCGTTTTGGCGAAGATCCTCCGGAAGAAAAGGATCGTCCGGGTTACAAAACTCCGCTGCGTCCACTGCCGGATCCGGATGCCGCCGACGCGCAAACCCCGGCGCCTGCTCAGCCTGAGCCGGAGCTCCCGAAGGCGGAAGCTGCGGCGCGCGAGCCGGCGGCTGGCTCAGAGCCGCCCGCTAACCCCGCGCAACCGGCTCCGATGCTGCCGGACGAGCCAGCCAATCCACCGCTTCCAGCGAATCCTTCACCGCGATGACCATCCCCGACGAGCTGCTCGCGAAAATCGACGAAGCCATCTCGCACTATCCGGTGTCCCGGCGGAGCGCGTCGCTGCCGTTGCTGCATCTTTGGCAGGAACATTTTGGCTTCATCAGCGACGAAGGAGTGAGCTGGATCGCGCAGAAACTCGGGCTTCAGCCGATCAACATCCTGGAGCTGGTGACGTTTTATCCGATGTTCCGCCAGGCGCCCGCGGGGAAGCGCCACATCCGGGTCTGCCGCACCCTTTCGTGTCAGATGGCGGGCAGTTACCAGCTCAAGGAGGAGATCGCGCGCGCGGCGGGAATCGACTTATCCGCGCAGCTTCCGGAGGCGCACGGCGGTCCGCACGGCGATCAGGAGCACGACGCTTCCCACGAGGTCTCGAACGTCGGTCACAGCAACCCGGTCGCGGTTTCCGCAGATGGGGAATATTCCGTCGAATTTGTGGAATGCCTCGCGAGTTGCGGCAGCGCGCCGGTGGCGATGGTGGACGATCTTTTCCGCGAGAACATCAAGATCGAAGATGCCGCGCGTTTGCTGAAGCTCCAGCGCTCCGACGCCACGCTGCCGAAAGTGCGCCCGGCGCATCCTCGCGAAAAGCGCGTGGTCTTCCGGAACATCGATCGGGAAGGCTGGACGAACGACATCGACTGTTACCTGAAGGACGGCGGCTACGCGGAATTGCGGAAGGCTCTGACCCTGCCGCCGGAAACGATCGTGGACGAGGTCAAGAAATCCGGATTGCGCGGACGCGGCGGCGCGGGTTTTCCGTGTGGAGTCAAGTGGGGCTTCATCAAGCGCGGCGGACCAAAACCGACCTACTTGATCTGCAATGCGGATGAATCCGAGCCGGGGACTTTCAAGGATCGCTACATCATCCACCAGGATCCGCATCAGCTCATCGAAGGGATGATTATCTCGTGCTTCGCGGTCGATGCGCGGCTCGCTTACATTTACATCCGCGGCGAGTTTCCGGAAGGCGCGCAGATCCTGGAACGCGCGCTCGCCGAGGCGAGACAACGCGGTTTTCTCGGGAAGAATATCCAGGGCAGCGGCTTCGATCTGGAGATCTACGTGCATCGCGGTGCCGGCGCTTACATCTGCGGGGAAGAAACCGGGCTGATCGAATCTCTGGAAGGAAAGCGCGCTTATCCCCGGATCAAACCGCCGTATTTCCCCGCCGTACTCGGGCTGTATCAGTGCCCCACGATCGTGAACAACGTGGAGACGCTCTGCGATGTGAAGCACGTCATCGCGCTGGGCAGCGCCGGCTTTGCCGCCATGGGCCGGCCAAATAACACCGGAACCCGGATCCTCTGCGTCTCCGGCGATGTGGTGAATCCCGGTTACTTCGAGGTGGAAGTCGGCAGCGTGACGATGGGCGAGCTGATCTACGAGCTGTGCGGAGGATTGAAAGAAGGCCGCAAACTCAAAGCGGTGATCCCCGGCGGCAGCTCCGCAAAAGTGCTTAAGGCGGGGGAAACTTACAAGCTGAAGGACCGCGAACTGGCGCTGGAAGATTTGCCGATGGATTTCGATACGCTCGCCGCCGCGGGCAGCATGGCGGGTTCAGGCGGAGTGATCGTGATGGACGATTCGCGCGACATGGTCGCCACGCTGAACAATCTGAACGAGTTTTACGCCCACGAGAGCTGCGGCCAATGCACGCCTTGCCGCGAGGGCGCGCTCTGGATGAAGAAGATCACGGACCGCGTGCTGGCGGGCGGCGGCACCGAGCGCGATCCGGAGACACTTAAAACCGTGGCGGACAACATCGCGGGGAAAACCATCTGTGCCTTTGGCGAAGCCTGTGCCTGGCCGACGCAAAGCTTCGTCGCCAAATTCCGCGAGGAGTTCACCGGGAAAGCGACGAAACCGACCCCGCCGCCAATGCCGCCGGAATACACTCCCGACGAGCTGGAAAAGGAGGCGCTGATCCCTGCCATTCCCGGCGCCCGCGACACCGGCCGCGAAGTCATGGCGCCGGCAGCGACCAAGTAGCTGTATGGGTTTTGTCCACGCAAGCATCAGTCTGAGCAATCCGCGCTATCCGGAAAGGCGGCCGGTCGCGGTCAACGCACTCGTGGATTCCGCCGCCTACCTCACCTGCATTCCGCAGGAGCTGTGTGAGGAACTCAACCTCGATGAAGCTGATCGCCGCCCCGTCCAGCTCGCGGACGGCTCCACCACCACCACCGCCTACGTGGGACCGCTGCTGTTGCGCTTTGAGAATCGTCAGTCCTTTGGTGGCGCGCTGGTCATGGGCAACGAGGTGCTCATCGGAGCCATTGCGATGGAAGATATGGACGTGCTCATCGAGCCGCGTGCTCAAAAGTTGATTGTGAACCCTGAGCACCCCGATCACGCCGGCGGATTTATCGGCGGAGTCCGCCCTGTCCGATGAGCACCGAAGCCGCCACTCCAGTTCAGATGGTCAATGTCCAGATCGATGGCGTTTGGCTGCAGTTTCCCAAAGGAACCCGCGTGATCGAAGCCTGTTCGCAGGCGGAGAAATTCATCCCGCGCTACTGCTATCATCCGAAGCTTTCCTCGCCGGGAAATTGCCGCATGTGTCTGGTCGAAATGGGCATGCCGAAGATGACGCCCGACCGCAAGCCGGTGATCGGGGCGGACGGCAAACCGGAGATCGGCTGGATTCCCCGGCCGCAGATCAGTTGCGCGCAGGATGTTGCCGAGGGCATGGGGATTCGCACCGACTCGCCGATGGTTCAGGAATGCCGCAAAGGCGTGATGGAGTTTCTCCTCATCAATCATCCGCTCGACTGCCCGATCTGCGACCAAGCCGGCGAGTGTCGGTTGCAGGAGTTTTCCGTCGAGTATGGGCGGTCGGAGTCGCGCTTCCTGGATCAGAAAGTCAAGAAGCCAAAAAACGTCCAGCTCGGACCTCGCGTCACCCTGGATGCGGAGCGCTGCATTCTCTGCACACGCTGCATTCGCTTCATGAACGAAGTCGCGAAAGATGACGTGATCGGCATCGTCGAGCGCGGGAGCTTCAACACCATCGCCTGTCATCCGGATCGCGAACTGGACAGCAATTACTCGCTCAACACCGTGGACATTTGCCCGGTCGGCGCGCTGACGAACACGGACTTTCGGTTCAAAATGCGCGTTTGGTTCCTTAGGGAAACCAAAACCATCGACGTCAACTGCGGCACTGGCTCGAACATCGTGATCGGCGCGCGCGAAGGGACGATCTACCGGATCACGCCGCGAGAAAACAACGACGTCAACGGCGTTTGGCTCCCGGATTCGCATCGGCTGAATTTCAAATACGTGAACAGCGAGAAGCGGCTGAGGCAGCCTCTAGTGAAAGGCCAGTCTGTGGAATGGCGGACCGCGATCGCGATTGCGGCTGAAATCCTCAAGTCGAAAACGAGCGACGAACTCTGGCTGCTGGCTTCGGGTCGGGCGACGAACGAGGAGCTCTTCCTCACTTCGCGCCTGGTCGAGGCGCTGGGGATTAAAGATCAACACGACATCGTGCCCCGCACAGGAGAGGCCGACGGATTGCTGGTCGCGGCGGACCGGAATCCGAACACGACCGGCGCGCACCTGCTCGGGCTTTGCACGACAAAACCGGGCGAACGTTTCAAGCAACTCGTCGAAGGCGTGCGCCACGGCCGGATCAAGGTCCTGATCACCCTGGGCGAAGATCTTACCCACACCGGCTTGAACGAAGCGGACCTGGCCAAGCTCGAGGCAATCATCGCACTCGATATCCTCCCGAATCGGACCACGCCTTATGCCACCGTGCTCTTCCCGGCGAGCGCATGGGCGGAAAAGCGCGGCTCGATGATCAATCTCAAGGGACGCCTCCAGCGCCTGAACCGCGCGGTCGATGCTCCGGGTGAAGCGCGGGACGATTGGGAAATCCTGCGCGACTTGATCCAGGCGGTTTCCGGGTCCAACGGCCTTTACTTGGTCGAGGATGTCTTCAAAGCAATGAGCGCGCAGGTTCCGGAGTTTGCCGGCCTCAGCCTCAGCAAAATCGGCGACCTTGGCGTGCCGGTAATCGGGGAAAAGACACCCGCTTCTTCCGCAACTCCGAGCTCATGATCGCCGCACTTCCTAAGCTGGGCCGGGCCAATGCTGGCTCATCGTCTCGGACGCTTTGTTCGAGCCGATATTCCTTCCCTGCGGCGCTCGGTGGAAGACCGGCGTCTGCCGTGCCCTCGGCCTCACTCCTGCGCG
>DASVRR010000031.1:0-36059 GCA_036388515.1 Chthoniobacteraceae bacterium | reverse complement strand
CGGGCTGAATGCGACGCGTGCGGCGGCTCGCACCGTGGTCTTCCAGGACGCGCAAGGACGAGCCGGCTTTCTCGTCTGCAAGAGCACGACGCTGGCGCAAACGGGCGAGTTGCTGGCGAACCCGGCGATCTTTCCGGAAGGCCGCATCGTTCGGGCGTTGAATCTCGATGGCGGAAGTTCGACCGCGCTTTGGGTGCGGAGTGAACCGCCGCATTACCAGCGCGAGTGGAAGAGCGTGCGGAACTATCTGGCGATCGTCGCCCGGTAAAAATCCTCGCTGCGACGTGCCGGAAGCGGCTGAAACTCAAGTCCGCTTTTCACCTTGCGAGTGAGGCCGCGCGGAGTTGAGTTCCGATTCACCCATCACATCCCGCGCGATGAGGCGAGCGTGACTTCGCGACTGCTCATCGCCGCTGATCCAGCAATCTCCATGGCTACCTTCCGCATCCGTTTTCCCGAGAAAGAAACCGAGAGCACCCTTCTTCTCTCCGGCGCCCGCGTCACTGTCGGCCGGCGTCCGGATAACACCGTGCAGATCATCGATCGGACCATCTCCGGTCTCCACGCGGAGTTGATCCTGGAAGACGGGCATTACCGTCTGCACGATCGCGGGTCGAGCAACGGCACCTTTGTCGATGGGCAGCGGGTGACGGACTTTCATCTTACCGAGCCGTGTCAGATCAGCTTTGGTTCGGTGACTTGCGAGTTTGATCCCCGAGCTACGGAAACCCCGGAAGAGGCGAATGCGGAAACGTTACCGAACCACGGTGAAGTGGTCGCGATTCGGGAAGAAAACGCGGCCTTGAAAGCTCGCGTGGAAGCACTGCAAACGGAGCTTGCCGCGCTGCAACGAGTCCAGGCTGCGCCGGATGCGGAAGATCCCACGGCGACCTTGAAGGACGACTTCGCGAAGCTGCTCGCGGAACGCGAAACCTGGCAGGTGCAACAGCAGCAGCAAACGCAGGAAATCGCTCGGCTGAAGACGGATCTCGCGGTGCTGCAGCGGGATCGGGAGAATCTTCAGCGTGCTCTCGGCAACACTCGGCGAGAGCTCGATGCGGTGAAGGCAAGCGGCGACGCAGCGAGTTCTCCGGCTCCGGAATCTTCCGGAGAACCGACGGTTGCGGATGCGCCTCCGGGTTCTGCGGAAGAAGTTGCGCCGGTGGTTTTCAATCCGTTGCCGGCGACCCCGGCCTTCCCGAAACCAGCTCCTTCGTTTTCTCCTGCAAAAGCAGCGACTCCGTCTCCCGGAGTTCCCGCGGGAACGCGCCCGAGCATGGTCCCGACCGCACGTCCAGTGGCTTCACCGCAGCAGCCGGCCGTTCCTGCAGCCCGGCCGCCCGGAGGTCTTCCGGCGCCGAAGGCGGTTCCGGTCGCGCGCCCTGTCGCACGACCGCCCGGCGGAGGCGCTGCGCCTTCTGTCCGGCCTGCCGGCGCAAGTCCGGCTGGCGCACCTCGGCCCTTTGTCCGCGCGGTCGCGCGTCCCGCAACCGCGGTGGACACAACTTCGGGAAAGGGCGCGACGCAGAAAATCCCAGCCGCCAATCCAGCAAAAAGCTCGGAGCAATCCGGGACGTAATCTCCGGCGGCTCAGCCGGAGCAGGAGCGAAACGCGCGAAGCTTAGCTTCCGACAACCGCCGGCTTCAGGGCTTCGGCCTGCTTCACCTCGCGGCGCAGATTGCTCCCGCCTTTTCCGCTCCACCAGAGGACCAGCGGCGCGGCGATGTAGATCGAAGAGTAAGTGCCAACCAGGACTCCGACGAAAATCGCAAAGGCAAAGTCGTTCAAGGTGGGACCACCCAGGAAGTAAAGGGCGGCGACGGCCAGGAGCGTGGTTCCGCCGGTCAGCAAGGTTCGGCTGAGCGTGTCGTTGATGCTCGTGTTCATGATCTGGGAAATCGATCCGCCCCGGCCGGAACGGATTCCTTCCCGAATGCGATCGAAAACCACGATCGTGTCGCTCACGGAATAACCGGCAATCGTCAGCACCGCGCCGACAAAGATGAGCGAAATCTCGCGCCCGGCGAGCGAGTAAATGCCGATCGTAATGATCAAGTCGTGAACCAGCGCGATCAGCGTGGAAACGGCGAAGGAAACTTCAAATTGGATCGCCACATAAATCATGATTCCGACCAAACCGAGTCCGAGCGCGATCAGGGAGTTCCGCACCAATTCCTGTCCGACGACGCTCCCGACTTTTTCCGTTCCCACGGTGCGGAAGTTTGCCTGCGGAAACTTGCTTTTCAGATGCGCGTCCACTTGCGGGCTTTGATCGACGGGCGTGCGGACGACCAGGAACTCTGACGTCGCGGACTTTTCCGTCTGCACCACGCTGTCCGGAATATTCAGCTCCACGATTGCCTGACGGACGGCATCTTCCGGAACCTTCTCGGCTTGCGCTTCCATTACCAGCCGATCGCCGCCCCGGAAATCGACGCCGAAGTTGCTCGCGCCGCGGAGCGCGAAAACGATGCTCAGGGCGACCATCGCCAGCACCGAAACCGCGGTCGCGATGCGGCGTTGTCCCAGGAAATCCACCCGGGTCTTCCCGATGAGATCGGCCATGCTGATCTTCCGCAGGAGGTTGAACTCAAACAGCCAGAGGAAAAGGTTCCGCGTGATGATCAGCGCGGTGAACATCGAGGCGATGATGCCGATGGTCAGGGTGACCGCGAATCCCTTCACCGGTCCGGTGGCCATCCAGTAAAGAATCGCGGCCGTGATGAGCGTCGTAACGTGCGAATCGAAGATTGCGGAGAAAGCCTTGCGATAGGCAGCATCGAGTGCGGCTTTGAGAGTTTTTCCGGTGGCGACCTCTTCCCGAAGGCGCTCGTAAATCAGGACGTTGGCGTCGATGGCCATGCCGAGCGTGAGGATGGTGCCGGCGATGCCTGGCAACGTAAGCACCGCGCCGAAAAGCGAAAGGATCCCGAAGAGCAGCACGCCTTCGATTGCCAGCGCAATCAGGGCGACCAATCCAGCAAGCCGGTAGTAAAACAGCACCGCGGCCCAGATCAGCGCGAGGCCCAGCAGGCCGGCGTAGATGCCGCTCTTGATCGAGTCTTCCCCGAGAGAAGCCGAGGCGGAGCGTTCTTCCTCAATCGAGACCGGCGTAGCGAGCGGGTTTTCCAGCGCGCTGGCAAGGTTGCGCGCTTCTTTTTCGCTCATGCTCCCGCCGCTGATCTGCGCCTGGCCTCCGGCGATTCCTTCCGGATACTTGCCTCCATCCACGGTCGGAGCCGACTGGATCTTGCCGTCCAAAACGATCGCCATCGCGGAGTTCTCGTTGGCGACTTGCTTGGTCAAGAGCCGAAACTGCTCCGCGCCAGTCGAGTTAAAGGTCATCGTGACTCCCCAACCCTGCGCATCGTAATAGGCGCTCGCGCCAGTGACCGTCTCGCCCAGCAAATCCGCCTTCTTCTTGATGAGCAACTTCCGCTCGACGGTCTTGCCTTCGACCTCGTCGCTCATCACTTCCAGAGTATGGCCGATCGGCGGGACTTCCTGACCGGCTTCAAGCTGTGGAATGAGACTGCTGCTTTGCGGATGAACCAGCCGGAACTCGAGCTTCGCCACCTTCTTCAGCTGGCCGCGGGTTTCTTCCAGACGCTGCGGATCAAGGCCGGGAATCTGGACCAGGATTCGGTCGGTTCCGCTGGGCGTAATCACGGGTTCGCTGGTGCCGAGTTGATCGACACGCTTCCGGATGACTTCGACTGCCTGATCCACCATGGAAGGCGTAATCGGGCGGGTTTGCCCTTTTTCATCCGGCACTGCGATCAAGCGGATCAGGAAGGATGTTCCGCCTTTGAGATCCAGGCCGAGCTGGATCTTTCCGGACTTCAGGAGCTTGCCGTTGGCGTCCCTGACGTCGAACGGTGGGATCACCGCCTGCAGACAAAATGCCGTCAGCAGGATGGTTAAAATGGAACCGAGGTAGCGCTTGGCGCGCTCGCTTTCGCTGAAGAAGTACCAGCCGAAAAGGACGAGCAGGAGAAGTCCGAAGAGGAACGTGAAAGTAGGATTCATCGCAGGGGAAAAGGTGACGACAACAGCCGCGGCCGCAGGACTAGGCGGCGGTGGCGGCGGAAGAAGATTCGGAAGACTTCGACACCGAAGCGATGGCCGATTTGTCGATCTCGATTTTGACGTTGTCCGCAATCTTCAGGCTGAGCGTGTGGCCTTCCTTCACGTTCGAGATGATCCCGTGGATGCCGCCGGTGGTGACCACTTTGTCGCCGGTTTTCAGCGAGCCAACCAACGCGGCGAGTTCCTTCTGCCGCTTGCTCTGCGGACGGATGATCAGGAAGTAAAAGATCACGCCGATACAGACGAACGGCACCAGCATGCTGAACGGATTTTGCGCGGGAGCGCCGGGAGCTTGGGCGAGGATGAGGAGAAGAGCGGAAGTCATGCTGCGGATGTGAAGGAAAAACCCTGTTTGCTCCGAAACCGTCGGAAAACAGGGACGTGAAGGTTATGCTCCGCTCTCCGGATGTCCAAGGAATTCCTCGGCACCGCCCCAGCAAGGCGTTACCTCCGGAAGAAACGCAGATTTCTTCCGGACGACGGCTACTTCAGCGGACGCGCGACGAGAATCCCGGCGTGCGTGCTAAACTTGTTCAGGTAACCGGAGAGTTGCTGGTCGAGCACGACCTGGCCGTGATTCCGCGGTGCGGAGGCATGCAGGAAATGCAGCACGCCGTCGTGCGTCCGATACGCGAGACCCACGTGCGCCGTGGCGATTTGCCGGCCATCCCGGGAACAAATCCCGATGATGTCGCCGCTGCGGAGCTTCGACTCGATCGCGGGAACCCTGCTCTTGGGGATGTAATAGAGCGGCGTCTTCCGGAGGCGCGCCTCCATTTCAGCGATGCCGAGCCGCAGATCCATGTTGTTCCGCATGTAGCGGTAGCCTTTCCAGCCGACCGTCATCTCCCGAGCGGCGTGCGGACCGAGAACTCCGCCGAGTTCGCGCGTCAGATCTTTCACCAGCCCGCGGCCGTGGTTGTCGGAGAGCCATTCTTCCAGGTAATGCAGTCGCGAAAGATAGCTGCCGTCGCATTTCCCGCCGCGGTAGCGATCCAGCTCGATGTACTTCAGGAAGGTTTGCGGCGTCCAATTTTCGCGCGGTTCTTCCAGCATCCGGGCGAAAGCCAGCGACACCTCGAAGAAGGTCCAGCAATCCAGTCCGGTGAAGTTGGCGGACGGCGCCTCGATGCGATCATCGATCTCCAGCGTGTAGCTTTTGTAAGGCGTTCCCGCGAGCGCTTTGCCGATCGTCGCAACCCGATCGCCGAGCGGCAGCGCCTTGAATTGATCCGCAACCGTCAGCAACCGGTCAAATTGCGCCCGGCCTTTGAAAACGGTGTCAAAAGGAAGCTCGGCAAAAGCGCGGACGGAAATCAGTGAAAGGAAGAGGAGAGCGAGCAAGCGGCGCATGTGCGGCAGATGGTAGCGTGCCTGAACGGTTTTTCAAAAAAGAACCCGTGCTGCCGCTAAATCGCTGCCGAGGAAGTTTTCCACTCCGGAAGGTTTTCGACTTCAGTGTGGAGGGAAGCGCGCCGCCGCTTCCGTGGCCCGCCTCCCGGCGTGGCATCGACGGCGCGATGCCCTCCACTCGGACCTTCCCGGTTAACCGGGATGCTTTCAGATCCAGGCCCCGTCGGGAATCACCGCGCCTTTTGGCACCACCACGATTCCGTCGCGGACATAATAATTCTCCCCATCAAAATGATCCGGCTTGCCGTCGCTCGTGATCACCACGCCGTCCCCGATCCGCGCATTCTTGTCGATGATCGCATGATCGATCACGCAGTTGCGGCCGATGCCGAGTTGCGGGCCGCCTTCGCGACTTGCTTGATCGACGTCATAGAAATCCGCGCCCATGAGGATGCTGTGGCGGATGGTCGTTCCCGCTTTGATGAAACTGCGGATGCCGACAATCGAACGTTCGATGGTCGCTTCGTCAATGATGCAGCCATCCGAAATGATCGCCTTGCGAATGTTCGCCCCATTGATTTTGGTCGCGGGAAGAAACCGCGCGTGGGTGTAAATCGGCGCGATGGTGTCAAAGAAATTGAACTGCGGCACTGCGTCGGTGAGCGCGAGGTTCGAGTCGAAGAATGCGCGGATCGTCCCGATGTCCTCCCAATAACCCTGGAAGACATACGAGTGCAGGCGCATCCGCGAGATCAGGTCGGGGATGATGTGCTTCCCGAAGTCCACGTGCTCGTTGTTCAGCGCCTCGACCAGCACGTCGCGGTTGAAAATGTAGATGCCCATCGAGGCCTGAAAGAGTTCCTCATCCGGGTTCCGCCCCATCTCCGCCAGCAGTTCCGCAGGGATCCGGAGTTCGTCGAGGAGCGCCGGATCCTTCGGTTTCTCCTCAAAACGAACGATCCTCCGCTGGGCATCCGTGTGCATGATGCCGAAGGACTTCGCGTCTTCCCGCTTCACCGGAATAGTCGCGAGCGTCATGTCGGCTTTCGTCTCGATGTGCTGCGCGAGCACTTCCCGGTAATCCATCCGGTAGAGCTGATCACCGCTCAGGATGGCAAAGTATTCGTAAGGATACTGGAGGAAATCGCGGAGGTTTTGGCGCACCGCGTCGGCCGTGCCTTGATACCAACTGTTGTCCGTGGGCGTCTGCTGCGCGGCGAGGATTTCGACGAAGCTCCGGGAGAAGTTATCGAACTTGTAGCTGGAGTTGATGTGCTTGTGGAGCGAAGCGGAGTTGAACTGCGTGAGCACATAGATCCGGCGAAGTCCGGAGTTGATGCAGTTCGAGATCGGGATGTCCACGATCCGGTATTTCCCCGCGAGCGGCACCGCCGGTTTGGATCGCTCCTTGGTCAGCGGGAAGAGCCGCGAACCAGCTCCGCCTCCCATGATGACCGCGAGAGTTTTTTCGGCGACGGAGGGCATGGTGGGGAGGCTCATAGGGAAGAAGATCGCAGAGTTTCCGGGGGTGGAATCCGCATCGCGTTCTGGCAGGAATTCGTGCGCCTGTCAGCCCTCGCATGTGAAAATCTCGCGCCTGAAAGGAACGGCTGTCCTTCCTCCGCAGCGTCTTATTCCAGGATCGATCCGAGCGCACCCTCCAAAGCTTCTCGGAACTTCTCCGCGACGGCGACGTAGGCGTTTCCCCAGGCTTCCTCGCGGAAGAACTGCGCGGGCATGGCTGGATGACCGATGAAGGGCCGCAGGATCCAGGCGGTCTGGATACCGACAAAGGCGAAGAGGATCAGCCAAGTCCGCAGCAACATTCGGTGACGCGGATTGCGCGCGATGAGCGGCTGATACTGGCGGCGCAGGAGCCATTGCGCGGCGACGCTGGAGACCGCGAAGATGAAGGCATTGAAGAGAACCGCGGAGTTGTAGTCCGCGGAGGAAGCGTACCAAAACAGCGTCACCGGTGCGAGCGAGACGAGCAGGATGGTCAGCGCGGCTTGCGTGAGGACGAGCGCCTGGAAGGCTTCGCGGAAATCTTCCCCAACGCCGAGCAAGGTGTTCAGGACAAAGAAGCTCGGGATGCAAACGAGGAAGGTCACCGCCAGCAAAAGCGGCACCTTGATTCCGGAGAAAAGAATCATCAGCGCACGATCCCCAGCGAATCCGCCGAACGTTCCCATGAGCGCGCCGTAGGTGGAGCCGAAGACCGCCACATAGATTGCTGCGCGGGTCCAGGCGATGCGCTTTGCTCCGCCAGCGCTGCTCGTGCCGGCGCGCAGGATTTCATCCGCACCCAGCAGGAACTCGCGGGTCACTGGAACAGCGCGAGCAAGTTTTCCCAGACCGCGGCGAAGAAGTTTGACTCGCGCGTGCGGAAGAAAGTGAACGGCATGCCCGGCTGGCCAATGAACGGACGCAGCACCCAGCCCATCTGCGAGCCCACCAGCGCAAACAGCACCATCCACCAGCGGAAGACGCTCTGCACGTCAGGTCGGAGGACTTTGCCGCCGACCGGATCGAGCGCGCCGGGTTTCGCTGGAGCTTGGGGCAAAAGCGGCGGCGTCGTGGGCAAAGGCCCGGCCACGACCGTGAAACGGTGCAGAGTTTGCCGGAGGAACGAGAGCCCCAGCATCCCGCCGACGGCGCACATCGCCACATTCAGGAGAACCATGAACGGATAGCTGGTGGTGCTCACGGAAAAGAACGCGACGATTGGCCCGAACGAAGCCAGCACCGCCAGCGTCACCGCGAGTCCGGCGACGAGCAGCCGCAGCACCGAGGCGAGGGTCAAGCGCGAGCCGACCAGCGCATTGAAGACGTAAAGGGAAGGAAACGTGATCACCACCGTGAGGAGGAAAAGCGCCGGGATTTTCACGGCGGAAGCGACAAACTGCGCAACGGATGGACCGCCTTCTTTGAACAAAGCAAAGGTGCCCATCCCCATTCCGTAGATCGCGCCGAGCAGGATGATCAGCGCCGTCATCCCCGCGAGCGGCACCTCGGCGAGCCCGCTTTTGAGGCTTTCCACGGTCGTCGCTTCGCCGCGCAAAATCCGATCCAGCGCTCTGAGCCACGATTTCATGCGCGCAGGTTAGGAGCCGGCGCCGAGCTTGAGCAAGAGGCAAATCCCGGCGCGCTGCGGAAGAAAGTGCGTCGCTTGTCGGAACGCGGATTCTCTGCCAGCGTGGGCGCTCACTTCCACTCTCTCACTCGTCATTCATCTATGTGCGGCATCATCGGCTACATCGGCAAATCACAAGCAGTCCCGATCCTTCTCGACGGCTTGCGGCGGCTGGAATATCGCGGCTACGACAGCGCTGGCGTGGCGATTCTGCATGCGGGGAAGATCGAGCTCCGGAAGAAAGTGGGCCGCATCGCCAATCTCGCGGAACTCATCCAGCAATCGCCGCCGGAAGGAAACATCGGCATTTCCCACACCCGCTGGGCGACGCACGGCAGCGTCACCGACAGCAACGCGCATCCGCACGTGGACGGCAGCGGGAAGCTTTTCCTTTGTCACAACGGCGTGATCGAAAACTACAACGTGCTCAAGGATCAGCTCGTGAAGGAAGGCCACACCTTTCACTCCCAGACCGACACCGAGGTCCTGGCGCATCTCGTGGGGAAACATTACGACTCAGCCGGCGGCGAGCCTTCAAAAGGCCGGCTGGTGGAAGCTTTGCGCGCCGCGCTCAAGCAAGTCGTCGGGACTTACGGGATCATCCTCATTCATCGCGACGTGCCGAATGCGATCGTTGGCGCGCGGCGCGGAAGCCCGCTGGTGCTGGGTGTGGGGAAAGGGGAGAACTTTTTCGCCAGCGATGTTTCGGCGATCGTCGCCTACACGCGGGAAGCAATTTACCTGAAGGACTACGACATCGCGGCGCTGACTCAGGACGAGTTTGAAATCACCAGCCTGGTCGGCGGCGCGAGCGGCTTCGAGGTGTCGAAGGTGGAGTTCAGCGAGGAGGACGTGAACAAGGGCGATTATCCGCATTACATGCTCAAGGAAATCTTCGAGCAGCCGGCGACGATCCAGGACGCGATGCGCGGAAGACTTTCGCGGGAGCAATCCACCGCCGTGCTCGGCGGCCTGGACATGTCCAACGCGGAGCTGCGCGCCGTGGAGCGAATCATCCTCAGCGGCTGCGGCACCGCGAGTCATGCCGGGATGGTCGGCGAATACGTGATCGAAGCGCTCGCGCATATTCCCACGGAAGTCGAATTTGCCAGCGAGTTTCGCTACCGCAATATGCCGCTGCCCAAGGATTCGCTGGTCTTTTGCATCAGCCAAAGCGGCGAGACCGCGGACACGCTCGCCGCCTTGCGGGAAAGCCAGCGCAAAGGCCACCGGACGCTCGGTATTTGCAACAACGTGGCCTCGACAATCGCGCGCGAAAGCGACGGCGGCGTCTATATGCACGCCGGTCCGGAGATCGGCGTCGCGGCGACGAAATCGTTCACCTCGCAAGTGACGATCATGACGTTGATCGGCTTGCTGCTCGGGCGCATCCGGCATCTGAGTTCCAGCGAAGGCTTGCGGATCATCGACGAGCTGGAAGCCATTCCGGATAAGGTGCGGCGCATCCTGGAGATGAGCAGCGAGATCAAAAAGATTGCCGAAAAATATGCGCACGCGCAGGCGATGATGTTCCTCGGCCGGCAGTTCAATTATCCCGTGGCGCTGGAAGGCGCGCTGAAGATGAAAGAGATCAGTTACATCCACGCGAGCGGCCATCCGAGCGCGGAGCTCAAGCACGGCGTGATCGCGTTGATTTCTCCCGAAGTGCCGAGCGTTTTCATTGCTCCGGACGACAGCGTCTTCGACAAAAACGTGAGCAACATCGAGGAAGTGAAAGCACGGAAAGGTCCGGTGATCGCGATCGGCACGGAAGGCTGCACCAAGCTGGCGAAAGTCGCGGACGACGTGATCTACATTCCGCATTGTCCGGATTATCTCTCGCCGCTGCTGACGTGTATTCCGCTACAGCTCCTGGCGTATCACACCGCCGTCGCGCTCGGCTGCGACGTGGATAAACCGCGGAACCTGGCAAAGAGCGTGACTGTGGAATAGGCTGCGCGCTATGGCCGACATCCTCGATCTTCCGGAGGTCCGCAGCCGCGTCTCGCGGTTGTCCGTGGACTTCTACCACCAGCTCAATGAGCTGCATCCCGAGCTTCCCCGCACTGAGTTGATCCGCGGCATCATCATTCAAAAAATGCCGAAATCGCCTCTTCATACCTCGATCAACAACCTGCTGCTGAAGCTGATCGAAATCCGCATTCCGAATGGCTTCACGGTGCGCAAGGAAGACCCTTTGACCTTGGCGGATTCCGAACCAGAGCCCGATCTGGCGGTGGTTCAAGGCGCGCTTTCCGACTTCACTCAGGAGCATCCGACTTCGGCTGAACTGGTCATTGAGGTCGCGGTCACCAGCCTTGCTTTGGACCGGGAGAATGCCTCGCTTTACGCGGAGGCGGGCGTCGCGGAATACTGGATCGTCCTCGCGCTGCGGCACGAGGTGGAGGTTTACCGACATCCGGTGGACGGCGTCTATGCGGAGAAGCGGCTCTACACACGCGAGGAGACGCTCACTTGTGAAAGCGTCCCCGGCATTCAGCTGGAAGTGCGCGAACTCTTCCCGAGCTGACCGACACCGGCGGATTAGCCGTTCGTTTCTTCCGGAAGAAGAAGGTGCGCCCTCAGTTTTCGCGAAGTTTGATCAGCGTTCTCCCGCCGCCGGATTGGTCAGCGAACGCAGCACACGACACGGATTCCCCGCGGCGACGACGTCGTCGGGAATCTCGCGTGTGACCACGCTGCCCGCGCCGATCACGGAGCGCGCGCCGATTTTCACTCCAGGACAAACGATCGCGCTGCCACCGATCCAGACATCCGCGCCAATCTCGATCGGGCGGGCAAGCTCCAGCCCGGTTCGCCGTTCGGCGGCGTCCAGCGGATGCGTCGCGGTGTAGATTTGCACGCCGGGACCAAGCAGCACGTGATCGCCGATGCGCACCGGCATCACGTCGAGGATGACGCAGTTGAAGTTGAAGAAGACCTTCTTCCCCAGCGTGATGTTCGTCCCGTAGTCGCAGAAGAACGGCGGCTGAATCCAGGCGTCGGTTTCCTCGCCGAAAAGCTCGTGGAGAATGCGCCGCCTTTCTTCGGGATGATCTTCGCGGGAAGCATTCAGGAGCTGGCAAAGCTCGCGGCAACGCTGTCGCTCCGCGGAAAGCTCCGGATCGAGCGCGTTGTAGAGTTCACCCGCGAGCATCTTTTGTTTTTCAGTCCGGATGAGCGGTGGCGGCATGGGGAAGAAGTTGGATCGTCCGGAACCAAAAGTCAGCTCCACGAAAAGCGCCAAAGCACACCAAAATGGATCCCTTTCTTCCGGAGCAAACGCCGCGGGTGAGTTCCAGCCAAAACCTGCGGCGCCAGCTTTTCGTCTTCTTCCGCGTCTTTCATGGACCCTTCCTTGCCGCCGCCGGAATAGTGTTCTAAAGAACACGAATCATGCGCCCCGCTTCTTCCGCCGACGACCCAGCCGCGCTCGCTGCTCCGGCTCGCGGAGCAAAGTCGAACCCGAAGAATCGGTTCGAAAAGCTGGAGGTAATCATCGAGCCGGATGACTCCTGGGACGAAGACGACCAGCCGCGCCCGGTGCGCACGCAATTCTTCCGCGATGGCACGCAGTCGATCATCGCCTGGAATGATTCGCCGGACATTCCTTTCCGCGCCGGCGTCAGTCCGTACCGTGGCTGCGAACACGGCTGCGCCTACTGCTTTGCCCGGCCGACGCACGAATATCTCGGCTTCTCCGCGGGCCTGGATTTCGAGACAAAGATCATGGTCAAGGAGCGCGCGCCGGAGCTGTTGCGGCGGGAGTTTTCCCGCAAACGCTGGGAACCGCAGGTGGTCGCGCTGAGCGGCGTGACGGATGTTTATCAGCCGATCGAACGCCAGCTCCGACTCACCCGCGCTTGCCTCAAAGTCTTCGCGGAGTTCCGGAACCCGGTCGCGATCATCACGAAGAATCATCTGGTCACCCGCGACATCGATCTTCTGGCGGAACTTGCCCGCTGGCATGCGGTCAGCGTGGCGATTTCCGTCACCACGCTGAACGCCGATCTGGCGCGGGTGCTGGAACCTCGCGCGTCTCCCCCGAGTCGGCGGCTCGCGGCGATCCGCGAACTGAGCGCGGCCGGCGTGCCGGTGCGCGTGCTGATGGCGCCGATCATTCCCGGGCTGACCGAGCACGAGATCCCGGCGGTGCTCCGCGCGGTCGCGGAAGCCGGAGCGCTGGGGGCAAATTACACGTTGTTGCGCCTGCCTTGGGCCGTGGCTCCGTTGTTCGAGGATTGGCTGGAGCGACATGTTCCGGGGCAAAAGGAAAAAGTGCTCGGGCGGCTTCAGGAACTTCGCGGCGGCAAGCTCTACGATGCGCAATTCGGAGCTCGGCTCACCGGCACCGGCCCGCTCGCGGAGCAAATTAAAATGCTTTTCGATGTCGCGCGCCGCAAAGCCGGTTTTCCTCCGGAAGGAGCGGGCCTCCAGGTTGCGGAGCTTTCCACCAGGCATTTCCGCGTGCCCACCGATCAGCTCTCGCTCTTCGGGGATTGACGCGGCGGAGGCGGTGAGTCGCAGGCTTTCTTTTTCTCCCGAGGAAGCTACGGTCCACGCCTGTCTTGAGCACCTCCACCCCAGCATTTCCGCCCTCCGCCGGCGCCGCTCACCAGTCCGGCGCGCTTCCGGCGAAGCGCCGTTTTCCGCTCCTGCGCGCGGGTTTCGCCGTGCTCTTGCTGGCCCTGGCTTCCCTTTTCGAGCCGCACTGTTTTCGGTTCGCGATCAAGCAGTTGGTCCGCTGGGAAGCCTGGCGCTGGGGCGTTCACGCGCAGATCGGCGGAGTTCAAGGCAGCGCATGGGAGCCGGTGACGCTGACCAATTCTGTTTGGGTTCATCAGACCGCTGAGGGCGCCGTTTCCCGCCTCGCGATTCAGGAAGCGCGAGCGGATCTTTCCTTGCGGGAGCTTTTCCGGAGCGGATCGACGCCATGGTTTCGCTCGCTGAAACTCGACGGTGTTTCCGGGAAGATCGAGGTCCCGCTCGACGCGATGACTTTCGAAGAAAAACCGGCGCTGGAATGGCTGCGGCCGAACGGGCGCTGGATCACCGGACCCGAGCGGGTCGAAGCACGACGGGTGGATTTCACCTTCGCCACGGAGACAGATTTCGTGCGGCTGCAAGACGCGAGTTTCAGCATCAGCGAGGTCGCAGCGGGTGAAATCACGGTCGGCCAGCTCACGATCAAACAACCGTGGCTGACTCGTTCCTTCCGCAACTTGCGCGGCACGACGAAACTCGAAGGTGCGCGCGCCGAATTTGCCGGCGTCATGCTGCAGCCGGGCGTCGAGCTGCGCAGTCTTTCGGCGAAACTGGATCGCCTGGCGCGCGGGCGGCTGAGCCTGGAGATGAACCTCCGAGCGTTTGGCGGCGAAATCCGGATCGGCGCGCAAACCTTGGCGCAAGATCACCAGCTGAGGTTTGAAGCGACCGGCACCTTCTCGCAAATCTCGATCGGCCAGCTCGCGACTTTCCTCGCGCTCTCCGAAGCCACCGGCGGCACGATCGAGCGGGGAAGATTCACCTTCCGCGGTTCGCCGCAGGATCCTTCGAAAGCGACGGCTTTGCTTCGGCTCGATGAAGTCACAAACTTCCAGTGGGAATCCCGCCAATGGAACTCGCTGGTGCTCGGCGCGACGCTGATGAATGAGCGGGTGCAGATCCCGGAACTCACGCTGCACCAGGGACATAATCATCTGACGCTGAACGGAGATTTCGCTTTGCCCGGACCGGGCCAGACTTGGTGGCAGCGGGAGTTTGCCTTCAACATCGCGGCGAAAATCGACAACCTCACGGAGCTTTCGGCGCTGTTGCTTCCGGAGTTTAAGTTTGCTGCGGGCCAGGCGACGATCGACGGCGCGGTGCGGGGAAAAGATCAGCAGTTCAACGGGCAAATCATCGTCGCGGGGAACAAACTGACCTGGCGGAACGCGCCGATCGAAGAGCTGCACGCCACGCTGAAACTCAACGGCAACGAGCTTCAACTCTCCAACCTTTCGATGTTCAACAACGGCGACTTCGTCCGCGGTCGCGGCGTGGTGAATATCCTCGGGGATAAACAATATTGGGGCGAACTCCACGCGGCGATCGACGAACTCGGGAAGTATGCGGCTTTGCAGCAGCAACCGATCGTCGCCGAGCCGCTCGCGGGCGGAGCAAGGATCGAATGGAGCGGGGAAGGTTCCGCGCGCGGTCACACCGGGAAGTTTGACGCGCAATTGCGGAAGGTGCGTTCGCTTGGCGCGAGCGCCGCACTTTTGCACCCGATCAATGTGGACCTCAGCGGCACTTATCAGCCAGGCGCGATGCTCTTCAGCCGCTTCGCTTTATCCGACGATGACTCCTGGTTTTCCGCCAATGTGACCGTCGGGAACAAAGCGCTGAGCTTGCAAAACATCCGCTTCACGCACGCGCAGCAGCTTCAGCTGGAAGGCGACGCCTTGCTGCCGCTGGATGTCTGGAAAGCGTGGCCGAATACTTCGCTGGCGGAGCTGCTCGATGACACCACTTCCAGCAAAGTCGCGCTGACCGCTTACAACCTGGACCTTCATGCCGCCTCGCAGCTCACCGGCTGGAACTTCCCCATCGAAGGCAACGTGCGGGGAAAAATCGCGGCGGAAGGACCTCTCGGCGCAGTCAAAAGCAGCGGTCGCCTGACGCTGAGCAAAGGTCGGTTGCCGCTCGGCTGGAGCGGCGTCTTGCTGGAGGCCGTGGAAGGCGAGGCCGATTTGGACGCCCAGCATTTGCTCGTGAAACGGTTCGGCGGACGCACGGAGTTCGGCGACTTTGCGGCATCCGGGTTGGTGGACTTCCAGAACGCCCGCGATCCGGCGCTGAAGCTGGCGGTCGCGAGCAAGCGGCTGCGGTTCCCCATGTTCGAGCTGAATTCGCTGGTCCTGACGACCAGCTTCGATGGCGCGGTGGAAGGAACCTGGAATCACGCGACGCTGCAAGGACTCGCCCGCCCCACGGATCTTTCGGTTGGAACCCTGGAGAATCATACCAGACCAAGCGCTCATCAAAGCCAGGCGGTCGCCGACATCACCTCGATCTGGGACTCGAAACCTGGTCGCGAACTCAAGCCGATCTTCCGCTGGAACGTGGCGCCGTGGAAACCTTGGATGCTGAAGATCGATCTCCAGAGCGACGAGTCTTCCGCGCTGACGCCGTCGGGAATCTTGCGACTCGACCTGCAGATCGGCGGTGCGGTTGGTGCGCCGCGGCTGGAAGGAATCGCCACGTTCGCGTCTCTCCCGTTGATCTCTGGAAACACTCTGCTGCTGGTGCGCGAAGGCACGATCACTTGGCGCGGCGGGGAACCTCTGGTGAGTCTCAGCGCCACGGGCGGATTGCATGGGGAAGCTTTCACTTTGCATCTGGTCGGTCCGCTGATGCGGCCAGCCCGCTACCTGGATTTTGCGCCGCCTTTGACCGAAGCGCTGATCCGCTCCAGCCTCAGCGGCGCACACGATCCAGCTTCCGTCGGTGAGTTGCCGAAGATGGAGCTGACGGTTTCGGCTCCGCTGCTTGGCGCCACGCAAATTGTTCCGTGGCCAGAGATCACCCTTCCGCCGCCGCCGAGTCCGGAGGCACTGGACGCTTCGGTCCCAGCTGCTCCGTAGGCGGAATGTGGAGGCAACGTGGAGGGCATCGCGCCGTCGATGCCGAAGAGCGCCGGCCACGGAAGCGACAGCGTGCTTCCCTCCCCGGCTGAACCCGAAACTTTCCCGTTGGTTAAACGAAACCGATGAAGCCAAAACGCTCCGGGACATGGAACAGCGGGCGGCCGGTGACTGACCAGGCGCTGAGTTCGCGCGGAGCATTCGGCGGACGATCGATCCGGAAGAAATTCACCCGCCACTCGTCGCCACGCTGCGGAATCGCGGACGCGACGCTCAGGAAAGGAATTGCGAGCTCTGCATTCCAGCCGGCAGCGGTGCGCTGGACGGCGGTCCGAAGTCCGTCACAATCCCAGCGAGCATCCTTTCGGTAGCCGCTTCGGGTCCGGCGCAGAACCAAGTCCAGCACGGTGTTCAGCGGGTTCAGCTCGAGTTCGTAGTAGCTCTCCAGATCGCCGACCGAATCGATGAAGACCTCGACGACTTCTTCCTCATAAAGCGCGGCATCGCGCTCGGTCAACGTCGCGCTGGGATGCGCATCCTCGCAGCTAAAAAGCACTCGCAACTCCTCTTCCGTCCGCCCGACTTGGACGAAAGTCGCCTGCGCGGGCGGGATGCCACGCGCGGTTTCGCGGAGCGCTGCCGCCGGAATCTCCAGCCACGGCTCGACTTCCGCCTGCGCGCTCACTGGGCCGAAACCGCGAACCGCGCACTCGATTCGCGGCAGGTCGATCATCTCCGCCACCGCCGACTTGCTAGAGCGGCGACCGCATCTGGAAGATCATCGCGACCGCCGCCAGGAAAGCCAGCAACGACACTCCAGCAAAGGCCATGATTCCCGCCGCCTTGGAGTCCTTCTTCTTGCTCTTGGTTTGAAATGGCGAGGCGTTGGAAAAATCCGCCGGCCGCGCGCTGGAAGTTGCCGGAACCGCGGCTGCTTCCAGGCCTTCCGGCATCGGCTGCACCGCGGCATGCTCCGAGCCGTAGCTCGCGTGCACCTTGCCGAAAATGATCGCGTCGCCGTCCTGCAGCGGCCGGTCTTCGCCCTCGCCGATGTCTTCCCCATTGACCCGTGTGCCGTTCGTGGAACCGAGATCTTGCAGGATGTAATCGCCACCGGAAAGCGTGAGCTGCGCGTGATTGCTGGAGACGGAGATGTCGTTGATCTGGAGGAGGTTGTCATCCACGCGACCGACCGTGATCACTTCGTCGGCCAGTTCGTGCACGACCACTTCGCCGTCCGGGAGGGAAACAGTAAGCTTGGGCATGGCGGCGACGCTAACGACCTCCGCGGGCGTCTTCAATCAGTTTGGCAAACTGGTCGAAGAAATAGCTCGCGTCATTTGGTCCGGGTGAAGCTTCCGGATGATATTGCACGCTGAAGATGGGGAGAGTTTTGTGCGCCAGACCTTCCACCGTTTGATCGTTCAAGTTCACGTGCGTGACTTCCACATCCGCCGGCAACGACTCCGGATCGACGGCGAATCCGTGGTTTTGCGAAGTGATCGTGACCTTCCCCGTGCGCAGATCTTTGACCGGTTGATTGCCTCCGCGATGACCGAACTTCAACTTGAAAGTCTTCCCGCCGAACGCGTAGCCGAGCAGCTGGTGGCCGAGGCAAATCCCGAAGATCGGAGTCTTCCCCATGAGGCCGCGGAGGTTCTGATGCGCGTAAGTCAAAGCGCCCGGATCGCCGGGTCCGTTGGAAAGAAAAACGCCGTCAGGTTTCATCGCGAGCACCTCCTCGGCTTTGGTGTCGGCCGGGACGACTTTCACTTTGAAACCCTGCTGACGCAGCCGCCGGAGGATGTTCAGCTTCAGCCCGAAATCATACGCCACGATCTGATGCTTCACCGGCGCGAGCGGCTCAAAGCTTTCCCCATTCTCCACCGCGTTTCCTCCCGCGCCGTCGCCTTTGACGATCGTCCACCGCCGCGAAAGCGTGTCCTCCGGATCCCAGTCGTAAGCGATTTTCGGGGTGACTTCCTGGACGAAATCCGAGCCTTCCATCGGCGGAGCCTGCTGCGCGAGTTCGATCGCCCGCTCGACAGAAATCTCTTCCGTGCTCACGCAACCCTGCATCGCGCCGCGCGACCGCAGATGCTTGGTCAGCGCCCGGGTGTCGATTCCCTGCACGCCGGGAATGCGATATTTCCGGAGGTAATCATCCAGCCCGCCTTGCGACCGCCAGTTGCTGGTGACGGGGCTGAGTTCCTCAATCACAAACCCGCGCACGTGAGGTTCGTAACTTTCCTGATCCAGCGCATTGACTCCGTAGTTCCCGATCTGCGGCGCGGTCATCGCCACGATCTGTCCGCGGTAAGACGGATCGGTGAGCACTTCCTGATAACCCGTCATGGAAGTATTGAAGCAAACCTCGCCGACGTCGGTCGCGGCGGCGCCAAAAGCTTCTCCGAGAAAGTAACGTCCATCTTCGAGGGCAAGGATTGCGCGCATGTGGCGCGGACATTACGCAAGCCTGACTGGAGATGAAGCCGAATTGTCTGGCACGGCCTCAGTATTCCACACCAAATCGCGCCCATGATGAACGCTCCTTTCCTCCTCCATCGGCAGAGCGCGCGGACGATGCGGATCCTTTCGGCAACCCTGGTTTGCGCTCTTTGCAGCTGCACGAATCTCAAGGACGACCGGCAGCGCACGCGCACGGAAGGAACGGTCGCGGGAGCCGCCGCCGGTGCTGCGCTCGGCGCTGGTGCCGGTGCGCTCCTCCACAAAGGAAATCGCGGCGCCGGAGCGCTCGGCGGGGCCGCTGCTGGAGCGCTCGTCGGCGGCCTGGCCGGACGTGCGGTGGGGGAAAATGTTGCGGAGAAAAAAGCCGCTTACACGCAGCAAGAGTCCGCGCTCGATTCCCGCCTCGCCTTGCTCCAGCGCCAGATCCAAAGCCGCAAACAATACAACGCGAAGTTGCGTGCGGCGATTTCAGCCAGGCAACGCCAGCTCACGGCGGTCCTGGCCAGCGATCGCTCCGCCGGACCGACGGTGCAGGAGTTTGACTTGCGGACTTCGATCAACTCGCAAGTCGGGAAGATCGACCAGACGGCGCGCTCGTGGCAGGAAACTATCGACGCGCATAAAGCCGTGCTCAAAGGCGCGGCGGCAGATGCGCGCGGAACGGAGCTCGGTGAGCAGATCAATCGGCTCGGCGAAGAGCGCGGGGAACTGCTCCGCCAGCGCGGGCAGCTCATCTCGATCAACGATCAACTGAAGAAATGAACGCGCGACTGCGGTGGGTTGCGGGAGCTTTGGCGGCTTTGGCGGCAGGTTGCGAGACGACCGGAGATCCGCAGCAAGGCGGGCTTTTTGGCTGGAGCGAAAGCAAAGCCCGCGAGCGCCAGGCCGCCAAACGCGCTGCGGTCGCTGGCGCCGAAACGCAACTCAGCCGTGATCTCCGGGACGGTGAAACTTTGACGAGCCGCCGGACTCGGACCGAGCAGCAACTCGCGACAACGAACCGGCGGCGAAGCTCGGAACTCGATCAACTTCGGGAGCAGGAGTCCGCTTTGCTCCGCAAGACGCAGCAACTCGAGGAACTCAGCCCGACCGCGGCCACCGCCAGCCGCGCACGCGCTTACCGCCTGAAGGTGAGCACCGTGGCGGCACAAAACTCGCTCACTCCGCGGCAACGTTCCGCCCGGCTGCGCGCACTCGAAGGCGAGATCGACGCGACTCAGGCGCGGCTTACCCGCTGACCGCCTCAGCCAGGCGCGGAGCGTCCAGGACTTCGCGGACTTTTTGGATCAGAGCTCCCGGAGTGAACGGCTTTTGCAACACCTCGAAAGCCAGCACTTCCATTCCTTGATCCGCCATGTCGTTTTCGGAATATCCGGAAACAAAAAGCACGCGCGCCTGAGGCGCCTGCAATCGCACCGCGCGCGCCACTTCCGCTCCATTCATCTCCGGCATCACCACATCGCTGATCAGCAGGTCAATCCGCCCGCCTTCTTTCCGGATCAAATCCGCGGCATCGATTCCGCGCGCCGTTTCCAGCACTCGATATCCGTGCCCGCGCAGAACTTCGCAGACGAGTTCGCGCACGATTTCCTCATCCTCGACGACCAGGATCGTCTCCGCTCCGCCCGGTTGATTCCCGATCGTCGGCGCACTCTGTTCCGTGGCCGCAAATCCCGCCACCCAGGGGAGCAAAATGCGAAAGGTGCTGCCGCTTCCGGGTTCGCTCTCCACCACGATTCCGCCGTGACTCTGGCGCACAATCCCATAGACGGTGGCCAGCCCGAGGCCGGTTCCTTTGCCTGGACCTTTGGTGGTAAAAAACGGCTCGAAGATTCGGCCGCGAGTTTCCGCATCCATGCCTTCGCCGGTGTCGGTGACTTCGAGCGCGACGTAAACTCCCGGCGGCAAGTCGTCCGCCCGAGTCTCCGGCGTGCATTCCCAATCCACCGTGCGGATCGTCAGTTTTCCTCCGCGCGGCATCGCGTCGCGCGCATTGACGCCGAGGTTCACGATGACTTGTTCGATCTGCCCGGGATCGGCGCTGACACAAGGCCGGAGTGCTTCCGGAACGGTGCGGATCTCGATGTGTTCCCCAATGATCCGCTGGAGGAGCCGGTGCAAGCCGGTGACGATCACATTCAGATCGATGACTTTTGGCTGGAGGAGTTGTTTCCGGCTGAACGCCAGGAGCTGCCGCGTGAGCCCGGCTGCTTGTTCCCCAGCCTGGTGGATCAGTTCGGCAGGTTGGCACGCGGCCGGATCGTGGGGGAAACGCTGACGCAGCAAATCCGCGTAGCCGATGATCGCGGTGAGCAGATTATTGAAGTCGTGCGCCACACCGCCGGCGAGGCGTCCGACGGCTTCCATCTTCTGCGAATGGCGGAGCATTTCCTCGCTTTCGCGGAGCGCCTTTTCCGCAGCGCTGCGCTCGTTCATTTCGCGGAGGAGTTCGGTGCGCTGAGCAAAAAAGAGGTGCAGCAGCCGCGCCAGTTCACCAAATTCCGCGCGTTGTTTCCGGAGCGGTTCCAGCAGGGAAAGATCTTCGCTGTGAAGGCTCCGGATGACGATCCGCAGCGGACGCACGATGGCCCGGAGCAAAAGCAAAAAGAGCGTGAGGAACAAAGCCAGCGCGCCGATCAGCAGCGTGAAGAAAACGCGATTCCCGCGGGCTTCCAGCGTCATCAAAGCAGGATTCTCGTGGGTGAAAACCAGCCGTGCGATATCGCGTCCCTGCACATCGCGCAGCGGGATCGCGTGCTGCATGCGACTGGGTTTTCCAGGTCTCTCCGCGCGTTCCTCCGGAGTTCGGATCGAGACGAGATCATTCCCCGGCGGCAACGCGGCGTTCAACCGTTCGTCGTCCCAAATTCGACCTGCCAGGAAGAATCCTTCCGGCGCTTCTTTTCGGTCCGCGTCCCAGCTCGGGCGCACGGCTTTGCCCCGGACTTCCAGGATCCGCAGCGCGCCGCGTTCTCCCTGCAGCGGGAGGAAAAAATGGGGCGCCTCGGCGCGGCTGAAAGTCTTTTCCAGCTCCTCCGGAGTCAACGGCGCCACCGACGCAATCGAGGGAGTATTCGCGTGCTGGTAAAAGAGCGCGCCGTCTTTCCCGAAAACCCAAACCGCGTTTGCCTCGAAGCTGGCCAGCGTGCGATCGTCCCAGGCTTCCGCAGCCCAGCGCCGATCGGACCCAAGCAGCGCCGCGAGCACGCCGTCGCGCTCCGGAAGCTCCTCAACCATCTTCCCCAGCGACTCGCCTTGCCGCGCCCAAAACGCGTCGGCGGAACTCCTCCAGGTTCCTTGCAGCGCAGCAGTCGCGGCGGTGAATTTTTCCGCCTCGACGCGCCTCAGTTCCACCAGGCCGGCGACGAATGCTGTTCCCAAAAGGAGAAGCAGCAGGAAGATCGTCGTGCGGACATTCATCGGCCGCAGGATTGATGGGGAGTTCCCGCTACTCCAGCAGTTTCAAGGCGACGATCCGCCAGCCATCGCTGGTCTTCCGCAAGCGGATCACGAGATCTTCGGTCGCGCTGCGCGGAGCGCCGGCTTCGCTGCCGACCTGCGAAAGCACTCGAGCGGTGACTTGCGCGGTGTCCTCCCGGCCGGGCGCCAGCGAGGCGATTCGGTTGAGCAGCGTGTATTTGCGTCGGGGCCAGCGACGATTTTCCTCCGCGTGACGCTCGCGCAAGGCGGGACGTTTCAGTTCCTGCTCGAAGTAATAACTGACCTCATCCGCGTAAAACGAAGTCGTTTGCTCCAGGTCTCCGGCTTGCCGTGCGAGGAAGAAACGGCGCACCAGATCGCAGCATTCCGCGAGAGCCTGCGCCCCGGGTTCGGCTGGAAGTTGGCTCGCGCGCAGGCCCAACGCCCGGAGCGTTTCCTGATCCAGATTCCCGGTGCGATCGATCCCTCTCGCCTCCTGAAACTTCCGGATGGCGGCCACGGTTTCCTCCGAGGCACGGCCATCCAGGTCGCCGAAGTAAAACTTCCGCGCCCGCAACTCCCGCTGCACCGGCAACAGCGCATCTTCCGCCCGCAACGGCCCGCAGCAAAGCAGGCTCAGGATCATGGGGAGGAAAAGGCGCAAGGCGGGCGCTCCGCCGGACAAAGTCATGTCAGGGAAGGAACTCACAAAAAAAGAAAAGGCGCTCCGGATCGATCTGAAATCGAGCCCGGAGCGCCGGAAGAAGATTGCCCCGCACGTGCCGTCCGGATGGAGCTCCACGTTCCCCCTAAGGTTAACGGGCGGATGACCTGGGACGGGCCTCGGTCTTCCTATAAAGGCATGACCTAAAACCGCCCACCCCGGCCTCCTGAGTTATGTTAAATACCGGATCGGGATTACCACCCTTTGGTCGAACACAGCAGGGCAAATTGGTTTGGCGAACGCAGCTCGAAAGCTTCGGAACTGCATTCGTCTGGAAAAGAACTTTTACTCGCGCAGCGCCACCTTCAGCTCGGACTTCAGACGTTCTTTGAGCTTCGCGTGGGCCGCGTTGATTTCGTCTGCGGTCAATGTTCGCTCCGCGCTTCGATATGTCAACGAGTAGGCCAGCGACTTTTTATCGGCGGGCACTTTTGCTCCGGTGGCATCGGTGAAGACGTCGAATAATTCCGCACCGGCGAGCAACGGCTCTTGTGCCTCCGCCAGGACGCGGGTGATCCGCCCGTGAGGAAGATCGAGTGGGGCGAGGAGGGCGATGTCGCGGCTGCTCGCGGGAAAGCGCGGGATCTCCCGATACTTGCCCGCTTTTCCCTCCGCGGCAGCGAGCTGGCTGAGATCGATCTCGGCAAAAAGCACCGGCGCGAGGGAGTCGAGTTCCCGCGCATCCTTCGGCCAAAGTTGCCCGGCAAAACCAATGGTCTGGCCGCCTATTTGCAGCTCGAGCGAAAGGGCGATCGCTGCATTTTGGCGCGGGACGAACTCCGCCTCGGGCCCAAGCAAGGCGCCGAGCAGACCTTTCAGCTCGAAAAGATCCGCATCGTTCCCCTCACCTTCCCGCCAGGAACGGCGGCGCAGCGGCCCACTGAGCACCACGGCGAGATGACTCTTTTCCTCCGGAACATTCCGCGAATAAACGCGTCCGATTTCAAACAACCGAACGGATTTTTCTCCCGCCCGAATGTTGTGCCCGACTGCCTCGAAGAGCCCGTGCAGAAGATGCGGTCGCAGCACCACCTGGTCGTCGATCATGGGGTTCTTCACCCCGAGCAAATCGTCGCTCGCGATCTGCAAGGCAGCCAATCCCAGGGGCTCTGCTGGAACCAGCGAAACGCTGCGCGCCTCGTGCAAACCCAGCGCCGCACAGTTCCGCCGCAGTTCCATCGCACGGTCGTAAGCGCGGTCGCTCGCCGAAGCCGGAGCAAACTGCGCCTGAACCCGGGACGGAATCGCCTCGAGTCCGACCACGCGGGCGAGTTCTTCGATCAGGTCGATCTCGCGCGTCAAATCCGGGCGCCAGGTTGGGATTGTCCAGCCTTCTGGTTTTTGGCTCAATCCGAACCCCTGCAGAATCTGGGAAATCCGTTCATCCGAAAGGCTGATCCCCAGAATCGCTTCCGCGCGATCTTTGCGGAGAGGAACGACTCTCCACTCTTTGTGGAGAAAGCGCTCTGCGCCGGGATTCGTGGACTGGATGGATACACGATGAAGAGTGGCCGCCTGCGTGAGTTCCGCCAGGAGTTTGCCGGCCAAACCCGTCAGGATCACCGAAAAGCCCAGATCGACTTCGCGCTCAAAGCGGTAGCTCGCGTCGGTCGAAATGCCCAGCCGCCGGGAAGTCCGGCGGATGCGAGCCGGCTCAAAGTTCGCGATCTCGAGAATCACGTTTTTGCTCCCGAAGGTGACGCTGCTTTCCTGGCCGCCGATAACCCCAGCCAGCGCGAGCACCTTCCGATCATCCGCAATCACCAGATCTTCCGGAGTCAGGAGGTAAGTCTGTCCATTCAGGGCGAGCAACTGCTCCCCAGCAAGCGCGTCGCGGACGCAAAGGGTTCCTTCCACGCGATCGGCGTCGAAGACATGCGTCGGCTGCCCGCTGAGCATGAGCAGGTAATTCGTGAGATCCACGGCGTTGTTGATCGTCCGGATTCCCACCGCCTCGAGCTTCGCCTTCAACCACGCGGGACTGGGCGCGATGGTCACCCCGCTCGCCAACCCGGCCGAGTAGTAAGTCGGAGAGCTGGTCTGGATGCCGACCGAAAAGGGGCATTCGCCAGTCGCATGAATGTCCGGCCACTGAAACCCCGTCGGAGTAGGCCGGCCGGTCAGGACGGCAATCTCGCGCGCGATTCCGAAGTGCGAGAGCAGATCCGGACGATTCGGCGTGATCTCGAGATCGAGGATCGTGTCTGGTTGAAACAGCTCGCCGATCGGACTTCCGGGTCGAGCTTCCGCGGGAAGAATGAGCAGGCCGTCTTCCCCTTTCGGCAAGCCGAGTTCTTCCCCACTGCAGAGCATTCCCTGACTCTCAACCCCGCGCAGCTTCCCGACTTTGATCTTGAAATCGCCTGGCAACACCGCGCCGGGAAGCGCCAGCGGAACCTTGTCGCCGACCTGGTAGTTTTTTGCTCCACAGACGATTTGTCGCAGCGCACCGGATCCGTCATCCACCTGACAAACGCTGAGCCGATCCGCGTTTGGATGCTGCACGCTTTCCCGGATTTCGGCGACGACGACATGGGGAAGGTCCACGCCGAGTTGCCGCACACTTTCCACCTCGACTCCGGCCAGCGTCAGGAGATCGACAAGCGCCGGGACAGAAGACGGCAACTCGGTAAATTCACGGAGCCAGTTGAGGGAGACTTTCATGGAAGGTGGAAGGTTGACCGCGACGACGCGACGAGCGCGACGGAGGGAAGGTCAGAGAGTAGGTGGACGCCAGGTGGCAGTCGGTTGACGATGCGTTTGAGGCCGTGTTTGAGCAGACGGACGTTGAAGTTGATGAGGAAGCCGAGGCGCTTGTCGGCAAGTTTTAAATAGGTGATGAGCTGGGCTCCATGGATGGGGGCAAAGTCTCGACGCATTTGAGTTCGAGGATGATCTCGTCCGATACCAGAAGGTCGAGGCGATATCCGCAGTCCAACTGCGTCTCTTTGTAATGCAGCGGCATGCTTTTCTGCCTTTCAAAAGCGATTCCCGAACGGGAGAGTTCGTGGGCGAAGGCCATTTCGTAGGCGGCTGCATCCAGAACTCTCGCGGCAAGTTCCTCAAGTTCTCGTGTTTCCATGTCGTCGCGCCCGTCGCGTCGTCGCGGTTGCCTTCCTCAGATCTCATCCACTCGCGGTCGCTCGATCTCTGCCTGGAGCACCGCTGGCAGCGACGCCCAGAGACGTGGATGAGCCTCGACGAGGCGGGCGATGTCTCCGAGGTTTTTGAGGCGTTTGCTCTGGCGCCGATCCGCGTCGCTCCAAGCCAGGACTTTGCCACTCAGCGTGTCTTCCAAGGCGGCAACGCGGAGCAAAATCCCATGCACATCTGCGGGGATCGCGCGGCTGGGGAACTCGCGGTAAAAGTCTTCGGTGCTCAGTTGAAGGCTCAGCTGAGAGCGTCCTTTGAAGTTGATCGACCACGCAAATTGCTCCGACTGAAACCCGGCCGCGTTCAGTAACTCCACCGCGCGTCCAACGCCTTCGGGAGCGACGACGAAGTCCACATCCTGCGTCACCATCGGCTCCGCAGCCCAATGATTGACGGCGACTCCTCCGATGGCGCACCACGAGATGTCCGCTCTTTCCAGCGAATCCACCAAGCGCATGACGTCGTCGGTGCCGCCAACCGTCTGCCAGTCGTAGAACTTCTTCGCCGTCATCCCCGTCGCCTCAGAACTGCGCGAGGAAGCGCTGGTCGCTGTCGGTGAAGGCGCGGATGTCCGGCACGCCAGCCATGATCATGGCGAGCCGGTCGAGGCCGAAGCCAAAGGCAAAGCCGGTGTATTTCTCCGGATCAAAGGCCCGATCGCCGCGCTTTGTGTTCACGGCCTCAAAGACCGCGGGATCGACCATGCCGCAGCCGGCGATTTCCAGCCAGCGATCTGCTGCGCCAAGTGCTGTGGATTTGATATCCACCTCGAAGCTCGGCTCGGTGAAGGGGAAGAAATGCGGGCGGAACCGAAACTGTGCGTCATTGCCGAAAAGCTCGCGGAAGAAGAACTCCAGCGTGCCTTTCAGGTCGGGAATGCTCACGCCTTCAGCCACGTAAAGTCCTTCCATCTGGGTGAACTGCGCCAGGTGCGTGGCATCGATTTCATCCCGACGGTACGCCGCGCCGGGCGCGATGATGCGAATCGGCGGCGCGGTTTGCTCCATGGTGCGAATCTGCACGGTGCTGGTGTGGGTCCGGAGCAGCCGCCCGTCGGGAAGATAAAACGTATCTTGCTCATTGCGGGCCGGATGATCGGCAGGCGTGTTCAGCGCGTCGAAACAATGCCACTCGTCCTCAATGTCCGGACCATCGGCGAGCGCGAAGCCCATGCGGCGGAAGATCTGGACTGTGCGATCAAGAAGCTGGGTGATCGGGTGAAGTGTGCCGAGTTGCGGCGCAATTCCCGGAAGCGTGACATCGACGTTGGCAAACGCGGCTTGATCCACATCCGCGAGGAGCGCCGCCTTGCGGTCTTCCAGCGCGGCGGTCACCGCAGTGCGGACGTCGTTGAGAAGCTTGCCGAGTCGCGGTTTGTCTTCCTTGGGGACGTCTTTCATCCCCTTGCTGAGCGCGGTGAGGCTGCCGGACTGGCCGAGAATTTTCACTCGCGCCTGTTCCAGGGCAGTTTCATCCGCGGCCTGCGCGACTACGGAAAGCGCTTCAGTGCGGAGTTGTTCGAGCTGTTGGTCCATGAACGGGAAAAATTGACCGCGACGGCGCACGGACGCGACGGTGAAAGAGGGTGCTGACGATTCCCCTAGTTCGTAGCCGGAACGTTCGTAGAACGCCGAAGGCTTTTTCGGGACCACGAAATAGACGAACCTGGACGAAAGCAGAATCCCTTTTCGTTTATTTCGCCTCTTTCGGGATTCAAAACAGGCGTTCAGGCATTCGCGCCCGTGGCGTCGTCGCGGTTTTTAAACAGCGCAGCCTCGAACACACGAGGCGTTCGAGGCTGCGCGAAGGGGAGTTTCCGGTCGCGTTACGCGGCTTTGGGAAGAGCGGCGTGCTTGGCCTCGAGCGCGGCTTTCGCTTGCTCAAAGATGGCCTTGAACGCGGCTTCATCCGTCACGGCGAGATCGGCGAGGATCTTCCGGTCGAGGGTAATCCCAGCGGCTTTGCAACCTTCCGTGAAGCGGCTGTAAGTGAGGCCGTGCGCGCGCGCGGCGGCATTGATGCGCTGCTGCCAGAGCATCCGGAAGTTGCGCTTCTTGGTCTTCCGATCGCGGTAAGACCAATACATGCCCTTCATCACCGCGTCCTTGGCGTAGCGGAACAGTTTGGATCGACGGCCGCGGAATCCGCGCGCCTTATCGACCATCTTTTTGCGACGCTCCCGGCTGGCCGGTGCGTTAGTGGCTCTTGCCATGGTTGTATTATTCCGCGGTTAGCGGAATCTCCTGGTTGTTCGGCGAGCTGTTCTTGTGGGGTGAATGATCCGGCCTGTCTCGCTCACCGAGGCACTCCGCAAATACGGAGCAGGCGGCTGGATCGGGTTGGCTCCCTCGTCTGTTTGTTCATCCTCATTCTTTTTCATCCGGAGGGATGAAGACGGAGAGGAAGAAAAGGACGAAGAGGCGCTTTTCTTAATGGAAAGGGAGACACTCCTTGATCCGCGCGACCATCGTCTCGTGGACCTGGCCGTCTTTGCCGAGCTTGCGCTTGCGCTTCGAGCTCTTGCTGGAGGCAAGGTGGCGAAGGCCTGGTTTGCGGCGCATGATCTTGCCAGTTCCGGTGATCTTGACGCGCTTGGACGCGGACTTTTTCGTCTTGCGACGTGCAATGGATCGAGGCATGGGGCGGGCACTGTAGCGGGCGAACTCGCACTGGCAATGACTTTTTGCCGGGCCGCGAAACGCGTCGCAGTTTCTTCCGGAGCAGCTACCGGAGCGCCGCCCAGACGCGATGCACGTCGTCGTGATCGTCGAGCGCCTGGAGAAATTCCTGCGCTTCGGCGCGGTGCTGCTCGCTGAGTTCCGGATAGCTTTTCGCCACGTAACCAAACTCACTGGTGACGACCGTCCAGCCGTTTTGGGCCAGCCACTTGGAGACGGTGTGCAGATCCGGCCGCTCGGTGAGAAAGCGCGCGCCGTTTGTTCCAGCGGGAATGTCGTCATTCTCCGCATGCGTGAGCGGCTCCACGTTTTGTGCCCCAGCCTCGATCGCTGCGGCCTCGATGTCGGTCCCCGCGTCGGGATGATGTGCTTCCACCAGGCCCACGTGATCGAACAGGAACTTGTTGCTCCCGGGTGCGCCGAGCTGGCCACGCTTGAAGAGCACCCGCATCTCCGGCGCGGTGCGGTTGTTGTTGTCGGTGAGGACTTCGACGATCACCGGCACTTTATGGGGTGCGTAGCCTTCGAAGACCACGTGATCCATGACCAGCTTGTCGTCCCCGACTCCAGCGCCCTTCTTGATCGCCCGCTCGATCACGTCGCGCGTGACGTTTTGCTGGCGGCCTTTTTCCACCGCGGCGAAGAGCCGCGCGTTTCCTTCCGGATCGGCCCCGCCCAGCTTCGCGGCGACCATGATTTCCTTCACCAGTTTCCCGACCGCCTGACCTTTCTTTTGATTGGCGACTTCACGTTTTGCTTGGAGCCATTGGCGACCCATGGTGAGGAATAAAAGTTGGAGCTGATCAGCGGGGTGGAGGCGACAGCTTTGCGCGGCAGCGGAGGCGAGTGCAATCCACAATCTTCCCAGCGAGGCGGACGCGGCGATTAAACTCCCGCCGGAATCGCGCGGTCCGCCAACTCCCGTTCGTGCGCCACCAGAAATCTCGGCTGACCATCAGTCACCAGGATCGGCGTGATCTTCACCTCGACCCAATACGGCGTCCCGTCCTTGTGGTAATTGATCAGCGTCTCCTGGCATGGGGCGAAGGCATGCACTGCTTTGCGCATGCGCTCGGCAGTCACTCGATCCGTCAGGGCGCCTTGCAAAACTTGCCCGAGCTTTTGCCCTCGGAGTTCTTCCGCGGTATAGCCGCACATCGCGGTGAATTCCGGATTCACCCAACGGACAAAACCATCCGCACCGGTCAGCACAAAACCTTCCCGCTGGGGCGGAACGGCCTGCGCGCCAAGTGCGCCCATGATTCGCTCCTTTAACCCGGCAGAAGGGCGCCGACCAGCGGGCTGCTGCGTCGCCAGCGTGACGGCCGCCGCCACCTCCAGCAATCGATCCACTTCCGAGCGCAGCTCGTCATACGATTCCAGCACCAGCTCCCACTCCGCACGCTCGATCGCCGTCATGGCGCCGGACGCGTAAAGCGCGGCTTGTTCCTGGAGCTGTTCGTCAATCATGGGGTGGCTTGAAGCAGGCGTTGAGGCGATCGTGGACGCCTTTACGCCAGAGCCGGAAGAAAAGATGCGCCCAACCGAAAAATCTCGGGCGGAACCATGCCCATCCTCTTGCTCAAAGGCAAGCCGTGTTTAGAATCCGCGCCTTATGCCCACGACCGAAAAACACGCCTTCCAGGCCGAGATCGCGCAGTTGCTCGAGATCGTCATCCATTCTCTCTACACCGATAAGGAAATCTTCGTCCGCGAGCTCATCTCGAACGCCGCCGATGCGCTGGAGAAGCTCAAGTTTCTCCAGACTTCCGGCACCGAAGTCTTCCAGCCGGAAGCGGAACTCAAGATCACCGTCGCGACCGACGATCAGGCGAAAACCATCACCTTCACGGACGCCGGGATCGGGATGACCCACGCCGAGTTGATCGAAAATCTCGGGACGATCGCGCACTCCGGATCGAAGGCATTTCTGGAGCAACTCAAGGCGAGCAAAGGCGACGCGAATCTCATCGGGCAATTCGGCGTCGGATTTTATTCCGCATTCATGGTTGGGGAAAAAGTGACGGTTTATTCCCGGTCGCATCAAGCTGGGGAACAAGGCTGGATCTGGACCAGCGACGGCCAGACCGGCTACGAAATCGAGCCGGCCGGAGAACTCCCGCGGGGAACCAAAGTCGTCGTGCAACTGCGCGAAGCGGAGTTTGCGCAAGCCTCGCGGATCGAGCGCACGATCAAGCATTACTCCAGCTTTGTGCCCTTCCCGATCGAGCTGAACGGCACCGCGGTGAACACCGTGCAGGCGCTCTGGACGCGGAACAAAAACGAGATCACCGACGCGGAGTACGAGGAGTTCTACAAGTTTGTCGGCCACGACACGGAAGCGCCCGTTTATCGGCTCCACTTTAATACCGATGCGCCGCTGAGCATCCGCACGCTGCTCTTTGTTCCCGGAAAAAGCTTTGAGCATCTCACCCTCAGCCGTGGCGACAGCGAGGTGAATCTTTACTGCCGCAAGATCCTCATCCAGCCAAAGGCGAAGGGTCTTTTCCCGGAATGGCTGCGCTTCCTCCGCGGGGTCGTCGATAGCGAGGATTTGCCGCTGAATATTTCCCGCGAGACGATGCAGGACAGCGCGCTTCTCCGGAAGCTCAACGAAGTCCTGACCAAGCGCGTGCTCAAATGGCTGGATGAAGAAGCCAAAGCCGATCCGGAAAAGTTCGACCGCTTCTTTGAGCAACACGGGCATTGCCTGAAGGAAGGCGTGGCCAGCGATTGGTCACATCGCGAGACGATCGCCAAGCTCCTGCGCTTTGAATCTTCCCACACCGACAAGGGGAAGACGACCTCGCTCACGGATTACGTGAGTCGGATGCCGGAGGAACAAAAGGAGATCTACTATCTGCTCGCGCCGAACCGCGAGTCGGGTGAAGCGAGCCCGTACTTCGAAGTCTTCCGGGAGAAGAAGTTCGAGGTGCTTTACCTCACCGATCCGCGGGACGAATTCGTGATGGAACATCTCCGCGAGTTCGACAAGAAGCGCGTGATCGCCGCGGAAAAGGCGGACCTTCAGCTGGAGGAAAAAACCCACGCCCTGAATCCGGATGAAGCGCGGTTGCTGGCAAACTTCATCAAGGAACAACTCGGCGATCGCGTGGATGAAGTGCGCGTTTCCCGCCGGCTCGTCGGGAGTCCCGCAGTCGCCGTCGATTCAGATCCGACGATGACTTCCAGCATGCGTCGCGTGATCAAAATGATGAACCGCGAAGGAACGCCGGACATGGAGTCCAAGCCGAACCTGGAGATCAATCCGGATCATCCGATGATGGTGCGTCTCAACGCGATCCGCGGAACGGATGCTCCGCTCGCCAGCGAAGTCGCGGCTCAAATCTTCGACAACGCGCTCGTCGCGGCCGGCTTGCTGGAAGATCCGCGCGCCATGCTCAACCGGCTCAATTCCCTCCTGGAGAAATTGATTTCGAAGTAGAAGACGGAAACGTTCCTCCGCTGCGACCTTGGCGCTGCAAGCAGCCATCGGCGTAACACTTCTCGATTCATTGGGGAACCACCCCCAAACATCAAACCATTCCCTTATGAAACCAAATCCTCTGCTCGCCCTGCTCGCCGCCACCTCACTCGCCTTGGTCGGCTGCGAAAAATCGCCGACCGAAAAAGCTGCCGAAGCGCAGGCGGACAAGATGGAGAAGCAAGCTGACGCTGTGGAAGAATCCGCCGACCGGCAGGCGTCGCAAGTCAAGGACGCCGGGAAGAATGAGGCGCGCCGGATCGAAGACGGAGCCAAGGGAACGAACGATTCCACCAAGAAAGAAGCCGCGGAGGACGTGGCGGATCAGGTGAAAAAGGACGCCGCCGCGCAGGCGGAACAAATCAAGAAAGCCGGCGACCAGGCCGCCGATGCGCTGGAGAAAAAGGCCGATGAGGTGAAGGACGCCGCCAAAGATGGCGCGGCTCCCGCGCCTGCACCGATGTAACCGTCAACGAAGAGTTTCCGAAAACCCCGGCTCGCGAGAGCCGGGTTTTTTGTGTCTGGAAGGAATCGAACGCTCGCCGATGCAGCGGAAATCACCGGGAAGCTTTTGCTCCAGCCAGCGAAACCTGCGTGTAAATCCACCTCTGTTTTTCCTGCTTTCCAGCTTTCCTAATTCACTCCGCCGCCATTCCGCTGGAAGAAGCGACAGGGAGAATCAGGAAAGCGGGAAGAGATAGCAGAAGCGGATTCGGTTTAGTTCGGCTTCGGGTGGAACGCGCGGCCCGCGTGCGGTTCCTCAGGCCGTCGGCTCGCCTTCGCGCTCTTCCAAGGGAACCTTCGCCTCGCGCAAAACCTCGAAGATGTGGCGGATCATCATTCGATAATGCTGCTGCACGACGACATCATGCGCGTCCCGTTCCAGCGCGCAGAAATCTTCGTAATCCTCCTGCAACTTCAGGCCCAGCAAGGTCCGCAATTGGACGTCCACGTCGGTCACCGGCTGATCCGACATCGCGCCTGCGCTGGTCGCGACATCTTCGCTGTGCTGGGTGAGTTCTTCGATCCTTGCTTGCAGCTCCAGGTTCCGAGCTTCGAGTTGAAGATTCAGTCGCGCCAGTTCCTCGGAAGTCGGTTCCCCATCGATGATCGGCCCCACCTTGTCTGAACGGCGCGGACGCCGATCATCTTCCCGCTGACGGAGTTTCGCCTGAGCGGCAGCGAGTTCCGACCGAAGCGACTGAACGTGCGCTTCGATCGACTTCAGTGTTTCCGTGAGACTAAAACCACGCGCTCCTCCGGAAGTCATCGGTCCGCCGTTGCGCGGCGTGTAAACCGGGCGCTCCCGCTGCGCGTCTCGGTCGCGCGGCTCGCGTGGTTCCCGGGCCTCGCGGCTTTCAGTCGCGGCCGGGCTCTTCTGCGGCCTGGGTTCATAAACCGGCCGCTCTTTGCGCGGCGCGGGCTCACCTTCACCGGAGACTTCTCCCGCTTCCTCCTCATCCGAATCTTTTCCTTCCTCCCGATCCTCGTCATCCTCGTCCTCTTCATCCGCCCGATCCGATGACGAAGGTTCATCCCGAGCGGCGGGCGCATTTTGCGCCGGCTTTAAGGTGGACGCGATCGCCTCCGGAAGATCCGCGACTTCCTTCCGCAACGCCGCCTGCCAGCGACCGCTCCAGCGCGCGATTCCCTGCACGATCGCCGCCAGCGCGGCATCCTGCAGCTTGTCCAGCCGGCCGGCTGCCTGCGTCCACTTGATCACGCCGAGTTGGGTCATCGGCGGATGCGGAACACAGAACGCGGCGAGCACCGCGCAATGCACCAGCAGATCGACTTCGGCTGGCTTCAGTTCCTCCAGCGGAAGCTGCGAAAGCCACGGCTTTCCGCGCCCGATAAACACATTCGAAATGATCTGCGCGTTCCGTTGCGAGAGCACTCCCGTTTCCTTGTCCCGGAGATCCTTGAGCACGCTGAGCGCAATCTTCAGGGCCACCGGCACTTCGAGTTTGAAGAGCGCCCGCGCCAGACTCAGGCGAATCCGGCGCGCAGCGTCGGTGTCTTCCTTCGCGAGTCCGGAGAGCAGCTGCGTACGGAACCCGGCGGTGAGTTCGCCCCAGGTTTGCTCCACACCGCGCACGCCGACGATCCACGGCAGCTGGGGCAAAACTTCCACTGCTCGCGCGACTCCGGCGCGGCCGCCGAGGATCGCTTCTTTCAGCAAGGTGAGCAGCCGCTCTTCATCCGGAGCAGACAGCCGCGCCCGCGTGGCCGCGTCCACCAGCCGCGAAAGTTCATCCGGCTGATCGCTCGATGCTTCCACGCCATTTTCATCCGGCGCATTTTCATCCGGAGCGGCTGCTTCCGCGGCAGATTCCAGCGGCGGCTCCGCGGGCTCTTCGGCGTCCGGAAGAACGTTCTCGACAGGCGCAGGCGGCTCGGGGGCAGGCGGGTTTTCTTCCGCATCAAAATTCGTCTCCGTATCCATAAATTCAGCGGCTAAAGAAAAGCCGCGCCCGGCTGAACGCGAGTAAAAAAGCGGCTGCGCGCCTCGTGCGACTCGGTGGATTGCCTTCGTTGCGTCGAGCCCGGCGGACGTTTACGATCCGCGCCCTCTCGCAAATGAAAGTCCTCGTCATCGGCAGCGGCGGCCGCGAACACGCCCTCGTCTGGAAGCTCCAGCAATCGCCGCAAATCACCGGCCTCTTCTGCGCGCCAGGCAACGCCGGAATCTCGCAGCTCGCGACTTGCCTCCCGATCAAGATCAGCGATCACGCGCAGCTGATTGCTTTCGCGCGCGAGCAGCAAATCGGCCTGACCGTGATCGGTCCGGACGACGCGCTGGCGGCGGGAATTGTGGATGCTTTCGAAGCCGCCGGCCTGCGCGTTTTCGGTCCGCGGCAAGCGGCGGCGCGTCTGGAATCTTCAAAGGTTTACGCCAAGGATTTCATGCGGCGCCACGGCTTGCCGACGGCGCGCTCCGGAAGTTTTTCGGACAGCACGGAGGCGAGGCGGTTTGTCCGGACGATGCCGCTTCCGCTGGTCGTGAAGGCGGATGGTTTGGCCCTGGGAAAAGGCGTGATCATCGCGCAAACGCATGAGGAAGCAGACGACGCGATCCGCGAGATCATGGAGGAACGAAAGTTCGGCGCAGCGGGGCAGCAGTTGGTGATCGAGGAGTTTTTAGCTGGGGAAGAATGCTCCATCCACGCGCTGGTCGATGGCTCCAGCTATCTGCTTTTCCCCACCGCGCAGGATCACAAGCGCGCGCGGGACGGCGATCAAGGATTGAACACCGGCGGAATGGGGACGTTCAGTCCGGCGGCGCGCCTGATCACGCCGGAACTCGAGGCGCGCATCCGCCGCGAAATCCTGGATCCATTTCTCGCCGGGCTTCAAGCCGACGGCATCGACTTCCGCGGAATGCTTTTTCCCGGGCTGATGATTACTCCGGAAGGTCCGAAGTTGCTGGAATTCAATTGCCGTTTCGGTGATCCGGAAACGCAGGTGCTCTTGACCTTGCTGGAGAGCGATCTCGTCGATTTGCTGGAGGCGACTATCGACCGTCGGCTGCACGAAGTCGCCGCGCGCTGGAAGAACGAGGTCGCGGTTTGTGTGGTCATGGCTTCGGCTGGATATCCGGAAAGTTACGCGACGGGCCAACCGATCCGCGGCCTGGAAGAAGCCCGCGCCACCGTCTTCCACGCCGGCACCCGGCTGGAAGATGGCCGCTTTGTGACCGCCGGCGGACGCGTGCTCGGCGTGACCGCTTCCGGCGCGAATCTTCCGGAAGCTCGGGAGAAAGCTTACGCCGCGGTCGATTCGATTCACTTCGAAGGCGCGCAATTCCGCCGGGATATTGCAGTCAAAGGACTCCAGCTCTAGGCTCCGCGCACTTTATGAAATTCCCTGTGGTTCCCGCGCTGGCTGCGCTGCTTTTGGCGATGATTCCGCTCAGCCGCGCGCAGGACG
>DASVRR010000030.1:0-2605 GCA_036388515.1 Chthoniobacteraceae bacterium | reverse complement strand
GCCAGCATGAGCCTCAGCCGGGACGAAGCGGGCGGCCAGGCGCTCACGGTGCTGAACCTCGACTCCGTCCCGGGACCGGCTTTGATTCAGGATCTGCAGGCGGAAGGCGACATCAGCACGGCGCAGGTGGTGATCTTGTGAAGCTCGTCATCGAAGCTCAGGCGCCGGGCAAAAAAACGGACGCGACACTCATCCGCTTCATCGCTCGGGAAGAACGCGCGAAGTTGCTTCCGGAGGTGCCGGAGGCGGAGTTTTCCGGAAAGCCAAACGCGCTGCTCCATCTCCGCCATGAAGGCGTGCTCTACGTCGGGATCGGCGCGCGGGCAAAAGCGAGCGCCACCATCCTGCGATCCGCCGCCGGTGCGGCCACGCTCGCGCTGAAGAAGATTGGGCGTTCTCGCCTGGCTTTGAATCTTGCGGATCAACCGGCGATGATCGGAGCGATCGTGGAAGGAATCGTCCTCGCGGATTATCGGTTCGATCGGTTCGCTTCGAAGCAAAACGAAACACTGGAAAGCGTCCGCATCCAGGTCGGCGCGGAAGATTTAGCTCCAGCAAAACGCGCGGCCGAACGCGCCCGGGTAATTGCCGAGTCCACCAATCTCGCGCGGGAGATCGGGAACCTGCCGGGCAACGTTCTCTTTCCGGAATCTCTCGCCGATCGCGCGGTGCAGCTCGCCCGCGAGCACGGCCTGAAAGTAACCGTCCTGGCGGAGCCGCAACTGCAGGCAAAAGGCTTTGGCGGCATTCTCGCCGTCGGACAAGGCAGCGCTCGCGGGCCGCGCTTCATCATCCTGGAACATCGCGGCGGGCCGAAAACTCAGGCGCCGATTGCCTTGGTCGGCAAGGCGATCACCTTCGATACCGGCGGCATTTCGATCAAACCCGCGGGGAACATGGAGGAGATGGTCTTCGACAAATGCGGCGGCATGGCGGTGCTCGGCGCCATGGCGGCAATCGCCAGGCTCGGAGTGAAGCGGAACGTTGTCGGCCTGATCGCGAGTGCGGAAAACATGCCCGGCGGCAACGCTTATCGTCCCGGCGACATCGTCACGACGTACGACGGGAAGCACATCGAGATCATCAACACCGATGCGGAAGGGCGCGTGGTGTTGGCCGATGCGATTGCGTATGCCCGGCGGGATTGCCGCGCCTCCGCAATCGTGGACCTCGCCACGCTCACTGGCGCCTGCGTGGTGGCACTTGGGGAATACGCAGCGGGACTTTTCTCCAGCGATGATCAGCTTCAACAACGTCTCCTTGCTGCCGCCGAAACCACCGGCGAACGACTCTGGCCGCTCCCGATTTTCCCGGAGCATGAAGACCAGATCAAAAGCGACGTGGCCCTGATCAAAAACACCGGCGGTCGTTACGGCGGCGCGAGCACCGCCGCCGCATTCCTGAAAACCTTCGCCGAAGAGACGCCTTGGGCGCACCTCGACATTGCCCCCGTGGCTTCAGGCGAAAAGGATCGCGCCGACCTCGCCCGCGGCGCCACCGGCTTCGGCGTCCGCACGCTGGTCGAGCTCGTGGAACGCTGGGAATAAGGCGAAGCGCCGAGGCGGGGAAAGCCCGTCGAAACCACCTGAGGCGGCACAGCTGGGACGAGGCGTTAACTTCACTGAAAGCCGGGGAAGAGAGGGCGGGAACCTAGCAAGGGGAATCAGCCCCCATTCAAGAACACAGCCTCATGGAGTGGATCTCGAAGCCTCCGTTTGCTCAGCGGCTCGGGTGTTGTAAAACAGCCTGGCCGAGATACGGCAGCCTCAACCGCGAATCATCCGCAGATATTCGTCGTGCGAACCGATCCAAAACCAAGTCACGCGCTCGCCGCTCCTGGTCGCGAGCGCGCGGAATCCCTCACCGACCCGTACCGACCAGTAATCGCCTACTTTCTTGAAGTGCAGCGACGGTTCCCACGGATCGCGCTGCCACAACCGGTAACTCTCCACCGCTCCACGACGAACAGCAGGCGGCAGCTTTTCAAAGCGCTTTCGGAAGCTTGCCTGGGTCGAGGAAATCATCCAGCGGCACTTGAGGTTCCCCGGCATTCTCTCGTTCGAGCCGCGCATGAAGCGCATCGAGCCGTCCCGATTTGGCGTCCTGTTCCATCTCGCGATCCCAAGTCTCGGCATCGCGCTCCTGCATCCGCCGGAGGAGTTCGGCAAACTCTTCCGGCGGCAGTTTCGCCACGGCTTCTTCGATTTCGGCGAGCGTGCTCACAGCGGCAAAGTAGCTTCAACGGGGCCGCAGTTGCAAGGAACGCGGCCCCGTTTAAGCGCATCGTGGCCGCTGTCTTTCGACAGCGGAGGGGTTCTGCTAGCAACGCCAACATCCGACGCTTTTCATCCTTCAACGGAGCCGCGTCAAGCGGAGTTCATGAAAAGCGTAGCACGTTAACAACGACATTGACGGACGCTCACTTGCCTCTCATTCTGCGTTCAGTCAAGCGCGCGATCATGTCTGAGCACCCCTTACTTGCCTCCTTCCGGTCGAAGTTCGAAGCGCTCACCGGCAAGCTACCTTTTCCGTGGCAGGAGGAACTGTTCTCGCGTTTTGCCAACGGCGAAATCCCCGAGTGCTGCGATTTACCGACCGGACTCGG
>DASVRR010000029.1:0-5464 GCA_036388515.1 Chthoniobacteraceae bacterium | reverse complement strand
CTGCGTCGCGCTCACCAGCGCGTGCGCCGCGCCACCCACCGCGACGCCTTCGCCCAACGCCACTCCGGCTGCCAGCACACCCGCGCCGGGAGCAAAGCCGAAGGTCACCTACAGCCAGTGCAATGTGGATGGCCCTTTTATCGCGCTGACTTTCGACGACGGCCCTCACGCCCAGAATACTCCGCGCCTGCTGGACATGCTGAAGGAGCGGAACCTCAAGGCGACGTTCTTCGTCGTGGGCCAATGTGCGGCCGAATATCCGGATATCATGAAGCGGATCGTCAACGAGGGACACGAAGTCGCGAGCCATTCCTGGTCGCATCCGTTGCTTTCGAAGATGGGGGAATCCGGCGTGACCGATCAGCTCCAGCGCACGCACGACGTGATCCTGCAGACCACCGGCGTGGCGCCGAAAGTCATGCGTCCTCCGTACGGCGGCTTCACGGCAAACCAAAGCGCGTGGGCAAATCGCAAGTGGGATTACAAAGTGATCCTCTGGGACGTGGATCCGCTGGATTGGAAATACCGGAACGCCGAACACGTGAAATCGGAGATCCTCAAGCGCACCGTGAACGGCTCGATCGTCCTCGCGCACGACATCCACAAATCGACCGTCGATGCGATGCCGCAGACCTTCGATGGCCTGACCTCGCGCGGGTTCAAGTTTGTCACCGTCACCGAATTGCTCGCCATGGATCGGCCGCTGCCGCCCAAACCAAAAGCGACGCCGCGCGCCGCCGGCAGCCCGGCTCCAGCCACTCCGCCCGCGGCTTTAAACCCGAGCGCGACTCCTCCCGCTGCGGCGCCGCGGCCTTGATGGCGGCCTGTCCTGTCGATGATCGGCGACGGTTACTTCCAGCTCCGGGCGCAGATCGGGACCAGTCTTTTTTCTCTCAACAAACTCGCGCGAGACTTCGACGGGACTGAGGAGTCGCTCGCTGCCTTGCAGGCGCTGCAGGCGAGGCTGCGCGAACCGTTTCTCTTCCTCACGCTCGGCCCGGCAGGCGCGGGAAAATCGATGCTCCTCAACGCGCTCTTCGGGCGCGAGTTCGCCGGCGGAACTCCCTTCACCGGACGCGCCGTGGTCTTCCGCTATGGAGCCGAAACCCGGGATCAACCGGTCGCGGAGGACTTCGTCGAAGCGCAACGACCTTACGTTTTCCTCCGCGATTTTACGGTCGTCGATACGCCCGGCCTGCAAGCGCCCGCGGCCTCTCCGGAGCTGTTGACCCGTTTTCTCCCCAGCGCGGATCTCGTGCTCTTTGTCTTCCCCGTGAAAGGCGACGCCGCGTCTGCCTGGGAGTTTCTGACCAGCCTCGAGCGCGATCAACTCCGCCGCTTTATCTTCCTCGTGCAAGGCTGCGATCTCGTCACGCCGGATGAAGTGCTGCTCAGCGTCAAGCGCCTCCGGCATACGATGCTCGCGCGGTTGAATCAGGCTTGTCCCATCTTCACCGTTTCCGCCCTGACGCGAGCCGGTCTGGAGAAAGTGGAACGCTACATCGAGAGCGAAATCATTGCCTCCGACGCGCGCTGCCAAAAGCTGCGGGAAGTCTGCGAGGCCGGCTCCGCTTTGCTCCACGAACTCGCCGCCGGACCGCGTCTCGCACTCCAGGCAGCGGAGCGCAACGCCGAGCGCGGCGAGCATTTGCGCCTCACCGCCATGGACCGAAAAGATCAGTCGCTGCGCCACGTCGGCGGCGCACTCTGGCCGATCACCAAGATCTTCGACGCGGCTCAGGGAAGAGGCGAAGAGTTGCTCCGAAAAAAACTCGGTCTGCTCGGGCTGCGGAAGGATTCGCCGGAGTGGTGGCGCCGCTTTCACCATGAAGTCGAGGAGCGATCCCGGGAAGGAGTCCGCCGGCACCTCGAGCTTTCGCTGGAACACCTGGAAGCAGATCTCATCGGCGCCCGGGATGGGCGCGCGGAAGCTTCGGCCCACCCGGCCGCGGCGAACGGTTCGCGGGAACCTTTGGATCGCTCCGCTCTGCTCGCGCGACTCGGCCAGGTTTTGGCGGATTGCGATCCGGATCACGTCACGACGCGCGCGGTCACGGCTGCTGCCCGCGGATTCTCCGGAACACTGCGCTGGCCGAAGATTGCCGCCGCGCTTTCGCTGGCGGCGTTGCTGGCCGCCTGGCTGACGTCGCAGTTTTTTCCGGCTGCGGTGGCGGTCGCCGTTCTCACCATCGGTTCGGCGCTCGTCTTCGCTCTGCTCAAGCGCCGGGAAGTCCTGGCGACTCTGCAACTCCAGATGAATCGCCGCCGGGAAGCTGTTCTCGTCGGGATCGAAGAAGTCGTTCGCGCCGCGATTCAGCGCTTCTACCAGGAACTGACTTCCACGCTCGATGGGCTGGAGGCCGCGGCCATCCGCGATCGGGAAAATTGCCAGCCCGCGCTGACCCGCGTTCACCAGCTGAAGGAAGCCTTCGACAAATGTCTCGCGGATGTCGCCGCGCGCAAACCGGCGACCTCTTCCCCATCCGTCGTTTCCCGCCAGACGGCGCTTCAGGTTTGAAATCGTGTCGTTTTGCTTCCGCCACACCGGCTCGCGGTTGTAGCCTCCCGCCACATGGCCACGAAAACTGAACCCCAGGAAGAGAGCAAACTGACGGTCGCTCGGAACAAAAACCTCGACATCGCGATCCAGCAGATCGCCAAAGACTTCGGGGACGGGGCCATCATGCGCCTGGGCGAATCGACCAAGATGGACATCGAAGCAATCCCCACGGGGAATATTTTGATCGATCGCGCGCTCGGCTGCGGAGGATTTCCGCGCGGCCGCATCGTGGAGATTTTCGGTCCGGAATCTTCCGGAAAAACCACGCTCACGCTCACGCTGATCGCGCAGGCTCAGAAGCTCGGCGGACTCGCCGCCTTCGTCGATGTGGAGCACGCGCTCGATCCTCAATACGCCAAGAAACTCGGAGTGAATCTCGACGATCTGCTCGTCTCGCAGCCGAGTTCCGGAGAAGAAGCGCTGCGCATCGTGGAGACGCTGGTGCGTTCGAATGCGCTGGACGTGATCGTGCTGGATTCGGTCGCGGCGCTCGTCACCCGGCAGGAACTCGAAGGCGAGATCGGCGACTCGACCGTCGGCGCGCAGGCGCGGCTGATGAGCGCGGCGATGCGGAAGCTCACGGCGTTGATTTCCAAGGCGCGGACGATCTGTGTTTTCACGAACCAAATCCGGGAGAAAATCGGCGTGATGTTTGGCAATCCGGAAACGACTCCGGGAGGCAAGGCGCTGAAATTTTACGCTTCGGTGCGAGTCGATATCCGCCGGATCGGGGCGATCAAACAAACCGACGGCGTGGTCACCGGCAACCGGACGAAAGTGAAGATCGTGAAGAACAAAGTCGCGCCGCCGTTCACCGAGGCCGAGTTCGACATCATGTATAACGAAGGCATTTCCGGCACCGGCTCGCTGCTCGATCTGGCGCTGGAACAAGGCATCGTGGAGAAGCGCGGATCGTGGCTCAGCTACAAAGGCGGGCAACTCGCGCAAGGCCGGGACGCAGCGAAAGAAGTGCTCCGGACGGACTCCGCGCTCTACGACGAACTCTTCGCCGCGGTGCAGGCAAAGCTGGACGCAGCCAAGGCCTGAGGCTGTTCCGCCGACTTTCCCAATGACCAAGGCTCAGATCATCCAGCGTCTGCTCGATCCAGGAATCATCGCGATCATCCGCGCGGATTCCTCCGACCAGCTGATGAATGTGGCGGAAGCTTTGCTCGCGGGAGGAGTGACGGCGATGGAGGTCACGATGACCACGCCGAACGCGCTGAAAGTCATCAGCGAGGTGGTCTCGCGATTCGGCGGCCAGATCTTGATGGGCGTCGGCAGTGTGCTGGATCCGGAAACCGCGCGCGCGGCGATCCTGGCTGGCGCGGAATTCGTCGTCACGCCGGTGACCAAGCCGGAGATCATCCGGTTGTGCAACCGTTACGCCAAGCCGATCGCCAGCGGCGCCTTCTCCCCGACCGAATGTCTGCTGGCGCATGAATCCGGAGCGGATTTCGTGAAGTTGTTTCCCGCGGATCAGCTCGGCCCGCGACACATCCGGAACGTCCTCGCGCCTTTGCCGATGCTCCAGATCATCCCCACCGGCGGCGTGACTCCGGAGACCGCGGCGGAATTCCTGGCCGCTGGCTGCGCCGCCCTCGGCGCTGGATCGAGCCTGGTTTCCAAAGAGATCCTGCAGGCTTGCGACTGGAAAAAACTCACCGCTCGTGCGGAAGAATTTGTCCGCGCGGTGAAAACCGCCGGACGCTGAAAATGCGTTTCCCCGGCCTCGCGATCTGCGCCGCGTTTTCCGCTCTTCCGGGCGTCCTTTTCGGCGCGCCGAAAGAGATTGTGGTTTGCCATTTCAATGTCCGCAATTACGTGGACGCGCAGCCGGCGAGCGAAAGCCAAAGGTTCCCCACCAAAGCCAAACCTGAGGAAGAAATCGCAGCCTTGCTCGCGATCATCAAGGAGATCAATCCCGATGTCCTCGGCATCTGTGAAATGGGCAGTCCGGCGCGATTCGAGGACTTCAAGAAACGGCTCGCGCAAGCCGGCCTGGGCTACGTGGATTCCGAGTATTTGCAGGCAGCAGACGCCGATCGTCACCTGGCGCTGCTCAGCCGTTTCCCCATCGTGGTGCGCAATTCGCAGGCGGACGTTTCTTTTCAAATCAACGGTCGCGTCGAAAAGGTCCGGCGCGGCTTCCTCGATGTCACTTTGCAGGTCAATCCCGACTACCAACTCCGCACCGTCGGAGTGCATCTGAAATCGAAGCTCACCGCCGAAGCTGGCGAAGCCTTGCTCCGGCGTCATGAGGCGCAGGAACTCCGGAAGCATGTGGACAAGATCATGGCCGCTGATCCCGAGGTGAATTTGCTCTGCTACGGCGACTTCAACGACACCAAGGATACGCCGATGTTCCAGGAGATCAGCGGCCCGCGCGGTACCGCGACGCATCTCACGGATCTCGCTGCGGAAGACGTGCTCGGCGACCGCTGGACCCATCATTGGAAAGTCGCGGATCAGTATTCGCGGATCGATTATCTTTTCGCCAGTCCGTTGCTGGTCCGCGAGGTGGTGAAAGGGAAATCGACGGTCTATCGCGGTCCGCTCTGGGACACGGCGAGCGATCATCGCGCGGTCTATTCTTCGATCATCCCCGCGAACCGAAAATGAGCCGCTGGCCAACAGCGGTTTTGGCGGGTTTTCTCCTCGTCTCGGCGGCGGTGGCGGGAAGCCCAACCGAAGATTGGGCGGCGGTCACCGCGCTCGATGCCGGGCCACAAGGGCAGCCGCGAACCATGGCAGACGCGAGGCTCGCGGCGAACCGCCATCTGGACCAGCAAGAGCGAGCCTTGCGCAGCTTTCTCGCGAGCCATCCGCAGGACGCGAAAGCCTTCGAGGCAAGCTTGCGTCTGGCGCGTTTGCTGGAGATCCGCGCCGGCTTTCAGGACTCGA
>DASVRR010000028.1:0-5561 GCA_036388515.1 Chthoniobacteraceae bacterium | reverse complement strand
GCGGATTCTAGCGATCTTCGATCAGACGTTCGCCGTAACCTACGTGCTCCGGACCGTCGCCATCATCGTTGCGATCGCCGGCATCTTTCTTTCTGTCACCACGCTCGTCACGGAACGCGAACGAGAGATCGGCGCATTGCGAGCGATCGGGGCTTCGCGTGGGCAGATTCAGAAGCTGCTGATGACGGAGGCGGGGATGATCGGCGCGATTGCCGCAGGACTGGGAATGCTCACTGGAGTGGCGCTGGCGCTGGTTCTCACCTGGGTCGTTAATCCAGCGTTCTTCGGTTGGTCGATCCAGCTTCACTGGCCGTGGGGCGCGCTGGCGACGACGCCGCTCTGGATCATCGCAGCCGCCTTGCTCGCCGCCTGGTATCCAGCCTGGCGAGAGAGTTGCACGCCAATTGCGCGCGCGGTGCGTGTGGAGTAAGTGCGGGGGCAGCAGCCGCTACTGCGCTGTAGCAATGAAATCGACCAGACTGGCGGTGCCTTTTTGGCCGAGGAAGTTATAGGTGATCGTTCCTTCGACCGGCTTCCAGACGTTGGTTTCCTCCTCGACGAGCTTCATCTTCGTGATCTTGATCTTGCTCTTTTTGTCCAGCAGATCGGGCTCCGCCGTGGTGTTTGTTCCGCGTGAAAAGCTCAGCGAATATCCCGTCCTTTCTGAGAAACGAGCGGCTTTCTCCCGAAACGAGATCGAGTCGCCGTTGGGGAGAGTTAGAATCGCGGATGCAGCGATGTAAGGTTTGTTGGTTCGCGGTTTAAACTTCCGGATCAGGGAAACTTCCACCGACCAATCCTTCTTGATGTTCGTGCTTCCGGTCGATTCCACCGGCACACTCACGGGCATATTCTTGTCCTTGAATGCCATCAATCCAACCTTCGCGGAATAGCTGCCGGTGCCGGCCAGGGCCAGTCCGCCTGAATCGGTCAGAGCGCTGGTTTTGGCTGAAGTCTCGAGCGCTTCAAACTCCACGGGACCGGATCCTTTGGCCGTCCCTTTTGCTTCGATTCCATCCAACATTCCGGAGAATCGGCCGCGGCCTTGTCCGATCGGCTCGCCATTCCTCGTAGAGACCGAACCGACGAGTGCGGAAAGTTGGGAGGAACCTTCTCTCGTGGTCACACCTTCGATCGTCCCCATGCTCATGACCTTGCCGGCTTCGTCCATCGCGACCGCCACGTCGTAGGGCCGCTGGTTCAGAGTCGGGGTTCTGCCTTGATAGCTGCCGGTGATATCGGCGATCGGCGTGACGCCTGGCTTCCCGAGTGGGAAGGCAAACGGAAAGACGCCGGTCGGAACCTTCTTCTCGAAAACCACATACAACGTCGGCACCGGGGCATCCGGAGGCTCCGGTCTGAAGCGGATGAAGTTATCTGGAGGAGTTAGATAGGGAGTAAAGTTGTAGTGAACTGTATAGATTGCGCCGATCTGGTAGCCAGCAGCCGGTGCAAACTTGAACTCGATGTCTGAACCAGTCACCGCGAACGGAATGGTTCCGGAAGTGGTTAGTTCGCCGCTGGCGGCGGGATCGGAAGTGGTCCATTGCACCTTGCCGCTCTCGGACGGGTGAATGGCGATGAACCATTGGCCGGGTTGTCCCGGAGACGAGGCGTTGGCGGATGTGGCCAGCAGGCCGGCGGCGATGGTGCCCAGCAGTGTTCTGGCAAAGGCGGAGACGTTGATTGCGATCATTGGGTTGGTGCTTGTGGGTTTAGGGTCGGGGAGAAAGTCCGTTCCGCGCTGCGGCGGCAATTTGGGGAGAAGAGACGTTCGTGCTGGCGGCGATGGAAGCGAGCGCCTCTCGAGCGGCGGAGGTTTGAGCACGGCGCAAAGCGAAGACGGCGCGCATGCGGAGGTTCAGGCTGTTTTGCTCCGACGCGATGCGCTGGAGTTCCGGCACCAACTCAGCGTCGAAGGAACTGGCGGCGGAAGAGCCTGCTTGAGCGCTCACGGCGCTGCCGAGGGCATTGAAGCCGGCAACTCGCGCGGCGACATCGGTTTCCGCGAGCACTCGCGGCAGCAATTGGGCCGCCGGCACGCCGGGCTGCGGCACGAGCGCTTCATAGATGCGCCGCCGCACGTCTGGCTCCGGTTCGCGGTTTGCCAGATCGCTGAGCGAAGCAGCGAGTCCGGCTGCCGGTTCATGCGCGCTGATCGCCCAGGCGGAGGAAGCTCGCACCTCGGGACTGCTGTCTCCGGCGGCCACGCGGAGCAGGAATGGGACGGCTTCCGGAGTGGAATTCACCAGAGCCTCGACCGCGGTCACGCGCATCTCCTGCGGAGCACTTGGGGCGGAAAGCAGATGTTCGAAAGTCCCGGCGACTCTGGAGAAGGGAAACTTCCCCAAGCCATTGATGATCTGCTTGGAAACCTCCGGCTCAGGAGTGGCAGAGAGCGCCTGGAGTAAAGTGTCGTGCGCCGCTGCTGTTCCGATGTCTCCGAGGCCGAGCGCGGCTTCGGCTCGCAACGCGGTCGTGCGGTTCGCGTCGGCCAGCATTTCCCCGAGGCGCATGCTGGCGTCCGCTCCTCCCGCAGCGCTCAGGCCACGGATTGCTGCAATCACCACCCGTTCGTCGGAGTCATCCAGCAGCGGCAGGAGTGTCGCTTTGACCGCGAGCCCGCCGGCGCTGCCGACCAGCTGGACGAAAAACGCGCGATCTTCCGGAGGCACGATTTCCAGAGCGCGCAGGAGGCCGGCGATTGCTTCCGGAGTGGCCGCGCTGGCCAGCCGATAGCCCACCAACCGGCGTTCGTTGCGAGTGATCGTCGGGCTGAGCAGCCGGTCGAGGAGTTCCTGCTCAGAATAGCCGCCGAGCAACCAGGCCTTCCTCATCTTCCCGCGGACGTAGCGTTGCGCCTGACGGGCCAGAGCGTCGGCGATCGGCTTGGTGACGGCCAGTTGAGCGCGGGTGGTCAGCTTGCTGGGATCACCGGCTTCACTCGGGAAGCGATCTTCGACCCAAAGGCTGGTCCCGACAACGCTCAGCGCCAGCACCGCCAGGCTCAGACCGATTGCTCCCCACCAAAGCAAACGGCGCCGCCAACTGCGACGCGTCGGTTCGTGGGGAAGAGACGGAGCGTTCATCAAGAGGCGGGATTCGGCTCGCGGCCCGGCTTTGTCTGGAGGAACGATGCTCCCCAGAGCGTAAAAAGCAGTGCGCCACCGGCATTTGCCAGCATGTCGCCGAGAGGATCGTCGTAACTCATTGCAACGGGAGAAAGCAGTTTCTCGGCGAGCTGGGCGACTTCCACCAAACTTCCGAGTCCCAGCACGGCGAGACAAATCAGCCAACGGAGCAAACCTTGGGTGGAAATTCGTTGCTGGCGGCAAACTTCCTGGATCACTGCTGCAGCGATGAAAGCAGACGCGAAGTGCAGGTATTTATCGAAGCGAATCCCCAGGAAAACAGACCACTGGAGCCGCTCACCGCCGACGGAGAGCAGTCCTCCCGCGAAGTAGATCAGCAAGCCGGCCTGGACCAAACCGAGCAGCCAGGCAGGTGGCTGGAAATGCCGGAGAAGGACCCGCGACGCGACGGCTGTGGAGACAAAAGCGATCGCGAGAACTCCGTAATAGGCGGCAAGTGCCGCCGGGCTTGGGCCGAGATAACGCACCCAGCGTTCCTGGTAAACCAGCCCGCACATCGCCAGGAACAACCCCCAATTTGTGGCGAAGAAGACCGTCGGCAGATCGAACCCGGCGGCCGCTGACTTCAGGCCACGGCGGAGCTTCGAGCAAGAGGCGAAGTCGATCAGCTGGCCCGCGCGCTGCGGAGGAAGCTGCAACGGAACAGGCTGGCCTGCTTCGACTGAATGGGGAAAAGACACGCGGAGAAAAGGGCGTCGGGACGCTTCCAGAAACGGTCGGACGGACCGCTGGAGAGCGGGGACAACGTGGACGTGAGTTGGTCCAAGTTCCTGCTGCTGTCAAGTCGCCGGCGCTGAGGTGTGGAAGAGACTTTAGTCTTCCAGTTGGAAGTTGCCGGAAGGTCGTTCGCTGAGGAAACTTCATCGTCATGGCCCCGGGCGAACATCTGCAGACCGGCCTTTCGCTGCTCCTGAGCGCCGGGTTAATTTTCGCCGGGCATCTTCCGGCGAGCGGTGCGCCTGAACCCGCTCCGCCGGAATCCTCCTGGCGTCTGGCCTTGCCGGGCTGGCGGTATGCGTTTCCCCGAGACCACTTTCCGCATCCGGAATTCAAAACCGAGTGGTGGTATTTCACCGGGAATCTTCGGGATGAAAACGGCCGGCGCTTCGGATATCAGGCGACCTTTTTCCGGCAGGGCATGCGCACTCCGGCGCAGCGTGGAGGAGAGCGATCGCGGTTCATCGTCAATGACCTGAAGTTCGCGCACTTCGCCTTTACGGAAGTCGCGGCGAAGCGATTTCGGTTTGAGCAGAAGATCAGCCGCGGCGCTTTCGGCGAGGCGGGATTTGCGGCGGCGAATGGGACGACGGGAGATCAGCGGCTCGCCTGGATCGACGACTGGCAGCTCACCTTGCGGGAAGGCGACCAGTTTTCCCTGAAGGCAAAAGCGAAGGGAGTCGAATTGCAGCTGGAACTCAGCCCGGGCAAGCCGTGGGTCGCGCACGGAACAAACGGCGTGAGCCAAAAGGCGGAAGGCATCGGCCGCGCGTCGCATTATTATTCCGGAACCCGGATGCCGACGACGGGGCAGGTGAAGCTCGATGGCCGCGCGATCGAGGTGCGGGGCGAGTCTTGGTTTGACCACGAATGGGGAAGCAACCAGCTCGCGGAGAATCAAGTCGGCTGGGATTGGTTTAGCATCCAGCTGGAAGACGGCTCGGAGTTGATGCTCTACCAGATGCGGCTGCGCGACGGCACGCTGGATCCAGCCTCCAGCGGCTCCTTCATTTCGGCCGAAGGCAAAGTGCATGCACTGCTCCGGGACGATTATCGGCTGACGCCAAAGAGCTTCTGGAAGAGCCCGGCTTCCGGAGGAAAATATCCGGTTCGCTGGGAAGTCGTCGTTCCGTCGCTGGACCTTCGGTTGGAAGTCAGCACGCCAGTCAGTGAACAGGAACTCGCGCTGACTCCAATCGCGTATTGGGAAGGTTTGATCGACGTCGCCGGAACTCGCGCTGGTCGGCCCGTGCGCGGCCACGGTTACCTCGAACTCACCGGTTACGCTGGCTCGTTGCCGGGGCTTTCGGCGAAGCCAAACCGCGCTGGGAGTGAATGACTGGAAGCCGGTCTGCTGAAGATTTTTCCAACCACGAAAGAGACTAAAGAAGACGAAAGGTGGAACCTTCCTCGTGAACCGTTCCGCTTCCTGGACCTTCGCTGGGAAAGCTTTTAGATCAGCCCGAGCTTCATCTTCCCGACCTCGCTGATCATCGCCTGGTTCCACGGCGGATCCCAGACGAGCTCCACTTCCGCATCGCCCACGCCGGAGACACTCATCACCTTGGAGCGCGCTTCCGCCGCGATCGTCGGGCCCATTCCGCAACCCGGCGCGGTGAGCGTCATTTTGACGTCCACCTTTGCTCCACCGGTTTCCCGCGGAGTGATGATGCAGTCGTAAACCAGCCCGAG
>DASVRR010000027.1:0-15447 GCA_036388515.1 Chthoniobacteraceae bacterium | reverse complement strand
CAGTGGACTGCCATTCGTATTTGGGTTCGCTGGCGCCTTCGTACCAGACCTTGCCGAAGAGCGCCTTAAAACTTGCCTCCGGGTGTGGATCGTCCAGCGAGTAGAGGTGCAACTTGCCAGCCGTGTCCAGGAAGACGAGCCGATCGTTTTTGCCCGCAATCACCGCATGCGAGATCTGGAACGGCAGTTCCTTTTCCCAGCGCACGCTTTCCGTCGTGCTGTATCGCAGCGAGGCCAGCGATCCGCTGCCGATCAGGAAGGCTTTGTTCCGGAGACTGCTCGCGAAGAAGTTCGGCGCGCCCGGCAACTTCGGGAATTCCTTCGTCTTTCCCCAGACTCGATCTCCGCCCGCTTTCGGCACGAAAAGACTGAAGACGCGGTTCTCGCCGGTGTAGCCGGTGACCACCACCGAGACATCGCCGAGCATATAGTTGATCCCGGCAATCCGCCGATCCGCGCAATCTGCAAACGGCTCGAACTTCTGGCGGAGGATCATCTGATCACCACTCCGGAAAAAGTAGTCAACCTCGCCTGCATCCGTCGCCACCAGCACGCCGTCGGCATTACCGTTCACCAGGATATGCGCGGGAGCACCGCGTAATTCTGCCGTGAGATTAAACGCGTCGCCGACTTCAATGCCGCTTTTCCCGAAGAGGCTGCGCTTTTCCGTCAGCGTGGCCGCATGAAGCTCTGTCTTCCCACTTACTTCGCAGACCGCGGCGACAAGTTTGGCGTCTCCGGAGTCGCCGTAGGCAATCTGTACGACGCGTGCATTCTCCGGTGCCAGCGGGTAAAACTTATCTGCCTTGGCGTCCTGAACCACGCGCTGCCGGCCCGCTTCATACGCCATCGTATAGTTTAGATTCACCACCCCGAACCGCCCGTCGGCTGTCCCCACGATTACCTTCTGACCTTGCTGCCGGTAAGCCACCGCAGTGACTTGCCGGACCTCCCCGAAATCTGGCGTCACGACTTGAGGCGCTCTCGCTCCCGTCGTGTCGATGAAGGTTAACGTCCCGTTTGGCTCCACCAGCACCGGCAATTCCGACCATTCATCCGCCCCGAGCAATTGGTAGGTTTTTGCCTCAGACTGGACGGCATTCATCTCGCTGACCTTGGCTCCCCGGAACAGGGGAATGATCTGGAAGAGGATGAAGATGAAAATCCCCGCGACCGCCGTAATCACCAACACGCCTCCCAGCTTGATGAACCACGTCATGAAGCGGTCGAAGGCCAACGTTCGACCCGAGACACGAAAACGCTCCGGCGTCGGCGCAACTTCGGTTCGGCGTGGGGGAAGGGATTCGGGAGCGCGCACTAGTGAAGACAAACAGGCCGCGCCGGGCTCGAAGACCGGCGCGGCTCTGGAAGTTAAATTGACCGGACTATTTTGAGATTTTAGTGATCTCCTCCCCCGTAACCGTGCCAGGAAGTGGGAAGTAACCGTCCTTCACCACCACCTGCTGACCCTCTTTGCTCTGAATATACTTCACGAACTCCTGCACCAATTTATCCGCGGGCGCACCGGGCTTTTTGTTGATATAGACATAGAGAAACCGCGCCATCGGGTAGTCACCGCTGAGGCAGTTCTCGTAATTTGCTTCGATAAATTTTCCGCCCTCCTTCGCCGCCAGCGGCAAAGCGCGAACCTCGGACGTCTTGTATCCAATTCCTGAATACCCGATTCCCGCAAGGTCACTGCCAATGCTCTGAACCACCGATGAGGAACCCGGCTGTTCCTTGACGGTCGGCTTGAAGTCACCTTTGGCGAGCGCGTGTTCCTTGAAATATCCGTAGGTTCCTGAGGCGCTGTTGCGACCGTAGAGCGAAAGCGGTTTGCTGGCCCACTCACCGGTCAGGCCCAGTGCTCCCCAGTTTGCGATGTCCTTGCCGCCCGCTTTGTAGGTGCTGGAAAAGATCGAATCCACCTGCTGCATGGAGAGACCCTTGATCGGATTGTTTTTGTGAACAAAGACAGCGAGCGAATCCACCGCCACACGGATGGCCGTCGGCTTATAGCCATACTTTTTCTCGAAGGCATCCATCTCCGCGGCTTTCATATCCCGGCTCATCGGTCCGAGCTGAGCTGTGCCTTCGATCAGGGCCGGCGGAGCGGTCGAGGAACCCTTGCCTTCAATCTGGATATTGACGTTCGGGTACGCGGCTTTGAATCCCTCTGCCCACAGCGTCATCAGGTTGTTCAGCGTATCTGAGCCAATCGAGTTTAGATTGCCGGTGACGCCGGAAGTTTTCTCGTACGCTTTAATCGCTGGATCGATCTTCACCGCCTGGCTCAGAGCCGAGTTGGTGAGGCTGGCGCCCATCCAGGCGGCGACTGCAAGGAACTTAATGCTGTGGGTGAGTTTCATCAGATGAATTTGGGTTGATTGACGCTGGAAGTTTAAGCGTGGGAATTGCTCCGCGGCGCGAACGAAATTGTGACAATCAGGTGGCGCCGCGAGCCGATTTTAAGCGTGCATTGGACAGGCGGATCATCTGAGCAGCGTGTCATTGCGCCGGCACTCGTCGGCGTTCGCATTCGCTGCAGCGCGCGGAACCACGTCACACGTCCGGTTCTCCTCTGCCGAGCGCCTTTGCTCCCGAAAGGAAAGAATATAGAACACGTTTGCTGCTCTGATTCATCCGCTCGTCGCGGAAAAAGGTTCCACCGAAGTGCGGGATGACTAGAACTTCACGTTCACGTCAACTTGCAACACCTGAACCGCGTTGCTGTCGGCGATGGCATTGCCTCCAGAGGCTTCGCCGCCGACCAATGTATCGCGCAGATTCCAGGCATGCATGTAGGTGACTGCGCCCACTGCAAAGTCGGTGAAGTTATAGGCTACTCCCAGCTTAAAACCTCGGGTGTTCAGCTCGCCGGCAGCAAAGTCGCTATCGTTCAGGTTTGGATCGACTGCGCCGAGGCCGGTCTGGCGCCAGTTCAGGAGTGCGGACCAATCGCCGCGTTTCTTGTTTTCGCCCACCTGGAGACCGATGAGGTAGGCGTAGTCGTCCACATTGCTGTGCTGCTTCACGAGATCATCCGGGTCGGTGACATCGTCATCACTGTCCTGCCCGGCGTCATTGGCCAGGAAGCTGAGGTTATAGATATCCTCGACGCGTTTCCGGCCTTCGATGTTGTAAGCAAAGTCCCAGTAGAACTTGGACTTCAAGGAACCAATCTTGAAGCTGACATCACCTGGAGCAAGGAGGATGTTCAAGTTGCGGGTGGCGCCGGAAACCGATCCACTGTCGGTGAACGAGTTTTCATTGAGCAAACCGGTGGCGGAACCGTTCACGTAAGTCATCCAGCCGGGAGCAAAGGTTAGCTTGGTACCGCCGAACTTGTAGGAGCCCAGGAGCTGGGTTTGAAACAGGTAAGCGTCGGTCGTGGCGTCATTGTCACGAGTTGCGCCGGAAAGATCGGAGCCACCGCCTTCCAGATTATCGTCGAAGATAAACTGACCGGCGACTAGGGAAAGCTCCCAAGGAAGTTCCGCAGCCGTGACGGATTTGGCGACGTTCTTCCCATCCTTTGAATATCCGTCCGAGACCATTTCTTCGGGCGCGAAGAGTTTATGGAAGGCGAAAACTTCCGAGACGCCGGTCGGGTGGATGTCTGGATCCCAAACCAACTCGGTGGCGTAGAAAGGGTTCGGCATTTTTCCTCCGACGACAGTGAGATAATCGGTCACATTCCAGCCGAGATATGCTCGGCTGATGAAGATATTGTAGTCATCAAATCCATTCTCGAAAGTTTGGTTCGCGCTATCGGATGCCTGGCCCGTCTGCAACTCCACGCCACCGAAGACACTTGGGCCGAGCTTGAAGTCCGCGTTCAACCGAAGCCGAAACCGCCAGCGGCTGCGCTGTGTTCCGGACGGACTGCGCTGTTCCAGCGCGTTGTCCACACCCACGCCTGCCGGATCCGCCTGAGCGTCCTTGTTGTCATACTGATACCGCAGCCGGATGTCTCCGTAGAGCTTCAGCTCGGTCACCGAGTTCGAAAGCTTGATCTTGCTCGCGCTGCTCTCCTTCTTCTCCTTGTCTGCGTCTGCCTGAATGCTGGCAGCCTCTTTGTCAGTCAGAACGCCTTTGCGCACGAGTGCGTCCAGCAACGCGGAATCGGATGCGGCTTGGGCAGGAGACAAAGTGCCGAAAAGCGTGACGGCCAGGGCTGCTTTGAAAATGGGGTGGTGGGTCATGGCTTCCGTGTTCTTAGGACTGTTTGGTGGTGTTGTAGAGACGCAGCGCGCCGGAACGCAAGTCGCTGGTGATGCGCGGCCGGACGTTTGAAACGCCAGGTGACAGTTCCGCGGCGAACGTGTGACGATTGTGTGACAATCACCAAGGCCGCTGCGGCGACTGCCGCGTTCCCTCCAAAGGCAGCGCCGCCGCACCTTTGCCAGCGCGTTGCACCTGCGCGGGATCGCCGACGCAAAGCAACGTTCCCCACGGAGCGTGCTGGATGCTCCACTTTTCCGGGCGCATCTTCTCTACGACCTGCCGGGTGAAGGGCAACTCCAGGCCCCGCCGATCGTGATAATGATGATACACGCGCTCATAGATGGGGCGGAACTTTCCCCGGCCTTTCTTCGAAATCGCCCGGTTATCGTAGCGACCTTCCACGCTCTGGAAACGCTCATACGGCACATCGTGGCCAAGGTTATAGCGCGCGGTGTATTCAAAACCGGCGGCGAGTCGGTTTCCCAGCGCACCATAAAGATCGACTCCCTGCTTCCAGGCGATCTCGGCGGCGCAGCCGAGATAACCAAGCCCCATTTGCGTGTGCGCCTGATCGCGCCCGCTCTCCTGGCATTCGCCACTCGCCCGGAGATAGTTCCCGATTCGGCCGTTGCCCACGCCGTTTAAGGAATAGTCCACAGCGCGATCGAACAAGTCGCGATCATCCAGGAAGACTGCCATCGCGAGCATCGTCTGGAGCATCGCGGCATCCCAGTTTCCATTGGCTGTGGGGTAGAAATCTTTGATCAAAGGCAAGAGCACCTGACGGAGCAGCTTCTCGAAATCTGCCTGCGCCGCCTTTTCCCAGTTTGCCTCGGAGTGCCGGAGCAATTCGGCCGCGTTGACGAGCTGCAGCCCCGCCATTCCCACTAAAAGTCGCGCATCGTGACCGAGGACGGTTTTCAGCTGACTCGCCCAGCCGTTGAGAATCGTGGCGGCTTTGATGGCATGCGCCGGATCTTTGGTGATCCACCATTGCAGCGCATGGGTGTAAGCCGCAGAAGCGTCTCGCTCGAGGTCCTCCGCGCCGATGTTCGGATTGTTCCCCGGACCGCGGGTGACCTGTGCGACAGGCTGCGGTTTCCAGTCGAGGCGAGCCACCGGCGTCTTCCGGAGCTCTTCCCACGCGCTTTTCCAAGGCTCCGCTTGTTCGCGGACTTTCGCCCGCACGAAGTCCAGCTCAGCCGCATCGTGCAAGATGCCGGGATGCTTGAACGGCGTTGCCTTCGCTGACGTTTTCTTCCCCAGGTGGCGGTCGGCAAAGGCGAGGTACTGAGTCCAATCATCTGCCGTCACATCATGTCGGCCAGGCCGCAGAAAGTATCCGAGATGGCCCAGCGCCGGTTGGTTTGCCGGCGGCCAGTCAGCGATCGGAAGACCTTCCGCACCGAGCAATTTGTAAACGGGTTCCGCTGCTTTGAGCGCGAGGAATTCTCCTTTTGGATCGGCATGTTTGTCCTCCACCGCATTGCCGAGACACACCGGACGCGGAGCAATCAGCGCGAGGACGGAGTGTTGATCAAACGGAAGGTCTTCTTCCCGCTGATCGTACTTGCGGAAGTTTCCGCAGAACCAATGCGGAAACACGCGGTTCAGCCGCTCCACATCTTCCCCAAATTTCCGCTTGGAGAGCGCCGCTCCTCCGGCTCCGGACTCATTGCTCAACACCGCGGCGAAACGTCGATCCGTGGCTCCCGCCCAAAGCGCCGCTGTGCCCAGGCGCGACCAGCCAAAAGCCGCCACGCGTTTCGAGTCGATCTCCAGGTCGGTTTCCAGGTAATCCAGCGCGCGGCTCATTCCCCAAGCCCACGCGGCGATCGTCGCGAAGTTGTCTCCCCTGCCCTGCAGCTTCGGATAGGCCGCGTGGATCCCGTTTTTAAATTGGTCGTCGAAGTCCGGATCGATGTCGCCGCGATACGCGGTGACCAGGGCATAACCGCGCTTCAGGATCATCTCGACAGCCCAGCGTTTGGCGTCAGTCCCGCGGCTTGCTTCCGTCGCTTTGTTTTCCACCACTCCCGGCGACTTCGGATCCATCCAACTGCTCGCGAGCAGGATCTTCGGATCGGCGTGGATCGCATGATTTCCCTCGAAGTTCAGGCCGAGAATGGCGGGAACCGGGCGCACCGCTCCATGGGGAATGTAGAGGAGCAAATCCATCTGCGGCCCTTTCGCCTCCCCGGTGAAAAGCACCCGGACCTGCCGGCGAGTGGCGAGCCCGCCGAGCGCCTGCGGATCTGTTTCCAGGATCTCGAAGGACATTTTTTCCGGACGCGCCGGCGCCTGGCCATACATCTCGCGCGTGGCGATTTCCAGCAGCTCGGGCCGGCGTTGGGTCAGCCATTGTTGTGGAGTCGTGACCTTCTTCCCGTCGGCCATGGTCAGCGGATCCGGCAGCGTGTAAGCGGGCACTTCGCTCTCGTTGATCGTCGCCGCGCGCGTGGAAAGCGCCGGATTGACCACGACGCTGAAGATGAGGAGGAAACGGTGAAGAGAAATCATGAGAAAGAAGCGGACGAGCGAAACAGGGATGACTGGCGGGGCTGCAGAATACAACAGACTCCTCGCACTGGCTCATCGGAGCGCCGGTCGTTGGTGAAGTCCCGCCAGAGCAGCTTTTCTTAGCGACAACGTCCCGGCGCATCGTCGGCGACTATTTGGTTTGCCAATCTTCGGTGTGGCTCTTATCCAGACGCCCGCAAATTCTCGCCCTGGCTGCCGCCAGCCGTTTCACCAAAAACACAGTCGTCCCGTCTTCCTCATGTCACTCACCGAAATCGTCGATGTCCACGCCCGCCAGGTTATTGATTCCCGCGGCAATCCCACGGTCGAAGCCGAGGTAACGCTTGCTGGAGGCGCAATCGGAACCGCCATTGTGCCGAGCGGTGCGAGCACCGGAGAACACGAAGCTTGGGAGCTGCGCGATGACGTGAAAGATCGTTACCTCGGCAAAGGCGTGACCAAGGCCGTCGCGAACGTCAATAAAACCATCGCCAAGGAAATCGAGGGTTTCGATGCGCTGGATCAAGTCTCGGTGGACAAGACGATGATCGCGCTCGATGGCACGCCGAACAAAGCCAAGCTTGGCGCCAACGCGATCCTTGCCGTTTCGCTTGCAACCGCACGGGCAGCCGCCGCGCAGCTCGGAGTTTCGCTGTTCAAATACATCGGCGGTCCGAACGCCAAAGTGCTCCCCGTCCCGATGATGAACATCGTCTACGGTGGCGCTCACTCGGATGCTCCAGTGGATTTCCAGGAATTCATGGTGATGCCTAAAGGCGTCGCGAGTTTCAGCGAAGCGCTGCGTGCCGGCTGCGAGATTTTCCACGCGTTGAAGAGCGTGCTCAAGGGACGCGGTCTTTCCACCGCCGTCGGGGACGAAGGCGGCTTTGCTCCGAACTTCACTTCTGCCGATGACGCGCTCGAGTCGATCGCAGCCGCCGTGAAAAAGGCGGGTTACAAGTTTGGGGAAGAAATCTTCATCGCCCTGGATGTCGCTTCCTCCGAGTTCTACGACAAGGAGACCAACCAGTACGTGTTCAAGAAGTCCGATGGTTCCAAGCGCAGCGCCGAGGAACTCGTGGCCTTCTATCAAGGCCTCGCGAAAAAGTTCCCCATCGTCTCGATTGAAGACGGTTGCGCGGAGAACGATTGGGCTGGCTGGAAGAAACTCACGGACGCGATGGGCGCCACCACGCAGCTCGTCGGCGACGACCTTTTCGTCACGAACGTGGACTTCCTCCGCAAAGGCATCGAGACCGGCACCGCCAATTCCATCCTGGTGAAAGTGAACCAAATCGGCTCGCTGACCGAGACGCTGGATGCGATCGAGCTGGCCAAGGAAAACCGCTATACGGCCGTGATCAGTCATCGTTCCGGAGAGAGCGAAGACACCACCATTGCGGACATCGCGGTCGCCACAAATGCGGGGCAAATCAAGACGGGATCGCTCAGCCGTACCGACCGCGTCGCGAAGTATAATCAGCTCCTGCGAATCGAAGAGGAATTGGGTGACAACGCAGTTTACGGCGGTAAGATGCGCTGAAGTGAGCGCGGTTCGCACCCAGTTCCATCACGCACCTCCATCCGGAGGCATCTGGCATTCGCTCAATCGCTTTCTCTTCACGCTCATCGTCCTCACGGTGCTCCTGACGATCGGTTATCGGATGATGCCGGAGATCGGCAAACGTCGGGAACAACAGGCGCGTGTGGACGATCTCAAGTCGCAGGTGGAAAAGGAAAAGCAGATCCTCGCACGCAATGTTCGGGAGGAAAACCTCCTGAAGCATGATCCGGAATATGTCGGCCTGATTGCGCGCGACCGGCTGGACCTGATGAAGGAAGGCGAGAAGATCTACCGGCTCGACGGAGTCAAACCTGGAACGCGGTAACGCCGCGACGCGGTGGAGCTGCAGCGGAGCCTGTGGACTTTACCATCCCCGCTGGAGCCTCCATCTTCTTCCGCATGTCCATCGATCTGACCGCCATCAATACCGACGAACTCAAGGCCCGCGTGGGTGAGCTCCGGAGGTATCTTTGACTTTGCCAGGCTGCAGACACGCCTCGCGGAACTCGAAGGGATGATGGCGGAAGCGGACTTCTGGACGAACAAAGAACGCGCGCAACAACGAGTCGAAGAGGTCTCCATCCTCCGGAATAAAGTCACGCCTCTGCTTGCCTTGGAACGGCAGATCGAAGATTTGCCAGTGCTGATCGAACTGGCTCAGGAAGAGGGCGCGGATGGAAGCGGCGAGGTGGAGAAGGAACACGCCGCGATCTTGAAGAACCTTTCCGAGTTCGAGCTAAAGATGCTGCTCTCCGGACCGAACGATCGGCTGAACGCCTTCCTGACGATCAACTCCGGCGCTGGCGGCACCGAGTCCTGCGATTGGGCCGACATGTTGCTGCGGATGTATCAGCGCTGGATGGAGCGGCATGGATTCAAAAGCTCCATCGTCGATATTCAGCTCGGCGATGAAGCGGGGATTAAATCGTGCACCTTGCAGGTCGTCGGCGAGTTCGCCTTTGGCTATCTTGCAACTGAGCGCGGCGTGCATCGGCTGGTCCGGATCTCCCCGTTTGATTCCAACAAACGCCGGCATACTTCCTTTGCTGGAGTGGATGTCGTCCCGGAACTCCCGGAAAGCGCGCCAATCGAAATCAACGAAGCAGACATCGAGGTGGACACCTACCGGAGCGGCGGGAAAGGCGGGCAGAATGTCAACAAAGTGGAAACAGCCGTCCGCATTCGGCACATCCCCAGCGGTCTCGTCGCAGCGTGTCAAAACGAGCGCAGCCAGCAGAAAAACAAAGTCACCGCAATGCGTATGCTCCAGGCAAAGCTACAGCAGATCGAAGTGGATAAAGCGGCCGCAGACATCAACGCGGCATACGGAGAAAAAGCCGATGTTGCGTTCGGCAGCCAGATCCGCAGCTACGTCTTCCAGCCCTACCAAAAAGTGATCGACCTCCGCACCGGAGTTGAGACGAGCAATATCGATGCAGTGATGAGCGGGGAAATCGACGAGTTCATCCACGGGAAACTGCGCGGGATGAAACGCGAAAAAGGCTCCGGCAACGAGGAAGAATAACCTTCATCGCGCCTGAGCCATTCGTGAACTTTGAACCTGGCTAAACTTGCTTCCAGCTAAAGAGCTGCTGCCGCTGCCGGCCGTTTACGCTAACTAGTTTTCAGGTTCCGATCGATGCAGTTTAAGGAAGGCGGCGGCTTCTTGTCGCCAGGCGATAGATAAACAGCAGAAGAATCGCCCCGACTACGGAAGCAATGAAGCCGGCAGCTTCTCCTTCCGCATACCACCTGAGCGAGCGGCCGAGGAAGCCTGCCAGAAGGGCTCCGGCGATACCGATGAGGATGGTGACGATGATCCCGCCCGGATCTTTGCCAGGCATGATGAACTTCGCGAGCGCCCCGACGATGAGGCCGATAATTAGCATCCAGATGATTCCCATGGTGTTAGTTTATTTTAGGTTGGTTTTGGTTGGTTGGCTGAGTGACTAAAGCTAACTGCTGCGGAAGTCCCGCAGCAGGAACAACCTCCATTCGCGTGCCCGGGGAAATCCGGGTGCATCGACTCCCAAGTTGCATCTTCCCCATCGCCGCCGGCGGGCCTACGGAATGATCAACGTCTGCCCGACTTTGATCTTCGGCGTGTTGTTCGTGGAGTAGAAGTTGGCGTCCTGGATATCCTTCCAGCGAGCCTTGCTCTTGTAATACTTCTGCGCGATGGAGGCCATCGTTTCACCCTGCTGCACCACATGAGTCCGGGTGCCCGGCGGAATCGGTTTTTGCGCGACGTCGCCGCCTTTGCTGGCGGAAGCCGTGGGAGCCGGCGCCGCCTTCTGTGCTCGAAGTTCCGCCAGCAACTTGCGCAGCAGCAAATTGTCGTTCTTCAGACGCACCGATTCTTCCTGCGTCATGAAGCTTCCTTTTCCCTGCGCGAGGGCGAGCTTCTGTTCCGTTTGCTTGCGAATGCTCTTGGCATCCTTCGCGCGCGCGCCATTCGGGGAAAGATCAAGGTAGCGATCCAGATGGTGCAACGCTCCCTGCGGGTTCTTCAGCTTGTCATCGTAAATCAAGGCCAGCTTGTAGTGTGCTTCTGCAGTCGCGGCCGTCCCGTCGAGCGCGGCCTCGTACTCCGCGAGTGCGCCCCGAAAATCTCCTGCAGCAACCTTTCGATCTCCTTTTGCGAGATCGTCCTTGGAGGATTTCTTAAACCACTGATCGCAGCCGGAAAGGCCCAGCAGCGCAGCCATCAGCGCCAGGCAGACGGAGGAAAACCGAGCGCGGCGCATTACGCTTTCTTCAAGGCACCTTCAAGCACGTCCGCGAGCGTCTTCGTGACCTTCAAGCGCGCATGCCACTTGTAGTTTGCCGCCACGACGCACCAAGGCGCATTTTCGGTTGAGGTCTTTTCAAAGGCATCTTCCGCGGCCGTGTTGTGTTCCTCCCATTTCCGCCGGTTCCGCCAATCTTCGTCGTTGATCTTCCAGTGCTTGTAGGGATCGGCTTCCCGTCGCTTGAACCGCAGTAGCTGCTCTTCCTTCGAGATTTGCAGGTAAAACTTCACGATGATCGCGCCGTCATCCGCCAGCAGACGCTCGAAGTCATTGATCTCCCCATAGGCGCGCTTCCACTGTTTTTCACTGGCGAAACCTTCGACTCGCTCGACCAGCACTCTCCCGTACCAGGAGCGGTCGAAAATCACCGTCTGCCCGTATGGCGGAAGCTTGTTCCAGAAGCGCCAGAGATAATGCCGCTGATATTCTTCCACGGTCGGCTTGACAATCGAGTGCACGCGCAAGGTTCGCGGATCGAGCCGTTCGGTCACCCGCTTGATCGCGCCTCCTTTGCCCGCTGCATCCGGTCCTTCAAAGACGACGATCACCGAGCGCTTGGACTCCTGTAGTTCGAGCTGCAGATTCAGCAGCCGCAACTGAGCCTCTTTGAGCTTCGGCTTGTAATCTGGCTCCTCGACGGATTTGTGATCCAAGTCGTCGAGGTGCTTCCCCTTCTTCAAACCAAAGGGCTCTTTCAGGTTCGACATGCGGCTGCTTTATAAGGCCGCGCCGGAGAGTGCAAGCTGCCCCGCTAGCGCTTCGTTAAGATTGCTTCCTCCGCCAGCAAGATCGGGATGCCACTGCGGATCGGATAAAGCATCGCCCCATCTTCCCGGAGTAGAGCGCCCTCGAGTGGCGGCTCAATCCCGGCGAGTTCCGCCGGCGTGGCGAGCCGCAGCTTTTGCATCGTGAGCGGGCAACGGATCAGCTCCAGGAGCTCAAGCGCGAGGCCAGATTGCGGTGTCTCCGGAACCACGATCAATATTTCGGCACACCCGGATCCACCTGATCGGCCCAAGCCAGGATGCCGCCTTCGACGTTCACCAGCTTCCCGAATCCGGCTTCCTGCAGCAGCTTCAGCGCGCGCGCGCTCCGAGCTCCACTCTTGCACTGGAGCACGATCTCATCCGCGCTATCGAGCTCACTCATCCGCGAAGCGAGTTGCCCCAGCGGAATGAGCTTCGAACCTGGAATGCGGCAGATGTCGTATTCAAATGGCTCCCGCACATCCACGAGCACAAACGGATCCTTGCGATCGAGCTTCGTCTTTAGCTCCAGCACCGTGATGTGCGGAACGTGCGCCTCTTCTTCCTCCGCCGCCTTTGCCTGAGGAATGCCACAAAACTGGTCGTAGTCGATCAGCTCGGTGATCGTGGGATGCTCGCTACAAACTGGACACTTGGGATCCTTCCGCAGTTTGAACTCCCGGAACTTCAGCTTCAGCGCATCGAAGTGAACCAACCGGCCCATCAGCGACTCGCCGATGCCCATGATCAGCTTGATCGCCTCGATCGCCTGCATCACTCCGATGATTCCCGGCAGCACGCCGAGCACGCCGCCTTCCGCGCAACTGGGGACCATTCCCGGTGGCGGCGGTTCCGGAAACATGCAGCGATAACAAGGTCCGCCGAGATGCGGAGCAAAGACCGTGCATTGTCCGTCGAAGCGGAAGATCGATCCGTACACGTTCGGCTTCTTCAGGAACACCGAGACGTCGTTGGAACAATACCGCGTCGGGAAATTGTCCGTGCCGTCGATGATGATGTCGTATGGCTCAGCAATCTCGCGGGCGTTTTCCGAGGTGAAAAAGGTGTCGTAAAGATCCACCTGCACGTTCGGATTGATCTCGCGAATCCGATCGCGCGCGCTGTTCAGTTTCTTCCGGCCCACGTCTTTCGTCCCGTGCAAAACCTGCCGCTGAAGGTTGGAAAAATCGACGGTGTCGCCATCGACCAACCCGAGCCGACCGATTCCTGCCGCCGCCAGATAAAGTGCAATCGGCGAACCAAGCCCGCCGGTTCCAATGCAAAGAATGCTGGCCGCTTTGAGACGCTTCTGACCTTCGAGCGTGACCTCCGGCATGATCAGGTGGCGCGAATATCGCGCGATCTCGTCGTTGCTGAATTCGATACGCTCGAGGCGGCTGGGATCGATGATGCTGGCGGACATAGGGCCGCAGAGACTAGCACGGGCGGTCTCTTTGGGAAGGCTCTGCTGTGTCACACGCGGGGACAAAGATCCCCATTCACACCATACGAAGCTCCCGCTAGCGTCCCGCGATGCTGAATTACATCTGGCTCGGCCTGATCCTTCTCGCCGTCTTGATCGGAGGCGCCACGGGGAAGATGGAGGAGGTTACCGGCGGCGCCTTTGACTCCGCCAAAACCGCGGTAACTCTCGCGCTCTCGCTCATCGGAGTGATGGCGCTTTGGCTCGGAGTAATGCGGCTCGCCGAGCGATCCGGTCTGGTGCAGGTGATCGCGCGCGGGCTGCGGCCGATCATGCGCTGGCTCTTCCCCGAGGTGCCGCCGGAGCATCCCGCGATGGGTTCCATGGTCATGAACATGGCCGCCAATATGCTCGGGCTCGGCAACGCCGCGACTCCGCTCGGCCTGCGGGCGATGGCGCATCTGGAGAAGCTGAATCCACACCCCGGCACCGCGACAAATGCGATGTGCACCTTCCTCGCGATCAATACCAGCTCCATCCAGCTCATCCCCGCAACCACGGTCGCGCTGCTTTCCGCCGCCGGTTCGGTGCGGCCTTCCGCCATCATTGGCACCGCACTTCTTGCCACCACGTGCTCCACCATCGTCGGAATCACCGTGGTGAAACTGCTGGAAAAACTTCCCGGCAAGCGCGTTCTTCCCGACCAGCCGTCTTCCGGAAAAGTCGAGGCGGATCAGCCAGCAGCAGCGCCGGAAGTCATCGAGGAACCACCGCGTCTTCTCGACTGGAAGGGCCGCACTGCGCTCGGTTTGCTCGCAGCATTCTTTGCCTGGCTCTTCATCACCCAGACCTTCCCCGCGAACGCGCTGCAACCGGGCCAGGTGCGCGTCGCCCCGACCCCTCAAACGGCGGTGATCGGCCAGCTGGCGAATGAATCCGCCACCGAGATCTCGGTCCGTCTGGAGAATGGTTCGGTTCAGGTTTTGCCCAAGGCCCAGTCAGTTGCGATCAGCCGTTACGAACATCCCGCGCTCCGCGCCGTCCAGGCCATTTCCATCCTCGCGGTTCCGCTGCTGCTGTCAGTCTTCCCGCTCTACGCCGCACTGCGAGGCCTGAAGGTTTACGAAGAGTTTGTGGAAGGCGCGAAGGAAGGATTCCACGTTGCGGTCCGCGTCATTCCTTATCTGGTCACGATGCTGGTCGCGATCGGGATGTTCCGTGCTTCCGGAGGAATCGCGATGATCACCAATGCTTTGCGACCGGCCCTGGCGTTCGTCGGATTTCCTCCGGAGTTGCTGCCGCTCGCCTTGATGCGTCCGCTCAGCGGCAGCGGGAGCAACGCGCTCTTTGCGGATCTCATTACTGCCTTCGGCCCGGATCATTTGCTCACGCGCATGGGCGGCACGATCATGGGGAGCACCGAGACGACCTTCTACGTCATCGCCGTTTACTTCGGTGCGGTCGCAGTCCGGCGCACCCGCCACGCGATCGCCGCGGGACTCGCGGCGGATGTCGCAGGCGTCGCTGCTTCGGTGGCAATCTGCACGCTGCTCTTCCGCTGAGCGGCCTTACTTGATCTCCAGATCGGCCCGCGTGAGGAAGTCGTTTTTCGGGAGGAAAGCCTGACCTTCCGCACTCAGGAGGAAATCAAGCAGCCGCTTCCTTGGCCCAACTGGTCGGTCGCTAAAGATCGCGAAAATCGGCCGCGCCATCGGATATTTGTTCTGCACGATGTTTGGGACTGTCGGCTCCACCGCCGTGCCACTTTCGTCTTTCAAGGCGACGGCAAAGACCGACTTTCCGTCCGCCCAGCGCGGCGGCGCAACGGTGATCGAACCGCGGTTGAAGCTGATCGTGTTCTGCGCATCCTCCCCATTCAGCACGGTCTCGTAGGTGGTCGTCGGCGCGCGCCGGCTGTCTCCGTAAATCCACAGGATCAGCTGTTCCTGCACTCCGCGCCGCGGAGCGAAATTGTAAAACTTGATCGCCTGATCCGCGCCACCGACTTGCTTCCAGTTCTTCACCTCGCCTTCGTAAATCTGCCGGACCTGCTCCTTCGAAAGCACCTTCACGCCGGATTCCCAAACATCCCGAGCCACGATCAGCACCGTGGCCTGTGCGCCGAGTTGAAACTCCGTCGCGAGTTTATTCGGCGCCGCGGAACGATCCGCTCCG
>DASVRR010000026.1:0-14462 GCA_036388515.1 Chthoniobacteraceae bacterium | reverse complement strand
GCGGATTGCGCGAGAATCTCGCCGGAAAGTTTAGCAGTCTATTCGAGCTGAATCTGCACGGCGGCGGGAACGAAATCATCGCCGGAGCCGAAGACGATGAGAACGTATTCGACATCGTTCAATCGGTTGCCATCCACGTTTATGTCCGGTCCAAGCCCGGTGGAGCATCTGAAGTGAGTTATGCGGATTTGCTCGGACGGCGCGCACTAAAATATGCGGCGCTTGCATCGCGTTCCGTGAAGGACACGGAATGGCGGCGCATCCAACCAGATGCTGAGAGCTCTGGCTTCACGCCGCAGGATGAGGCTGGCGGCGGAGCCAGCCGCCGCCTCGACTCCGCCTTTGTGAAGTTCGGTGCGGGAATCAAGACGAACCGAGACGCCGTGGTAATTGGCTTTGACGACGCCTCCCTCATTGAAACGGTGCGAGAGTTCGATGCCGAACTTGCCTCCGGCAAGCACGCGCAGAGCAACATCCATTCGCTCCTTTATCGCCCATTCGATGTCCGCAAGATTTTCTACCATGAGGATGTCGTAGCCAGTCGGTCGCTACCCACGATGAAACACGTTGTTGCTGGGCCGAACATTGGCTTCGTCTGCTCCAGCACATGGACAACGCCGGACCGGTTTAGCGTGGGGGTTTCCCGGCTAATGGTCGAGATGAAGACCGGCACTCATGACCGCGGAACCACGTTTTTCCCGTTGTATCGATATGAGACCTTGATGGGAGGAAAGGCTGAACAGATTCACAATTTCACTTCGGAGTTCGTGAAAGAATGGTGCGAGACGACCCACACACAATTCGTTCCCACCGGACACGGGGACGGCGAGAAGACCACCGGGCCAGAGGACGTTCTGTTTTGGCTGTATGGCCTATTTTACTCGCCGGAATACAGGCGTCGGTATCGCGCTGCGCTTTCCCAAAGATTCCCGATTGTCCTGCTTACTTCGAACCTGGAGCTGTTCCGCGCGCTGGCCCGGCTCGGCGGCGAACTCACCGCCCTGCACCTGCTGGAATCGCCCAAGCTCGCCCAGCCGATCACCGAGTTCATCGGCAGCTCGAAGGAAGTGACGAAAGTGGGTTGGTCCGCCGGCACCGTCTGGATCAACGCCAGCGGAAGTCGCGGCAGCACCCTCGCTGGCACCAGCGGCTTTCGCGGTGTGCCCGAAGCCGTCTGGAACTTCCACATCGGCGGCTACCAGGTCTGCGAGAAATGGCTCAAAGACCGCAAAGGCCGGGAACTCACGAAGGACGACCTCACCCATTACCAAAAGATCGTGGTCGCCCTCTCCGAAACCATCCGGCTGATGGCGGAGATCGACGAAGTGATCGCCAAGCACGGCGGCTGGCCGGGTGCGTTCACGACCGCCTCAAAGACTCCTGTATGAACATCGAAAAGCTGCGCGAGATCGCCTCCGAGATCGAGGCCACTGGCAAACCCCGCTGGATGACGGTGAGACAACTGCTGGAAACGGTGGGCCACGATCGCCGTGGGAGAAATGTGAGCCATGGCCTCCGGGTGTTGCTCAAGCGAGCCCGCCTGAAATGCGAGCCGGACTTTGAGAACACACACATTGACTCTCATGTTCAACTCACGCTGGGACCCAGGCTGGGGCGCCCGCCGAAGTCCGCTACGGAGGCAGCTGAATCTGGGGTGAGCGCGGAGCAGGAAGAAGCACCTGAGGCAGAAGAGGCGGAAGCCGAGACACCGATCCTCCCGTCCGAAGTAGCCGTCCCGTTGCCATGCTAGACCACCGAACCGCCGATACCGCCTGCGATTGTCCCACTAACGATCGTCACACAAGAGGAGATTCAGGCGCGTGAGGTGGTGATGACCGTGCGCCAGGGCATCCCCGCCGGTGGAGAAAAGCCAATGACGCTCCGCCGCAACGAGCCGCCTTCCGCGCGCTTAGTCAGCTCAATGAAGTGAATGTCGCGCAACTGGTGGTAACGAATGGAGACCGCGGGATGGTGGAAGGCATTTTTAGCTGGCACTCTTACGGCCAGGCCGTCCTCGCCGGGAAGAAGCCTGAGACGGTAGCCGATTGCCTGAGCCGGGAATTCGCTGAGGTGCATGAGGACAAGCCGCTCTTCGATGCCGTGCGCGAAGTCATCCGATTCGGCACCGTGGTCGTGCGCGACCGCAGCAACGCGCTTTGCGGGCTGGTCACTCTCCGCGACGCCGCCGAGACATTCGTGGAGCTGGCGGAACCATTCCTCTTCCTCGGTCAAATCGAGAACCATCTGCGGGAACTTGTAGAACGGCTGCGCCTGACGGAAGGCGAATTGCGCGCGCTGGTGGATGACCGCGATACAGCCCGTACGGATCGCACGACGAAGGTGGACGATTTCACCCTTGGGGAATTGATCCGTGTTCTCCAGAACCAGACCTATTGGACGAAGCTCGGCCTCAACTACGACCGCAGCATTCTCCTGCAACGCCTCGATGAAGTCCGCAAAATCCGCAACAAGGTCATGCACTTCGACGCCGATAAACTGCCGGACGAGGCCAAGCGGTATCTGACGGACACCCGAAGGATTTTACAGGATTTGTAGCTCCGGCCCTATGAAGGCCGGGAGCCGCTCACCCCGCGTGTGCAGCGACGCTTTCGTACGCCTTGATTAATCCGGTGGAGAGCCCGCGAGAGGCGCCTTCGTGTCGGGATGCTAACGTCGATCGCGACACGGTCGAGGTGCTGCTGGCAAATGGCTGCGAAGTGGTGACGCCGCGCGCGTCCGTGCTGCGGGTCGCGGCACGCAGACCACGGAGAGCTCGAAGCGGCCAGTGAGAAGGTGCGACGGACCATCGATTAGCCGACCTTGGAGCGTATGCCATCGTCAGCAATGCCGCTGCTGAGGGATCCGCGATATGGCACGCGGGCTCGCGAGTAGTCGGCGAGACTGCGCGATGTGCATGAGTGGCTGGTGGAATTGGACCGGTCTCTCCGCGGCCGGTGGCGAAACATCCAACATCCAAGGAAGTGGAGGACGGATGCTTCTTCTGGTGCAAATCGAAGTGCCCAGCACGAGGCCTGTCACCTTTGGCCGGGACGGAAGATCACGCGGCAGCCGCGGGCGGCTGATTCTAGGATTTTAAATCGTCGAACTGCTGAGGTGACGTGATGCTGCGGGAGCGCGGGCGTTTACAACATCACCCTACCAGAGGTGTCGCGGGAATTGCTCAACTAAGGCAATCACTCGAGCGGTCCGGGGCGTAGAGCAATTCTCCATCCGACTTCCCACGCCTCGCGAAGACTTCATCCTTTCCGCTTCGCGGTGTCCCCACTGGCCCGCGACGCCGCTCCGCATCAACGCTGAAGACTTCGTCACCACGCCGGGATGAAGGACCCCCGCGAAGTTGCCGCTCTCCGCGAAGCTCCGGACGCGACAACCTTCCCATAGACCCACCTACGGACCTGCGCACAAAGCCCGCCTGACGCAGCGCCCTTCAGGCTTTGTGCGGCACACCGCAAGCCGGTGGCGTGTTCGGCTGCTCGGGAGCCTCAGAGGTAAGGAGAGACTGTCTCACAGCCTCAGAGGGGTTTTTTGGTGCGCTCATTGCCGCGGAGGCTAAAGAAAAAGAGAGATGCTCCCGTCCCTCGGCTCCGCCGCGCGGAAATGGAGTCTGATAATCGGGCGACCGTTCGCCCACTCCAGTGCGCGCGCCCATTGCAAATGCTGCTCGGTGAAGAGGCGCATGGAGTCGGAGCCGCGCGGCGAAATCCTTTCGACCGCATGAACTTGCGAACCAGCCGCCGGAAGCAGTGGATCGCCTCCTTCGCTTCGACATAGGTTTGGCACTTCGAGAGCGGAAGATCCGCGCGCCCAATGACGCCCAAAAGCGTCCGACGTGTTCCCAGCCAGCCGGGAGGGCAAAGTCCTTTCCCATGTAGAGTTTGCTCGCGTAGCGCATAACACCCCGCCGAGAGCGAACGGCTTCAACCCGCCGCCGCCCGGAGATGCCCAGGATCGTTGCTGCCGACGACTTCGAACCAACGCCGCGCGAGCAGTGCGTGATGCAGATAGGCAATGCCCCTTCAGCGACTTCTTGATTTGCTTGCCCCGGAGGGCGAAATACGTTCCGTGTCCATTCCGGTAAAAACATTCAGCAACCTTGGTTAGCGTGCGGGAGTTCGTTATAACAGCATCCAACCTACCGGGTTACAAGCCCCCTAAATACCTGGGATTCAAGTTTCGGAACTTCTCGCTTTAAGTTATTTGCACCCGTAGCTCAGCTGGATAGAGCAGCGGATTTCTAATCCGCCGGTCGTGGGTTCGAACCCCGCCGGGTGCACTTACAAGAACCGGGGAGGTGTTCCCGCCACACCGCGACTGCGCCTGATCTCAGGAGAAGTGCAGCAACGAGGGGAATGCAGGGAGCGAGTTACTCGAACAATGCCTTTGGCAGCCGATATTTCTGGGGCCAGGCAGCACTCGGAACATCCGTCGCTCCGAAGACCCACTCGAGCACCTTCCAGGAGTCACCTTCGAACCTGAGGAGCGCCTCGCCTTGCGGGTCGAAGGCGCCGAGTTCGATCAGCTTGCGATATTTCGTCTTCATGAAGTCGAGATCACTTCCATCCGGCTTGTTCACCGCTACACGGACGAGCGCCCAGCCTTCCGCAACTCGCAGTCGGTCCACTTTGAAGAGAACCGGTTGCTCGAGATCCTTCTCCGCAGAGCGGCGCAGTGCGTCCAGGATTGCCTTCCGCTCAGCCCCTTTCGGAACGGCGCTGGGAGCTTTCTGGCTTTTCCCCTTGCCCGTCGCCGGTGACTTGGAAGCGCTGCCCGCGTTCAGATCGTTCACCCCATTCAGGAGCCAGGCTTTTCCATTCCAGACGACGGAGACTTTCAGTGTGGTGAAGCCTTTTTCCCGAGGGCGCATCGTGACCACAGCATGAGTATCGTCAGCCAACTCAACCTCCCCAGCCTCATAGCCTGAGGCCGGCATGTCCTGACCTTGGATGATGGGATCGAAGCCCGGCTGTTTCTTCATGAAGGCGGCGTAGGCCTTTTTGAAACCCGGTGTGATCCTGTCCGACTTCGCAATGAACTTTTCCGCGTCCTGAGCCGAGCCGTAGGACGCATAGAACTCCTGGGTCCAGAGACGTAAAGTAGCACGTTCATCCGCGAGCCCGTCGCTCGCCGGCAGAGTGCAACAAAGCAACATCACTAACGTCCGCCAGAAGGCGGGGCGGGATTTGGGGAGAAGCGGGAGGAAAGCACAGTTACTCATTTCGGCGGTAACTTAGGGATGTGATCGAAGCGACGGAAGGACAGTTAGATGAGAGTTTGAGGATGGAAACGTGACGCGATTTAGAACTCGGCCGGTGCGGAAACTTGCGCGTCCAGCTTCCGGATGACTTTCCGGCACAGCTGGTCGAAGGCGGTGATCGCCAGGACAAGATGATCCTCGCGGGTGTCTTCCAGCTTGCTGTGACTGATCCCGTGGAGACTCTGGACGAACATCATGACCGCTGGAAACCCGGCGTGCGCAACTGCGGCAGCATCGTGGAGTGGACCGGAGGGCAAGCGGTGAGAGACGCCGCAGGTCTCGATGATCGCAGCATCGCAGAGTGCGATGAGTTCCTGATCAAAAGCCACGGGTTCGACCCGGCAAAGGCGCTCCCAGAGAACCGACACGTCTCCTTCCGCAGCGAAGCGCTCGCTGCTCTGCCGCGCCTCCGAAAGCATCCGGACAAGGGACTCCGCGCTGAGGTGCCGTTGATCGAGCGTGATGCGGCATTCCTCCACCACACTGGTGGGAATCCCCGGCAGCGTGCTGCAGGAGCCGATGGTGCAAACTCCTCCGTGACGCTCGGCGATCCGATAAATCTCAGGGCTCATCTGCGCAGCCGCGAGGAAGGCATCCCGGCGGCGATTCATCGGTGTGCTTCCGGAGTGGGCCGCCTGACCGCGGAAGATGATGGCGTGTCGCTCGACGCCGAAAGTTCCGAGCACCGTTCCGAGCGGCAGATCGAGGTCGAGGAGGACGGGGCCTTGCTCGATGTGCAGCTCCAGGTAAGCGGCCGCGTGCTCCAGCTCGCTCCGGGATTCCAGCACCTGCTCGAAGTGGATGCCGTGCTCGCGCAGGGCATCCGGAAGACGGACTCCGTCGCGGTCGGTGAGGTGGCGCGCTTCCTCCAGGTCGAGGCTTCCGGAACACGCGGAGGAACCAAAGAGGCTCTTGCCGAAACGCGCGCCCTCTTCATCCGCCCAGTCAACCAAGCGGACCGTCACAGGCGGATGGCCCGCGTATTCCGCTGAAAAGACACGCAAGATTTCCAGTCCAGCGAGCGTGTTCAGGCAACCGTCCAGCCAGCCGCCATTTGGCACCGAGTCGATGTGGCCGCCGATCAATAAGGCCTGCTCCGAGGCGCCGGGAAGTGTCGCCCAGAGATTCCCCGCGGAATCGGTGTGCACCTCGGCGGGAATCTCCTCCATATTCCGACGCAGCCACGCACGGGCCCCGGCCCACGTCGTGGTAAAGGCGACGCGTTGCGCCCCATTTTCATCGCTCGTCAGCGCCTGCAACTCCCTGAGGTCCGCGATGACGCGCTGCGCGTTTGGACCTTGGCTCATGAGCCGATGTTTAGCCGTCCGTGCCGGGGCATCGCAAAGCTATTGTCGTTGCTCCGCGTCCAGCGTTTTCTGCGGCAGACGGCGATCTCCCGAATGGAGCGGCAACTTCACTCCGGAACAAAGGCCACATCGCTGGCAACGCGGCGGCGCGGAGCCAAATCCGCGAGCGTCACGCGGCAGTTTCTTCCGCAGCTCGATCAGACCCTTCCTCCCGGCTAACGGACCATCCGCGGCGCTTCTCGCACTTCGCCGCCGAGCGTCACCATGCTTCCTTCCCTCAACTTCACCCGCCGACCTTCTGCCGTCGTCACGTCGCCGTTGTTCTCCAGATAAAGACCCGGCGTCACGCGTTGCCTTCCGCTGATCAGCGTCCTGCCTCCGTCTTTGAGATAATACAGGCGACCGTTCTGACGGACGATGCCTTCCGGATCTCCCGCGAGCGTCTGGGCGGTTCCAGCATTCGCGACCGAACTCGAATCGGTGTTTGCCACCATGGTGCCCTGCGACGTGCCTTCCGGACTGGATCCTGATTCCGGAGTGGTGCTGCACCCGGCCAGAGCCAAAGAGAGGACCGGAACGACAAGAGCGGCAGTGGAAAGCGGGAGATTCATGACTGCCAAATCGCTCCCGTCACTGTCTGCGGTCGGATCCAGCTCATCCTGGAAATTCGACTGCGGAGCTTGCGCCGGCAGTTCCTGCTCGGGAGAAGTCCGCCGCCTCTCGCTTTCGCTGATCTCATCCTCCAGAGTCGCCGCATGAAATTCGATGTCGTCATCGCGGGCGGAGGGTTCGCTGGAGCTTACTGCGCACGCGCCTTGGCCCGGGAACTCGGCGCGACTGCGCAGACTCGCGTCGCGCTGGTGGCGCAGGAAAACGTGCTCACTTTCCAGCCGATGCTCGCGGAAGTCGCCGGGTCTTCCCTTTCACCGCTGGACGTGGTGAATCCGCTTCGCGATTTCTGCCGCGGAGTAAACGTCCTGCGGGGAACGATCCGCGCCGTCGATTGGGCGAAGAAGTCGCTTTGCCTCGACGCGGGCCGCTTCACGCCGGATCACGTGATCGAGTTTGAGCATCTGGTCATCGCGATCGGGAGCGTCGTCGATTTCAGCCAGGTGCCGGGAATGGCGCAGCACGGGCTGCCGCTGAAAACCGTGGCGCATGCGCTGCGGTTGCGCTCCGCGGTGATCAATCGGCTGGAGGAAGCAAACCTGACGACCGATCCCCTTGCCCGCCGGCACCTGCTGACCTTTGTCGTGGTCGGCGGCGGCTACACGGGCGTGGAAACCGCCGGCCAGCTGGTCGATCTCCTGCAGGATGTGCAGGAGCTTTACTCAAACTTGCACCGGGAGAAAATCCGCGTCGTGCTGGTGCACAGTCGCGGTCATCTGCTGGCGGAAATCGGCGAAAAGCTCGGGGACTACGCGCAATGCGTGCTGGAAAGCCGCGGAACGGAAGTGCGGCTGAATACCCGCGTCATCGAAGTGACGGCAGATCGCGCGATGCTCAGCGATGGTTCTTTCATTGAGACGCACACGATCCTCTCGACGGTGGGGAATGCGACGCATCCCGTGGTGCTGGATCTTTGCCGGCAACTCACGCTCGATCCGCCGCGCGGGCGGATTCCCACGGATGCCTTCATGCGGGTGCAAGGTCAGACGCAGCTTTGGGCGGCGGGCGATTGTGCGGCGGTTCCGTGGGGAGCGGAGGCAAGCCCGCCGACTGCGCAGTTTGCCTCCCGCCAGGGCGTGCAGCTGGGGAGAAATCTGGCGCGCGTGCTCCAGGGGGGCGAGCCGCTGCCCTTTTCCCACCGGCATTTGGGGCAACTCGCCACGGTGGGAAATCGCGCGGCCGTCGCCGAAATCATGGGCTTCCGCTTCAGCGGCTTTCTGGCCTGGTGGCTCTGGCGGAGCATCTATCTGGCAAAGCTGCCGGGCATCGCGCGCAAGCTGCGGGTGATGATCGACTGGAGCTTCGAGCTTTTCTTCCCGCGGGATATCAGTCTGCTTTTGCCGCCTCCGGAAGAACCGCTGCGTGCGGTCCATTATCGGCAGGACGCGGTGATCTTTGCCCGCGGGACTCCGGTGCAAGGGTTCTTTTCCGTGCAAGACGGCCGGGTGGAAGCAAGACGTCCCGGCGAGCCGGCGCAGCATTTTACCCGAGGACAACTGCTCGACGGCGCGCTCCAGGCAGCGGATGGAACCTGGTCATGCGACGCCGTGGCGAGCGAGCCAACAAACGTCCTCCTCGTGCGCGGCCTCGCGCTGGAACTTCTCCGCCGCAACACTTCCTCGAGCGCCGAAACTCCTCCGCTCGCGGCGGCTCCTCTGGCTTGATCCAGCCGGCGGGATGCTGGCCGCAGCTTGCGAAAGCGGGCCCGCGCGGGTTTTCCCCAGCTCGCCTGGAAAAAACGTTTTGCAGCTCCGCGGTTCCGCCGCAATATCTCGCGGCGACTCGTTTTCCCCCTGAACTAATGTCCGAACTTCCCCGCCACGTTGATCATCCACCTGCGACTGGCGGCCTGTGGAAGAAGATCCTCGCGAGCAAGTTCTTGCTCGTTTCCATCGCGGTGCATCTGCTCTTCGGCGTGGGCGCCGCCTTCTACGTCGTCCACACGATGCAGGCCAAACGGAAACTGACCTTCAGCGGTGGACCCGGTCCGACGAACGCCAGCAAACGCGCGCTGGAGCACAAGGTCTCGATGGCGAAGAAGAAGAACACGATGAGCGCGCCTGCGCAGGCTCGTCGGATCACGACTTCCGGGCTGAGCAGAGTCGCGCTGCCGGACATGCCAGTGGTTCCCGGAGCGACCGCCGTGATCGCGAACAAGATGGGCGGAATGGGCGGCACCGGGTTTGGCGCCGGCGCGATGGGCGGCGGCGGAGGTGGTGGCGGCGGAGGCGGAGGTCAAACGCTGTTTGGCTTCCGCGGGAAGCAAGGCGACTCCGCGCTGAAGGGAACGTTTTACGACCTGAAGCAAGATCAGGACGGCAAGTCCACCGACATGACTCCGAAGAAGTACGCGGAGCTGATCACCGGATATATGCGGACTGGCTGGAGCGAGGCGAAGTTTAAGAACTTCTTCCAGGGACCGGAGCCGCTTTACGCCACACAGATTTTCATCCCCAATATTCCCGCCGACCGCGGGCCGGCGGCGTTCGGTTTGGCGGACAAAGTGAAGCCGAGCATGTGGATCGTGCACTATGAAGGAACGGTCACGCCGCCGGAGAACGGCACCTATCATTTCGTCGGCGGCGGAGACGACGTGTTGATGGTTCGCCTGAATGGAACCGTTGTTTTTGCCCGCAACTGGGACAATCCCCACTTCGGCGTCGTGGACACCAACTGGCGGCCGAAAGGTGAATACGATTATGGCTTCAGCAATATCCCCAACGGCTTTGCCAAGGGAAACGCCATGCAGCTGGAAGCCGGCAAACCTTATCCGATCGAGATCCTGATTGGGGAACAACCGGGCGGCTCTGCGTTCTTTTGCCTCCTGGTGGAAAAGCAAGGTGTGGAGTACCGGAAGGACGGGAAAGGAAATCCGATCCTGCCGATCTTCCGGCTCGCGGAACAAAAAGGTTCCCTGCCGCAAGGCGAATATCCTCCGCATGAGGACAAAGGCCCGATCTGGAAAGGCGTCGCCCGCCCGTCGGGTTCGCTGCTCGACGCGCTGCAAAGGTAGCGCGCGAGTTGCTCCGCTTGTATTTCGGCGGCACGCCGCGGAGGATTTGCCGGATGAAGCTGAATCCTGACTTGCTCCAGCAGCTCCCGAAAGTCCTGCTGCACGAGCACCTGGACGGCGGCTTGCGGCCCGGCACGGTGATCGATCTCGCTGGCGAATGCGGATACACGGCGCTCCCGACCAGAGATCCGCGCGAACTCGGGGAATGGTTTCACCGCGGCGCAAACAAAGGCAGCCTGCCGGAGTATCTGGAAGGTTTTGCGCACACCATCGCGGTGATGCAGACCCGGAGCGCGATCGAGCGGGTCGCGTTCGAGTTCATCGAGGACATGCATCAGGACGGTGTCGTCTATGCGGAAGTTCGCTTCGCGCCCTGCTTTCACACTTCCACCGGACTCACTCCGGAAGCCGTGGTGCAGGCGGCGCTCGACGGTCTCCAGCGCGGGGAGGAAAAATATGGCGTCCGCTGGGGATTGATCATTTGCGCGATGCGGAACAAAACCGACTCGCTCGAGTGGGCGGAGATGGCGATCGACTTCCGGCATCGTGGCGTCGTCGGCTTTGATCTCGCGGGAGAAGAGGCGGGGTATCCGCCGAAGAAGCATGCGGAAGCATTCCAGGCAATCCAGGCGGCAAACTTCTACAGCACGCTGCATGCAGGCGAAGCTTTCGGCATCGCTTCGATCTGGCAGGCGTTGCAAATCTGCGGCGCGCATCGACTCGGCCATGCGACCCGGCTCACGGACGGAATGACGATCGTGGACGGCAGGATCGTGAACATGGGTTCACTCGCGCAATACATCCTCGACCGGCGCATTCCGCTGGAGATGTGTCTCTCCAGCAATGTCCACACCGGCGCGGTGCGATCCATGGCGGAGCATCCGTTCAAGCTCTACTTCGACCGCGGCTTCCGGGTGACGCTCAACACCGATGATCGCCTGATGAGCGACACCAGCATGACCAAGGAATTCGGAATTGCGGTGGACCAGTTTGGCCTGGATCTGGCCGATCTGGAGAAGATCACGATCAACTCCATCAAAAGCGCCTTCCTGCATTTTGACGATCGCCTGCGCCTGATCTATCAGGTGATCAAACCCGGCTTTGCCCGGATTCAAAACGGGTAGTCGTCGCAGAAAAGAAAACATCCGCAGATTGCCGGAGTTTTCTCGGAAGTTGCCGTCCGCTAATCTGCGGAACTCTGCGTAATCTGCGGACCTAAATACTTTGCGACACCCTCTCAGGGTTTTTGTTCCCCTTCATTCAGCAAGCCGTCGCGGACCTTTTCCAGTTCCTCCGTCTCCGAAGCCGAGAGCTTCGGGAAGCCGGGCTCCAGCGATTCCAGCGTCTCGATCACGGCGGCGGCGACGACCAGCCGGGTGAACCATTTGTGATCCGCCGGAACCACGTACCACGGCGAATCCTTCGAGGCGGTGTGGCGGATTGTTTCCTCATACGCGTCCATGTAGTCATCCCAGCGGGCGCGTTCCTTCAAATCCGCGGCGGAAAACTTCCAGTGTTTCTCCTTTTCCTCCAGCCGGCTGAGGAAGCGGCGGCGCTGCTCCTCGCGTGAGACGTGGAGGAAAAACTTCCGCACCGCGACGCCGTTGCGAGCAAGGTGCTGCTCGAAGGCGTTGATGTCCTCAAAGCGCTCCTTCCAGATCCGTTTCGTAATCAGCTGCTCGGGAATCTTTTGTCCCTTCAGGAACTCCGGATGCACGCGCACCACCAGAGTTTCCTCATAGTAGCTGCGGTTAAAAATCCCGATTCTTCCACGCTCCGGAAGACAAGTCGCTCCCCGCCACAGGAAATCGTGATCCAGCTCCTGCGCGCTCGGCGCCTTGAAGGAAAACACCTGGCAGCCTTGCGGATTCACGCCGGACATCACGTGCTTGATCGTGCCATCTTTCCCCGCTGCATCCATCGCCTGGAAGATCAGCAACACCGCCCATTGGTCGTGCGCGTAGAGTTTCTCCTGCAGCGTTTTCAGCCGCAAAACGCCGGCGTCCAGCATGTCGCACGCGCTCTCCTTCGAATCAAAATTCCAGGTGTCCGCCGGATCCACATCTTTGAGCCGAAAATTCTTCCCCCGCCGCACCCGATAACGATTCGCCAGTTCAGCGGCTTGCTTGGTTTTCATAGAGAGAAGGGGAACACGGCCATGCAACGAACATTCGCCCGCCGTTCCACTCACGGCTGCTTGCCGGATTGCGGAAGATTTTCGCAGGCTGCAACTTTCCTGCCTTCACGCTTGATGCTGGGCGAGTGCCTGTCGAATCTGCTCCGCGTCGCGCCGCCCTCCACCGAACCATCTCCAGCGGCGGTCCTTTTTCATTCTCAAAACAAAACACCACCTATGCCCGTCATCGCTCGAGGTCTCGAAGGAATTGTCGCTGCGGAAACTCGGATCGGAGATGTGCGCGGAGACATCGGCCAGTTGATTTATTGCGGGTTCGATATCAATGAACTCGCGGGGAAGGTCAGCTTTGAGGAAGTGGTGCATCTGCTCTGGCACAACCGGCTCCCGAATCAGCGGGAACTCGACGCGCTGACCACCGCGCTGCGCGCCGAACGCGAGCTGCCGCAAGGCGTGATCGACTTCATCCTCGCGGCACCGAAGAGCGCAGCGCCGATCGACATCATGCGCACGGGCGTGAGCATGCTCGGCTGTTATCCGACCGTCCGGCACGACCTTGACATGCCGGAGAATCAGGCAATCGCGATCAAACTCGTCGCGCAAATCGGGATCATGGCGGCCTACTTCCACCGCGCACGGAATGGCGCGTCCCTTCCGCCAATCCGCAAGGATCTCAGCGAAGCCGCGCATTTCCTCTGGCTGATGACCGGCGAAGAGCCGACCGCCGAAGCAGTCCAGACGCTGGACGTCGCCTATGTGCTGCACGCGGAGCATGGCTTCAACGCTTCCACTTTTACCGGACGAGTCGTTGCTTCCACGCTGAGCGATATGTATTCCGCAGTCAGCGCGGCGATCGGCGCGCTCAAAGGCCCGCTGCACGGCGGCGCCAATGAAGGCGTGATTCACATGCTGCAAGAGATCGGCTCGCTGGAAGGCGTGGATCGCTGGGTCGAGGAAGCGCTTGCGCAGAAGAAGAAAATCATGGGCATCGGGCACCGCGTTTACAAAGTGCTCGATCCGCGCGCGCCGCATCTCAAGGCGATGGCGATCAAGCTCAGCGAACAGCTTGGGGAAGCAAAATGGATCCAGATGAGCGAGCGAATCGCGGCCATCATGAAAGACCGCAAGGGGCTGAATGCGAACGTCGATTTCTACAGCGCGACAGTTTACTACTCGCTCGGAATTCCCACGGATCTGTTCACGCCGATTTTTGCGATCTCGCGGATGAGCGGCTGGACGGCGCACATCCTGGAGCAACTCGGCGACAACCGGCTCTTCCGCCCGCTCAGCGAATACGTCGGGCCGGAAGTCGGGAAGAAAGTCGTCCCCATCGAACAACGCTAACGAGCTCTTTTTCGCTCCAACTCTCAGCCGCTTTTATGTCCTCCTCTCCAATTGGTTTTGCCGTCATCGGCTCGGGAATGATCTCGCAGTTTCACGCGGATGCCTTGCGCGAAGTGCCCGGCGCAGAACTGCGTGCGGTCTATGATCGCGTGCCCGAACGTTCCCAGGCTTTCGGAGCAAAGAACGGCTGCCGCGTCGCGGAAAGTCTGGAAGATCTCGTCGCCGATTCTTCCGTGCACGCAGTGTCTGTGACCACGCCGAGCGGCGCGCATGCGGAAGCTGCGATTCCGTTTCTCGAAGCCGGCAAAGCGGTGCTCTGCGAGAAGCCGCTGGATGTAACGCGCGATGCGGTGGATCGAATCATCGCCGCGGAAAAGCGCGGCGGCGGTGTGCTCGCCGGCGTGTTCCAGAATCGGCTCGGGCGCGGCGCGCAGTCGCTGAAAGCGGCGATCGATGCTGGCCGTTTTGGTCGACTGACGCTTTGCAGCGCTTACATCAAATGGTGGCGCGAACAGAGCTACTATTCCTCTTCTCCATGGAAGGGAACGTGGAAGCTCGACGGCGGCGGCGCGCTGATGAACCAGGGCATTCACGCGGTGGACATGCTCCAGTGGTTTGCCGGATTGCCGGAGGAAGTGTGCGCCTTTTACGGAACGCTCGCGCACACCGGCATCGAAACCGAGGACACGCTGGTCGCGTCGATGAAGTTTCCGGGCGGCG
>DASVRR010000025.1:0-2809 GCA_036388515.1 Chthoniobacteraceae bacterium | reverse complement strand
ACCAAAGAGCAGCTTGCCTTCCGGACGCGCGCCAGCTTCGAGGACGAGTGCGCTGAGGAGAAACGCAAACCGCGCGCGCGATTGTTCCAGCGCGTAAAGCGTCCCCGCGAGCGCGACGAGGAGCGTGGTGAAAATGAAGATCGTCTCCGCCATCAGCGTGTGCTCGTACCAGAGGAAGAACGGGTTGATCGCCGCCAGCACCGTGAGCGGGAGAATGAACAACCGCCAGTGCCGGAACCAAAGCCGGCAGAGCAGGCCGATCAGCAGGATCATCCCGAGCCCCAGCAAATGCTGGAAGATCGGGATCGCGAGAAGTGCCGGCGTGCGGAGGAGAAACGGCACGGTGTAAACCAGCGGGACGAGGAAGGTTTTCTTCGCGTGCAGCTCAAACTTAAAGTCGTTCAGCAGCTGATCCGGAGTGTGGAGGAAATCCGGAGCGTCATCGTGGTAATAGGCAAACGGCAGGTGCACGCACAAGACGATGCGGAGCACGAGACCGATGAGCAGAGCAGGGAGACACCACGCGAGGAACTCCCGCGCGGGCGGGGGAAAATTCCTCTGGAATCGAGCGAAGAGCGGGGACAAGGGACGGCGATTTAAGCCGCAACGCAGCAGGGCTGACAATCCGTTCCTCAGCGGGGAAGACAGCTCGCGTGGAGTCGTTAGCTGCCGCCCACGGCGTTCTCCGGAGCGTCCGGAGTGCTCGTCCGCGCGAGCAGATGCGCTTCGATTTCCTTCAGGATGAGATGCGTCTGATCCCGATCATATTTGTAGTCGTCCAGCAAAAACTCCCGCTGCCGGCCGTCCGCGGAATAGCGCACTTTTGCGTAGCCTTTCGACTCCCACTTTTTCAGCCCAAGACCCGTCACCGCCGAAAACGGAACCCGGTGGCCGGCCGGAGTGTAAACCGCTTCGGCATCGGTCCGGAACATCCGCTCCTTTTGAATCAACCAGTAGATCAGCATCGCCGCGCCGCCGAGCGCGGCTAACGTGCCGAGCAGAAGCTGCATAAACAGCGCGTCCCGATCGTGATATTTCTCCGGAGGCTTTGCTTCCCAGCCACGGCTTTGCGCGTATGACGGCCATTCGGCCATGCGGTTTTCTTTTTTGAACTGGTCGTGCGCCAACCAGCGTTCGTTGCTCTTTGGCCAGGCGAATTTCCCGTCGTAAAAAAACCAGCATCCGACCGCGATGAGGAAGATTGCGACGAAGAGCTTCTGCTTTTTCCAGATGGGAGTGACGCGGGCTTCGGCGGGCATGCGGCGGGAGTCTCAAAGGCGAACCGGCGACTGACGAGGGAAAAATTTACGCCCTACCTACGCGATCGCCAGCGACTGCGGATGACGAGCCCGGATGCGCCCGATCGCCCATTGCGCATGTTCCGCAATCAAAGGCTCCGGATCTTCCGCGGCTCTCTCGAGCGCCGGCAGATCGTCGGACGTTCCCACGTTCCCGAGTGCGACACAGACATTCCGGAGAAGTCCCCGCCGCTTCACGCGCTTGATGGGAGACTTCCGGAAGTGCTGTCGAAAACCTTCCTCATCCAGGGCGAGATAGTCCCGAAGTTTCCACTCGTGAACGAACTCGCGAGCGGCGAAGGCGGCTTCATTCGAGGCCCGGGCAAAGCGGTTCCAGGGACACGCGGCGAGGCAATCGTCGCAGCCGTAAATGCGGTCGCCGATCAGCGGACGAAGCTCCAGCGGAATGCTCCCTTTTGACTCGATCGTCAGGTAGGAAATGCAACGCCGGGCGTCGAGTTGTTGCGGAGAAGTGATCGCCGCGGTCGGGCAGGCGACCATGCAGCGGGTGCAGCTGCCGCAGTGATCTCGCAGCGGCGGATCGGGCGCGAATTGCAGCGTGGTCAGCACTTCGGCGAGGAAAAACCAGGTGCCGAGTTTCGGGTGGATAAGCATCGTGCTTTTCCCGTGCCAGCCTGCTCCGGCGAGCGCGGCAAAATCACGCTCCAGGATCGGCCCGGTGTCCACGTAGCAGCGCTGCCGGCCGCCACGCGCGGTTAGCCATTCGTCCAGCGCGCGCAGCTTTTTCTCCAGCAAATCATGGTAATCGTCGCCCCAGGCATACCGCGCGATCTTCCCGGAAGCAGGTCGAGCTTCGAGGGCCGAAGGTCGAGGGTCAGCGCGTGGAGCCACTCCGCTGGGCGCGCTCGGCGGCCGTGATTTCGGACCTTGGACCTTCGACGCTCGACCTTCCACTTCCTCCCCTTGCCAATAGTTCATCGCGAGCACCACGACGGATCTTGCTCCAGGCAAAACCAGCTGCGGATCGGTGCGGCGATCCTGGTTTCGCTCCAGCCAGCTCATTTCTCCCGCGCGTCCTTCTGCCAGCCAAGTCCGGAACTCTTCCGCATGCGGCGGTGTCACGCACTCCGCGATCCGGCAAAGATCAAACCCGAGGCTTTCGGCAAAGGCGACCAGCTCGGATTTCACGGCGCAACTTGCCATGAAAATCTTTGCCGCGCCTGCTCGATCACCGCGTCCGCCGCCTGCCCGTGCGAGAGCTCCGTGTTGTCCAGCGCCCACTCGGCCGCGAGCGCGTAAAGCGGCGCGCGCGCGGTAAGCATTTCTTGGACGGTGGCGCGCGGATCGGTGGTTTCAAGCAGCGGGCGCCGGGAGTTGCGGGAGACGCGCTCGAAGATCGCGTCCTCGCTTGCGGTGAGGAGGACGACCAGCCCGAGGTTCCGGAGCAAAGCGCGGTTTTGCTCCCGGAGAACGATCCCGCCGCCGGTCGCGACGACGCACCGCGCCGTCCCTTGGAGCGACTCCAGCACCGCCGATTCGCGCTGGCGAAA
>DASVRR010000024.1:0-2317 GCA_036388515.1 Chthoniobacteraceae bacterium | reverse complement strand
CAACTCCGACGCCGATACTGAGTTTGCTGTCGTGGTCGTAGACGATGGAGAAATCTGCTTTGGCTTCTTCTGCGAAAGCTACCGCAGCTCCGGGATCGCCTATCCCGTAAAACTTGGGGAAGTCTTCGTTGTCCACGGCCGCCGCGTCACAGACGATAGCCATAAGGAAAAGCAGAGCAGCTTTGATGTGCATCACAGAAAACACGGGGAAGGGCCAAACAGGGGATCGTCACAGAAGAGGAACCATCCGCAGATTGCGCAGATTTCCGCAGATTGACGGACAGCCACTCGCAGGAATCTGCGGAAATCTGCGCAATCTGTGGACATAAAACTCTCCGCGATTCCGCCTGAGTCGGTCCGGTCCAAACTCATTGGGAGCGAGTCAGCGCGGCGCGCGCGCCGCGGACTCGAGCCGCGGCTTCTTCCGGAGTTCCACCGAAGGCGACGAGGTGGCCCATCTTTCGTCCGGGTCTCGCGCCGGTTTTTCCGTAGAGATGAATCTTCACTTCCGGAAAAGCGGCCGCGGCACTCCAGTTGGGCTCGCCGTTTTCCCAAAGGTCGCCGAGCAGATTGGCCATCGCCGCCGGGCGGAGCACATCGGTCGCGCCGAGCGGCAGGCCGCAGACCGCGCGGAGCTGTTGTTCGAACTGGCTGGTGACCGCCGCGTCGAAACTCCAATGCCCGCTGTTGTGCGGACGCGGCGCGAGTTCGTTGATCAGCAAGGTCCCGTCGTGCCGCAGGAACATTTCCACCGCGAGCAATCCCACGAGCTGAAGTTCTTCCGCAACGGCGCAGGCGAGTTCACGCGCGGAAGCTTCGATTTGCCCGTCACCAAAGGGAACCGTGGTCACGTCGAGGATGTGATTCGCGTGATCGTTCCGGGTGATCGGGAAGGTCTGCATCTCGCCGTCCACGCCCCGCGCCACGAGCACGGAAAGCTCGCACTCGAAGGGCACAAACGCCTCGAGCACGGCGCCTTTTCCAGCAAAAGGAGCCCACGCCGCAACCAGATTGTCGCCGGGAGAAAGCTTGCGCTGACCTTTGCCGTCGTAGCCAAAAGATGCCGTCTTGAGGATCGCCGGAAGGCCCACTTCGGTGATCGCCGCGGCGAGTTCGCCCGCGGTGGACACATGGATGAAGGAGGCCAGCGGCAGCCCGGCGCGGTCGAGGAATTCTTTCTCCCGAAGCCGATGCTGGCAAAGGTGCAAGACCCGGCCGGCGGGCCGCACCACGCAATGTTCCGCAGCCCAGTCGATGCATTGCACCGGGATGTTTTCGAACTCGAAGGTGAGCACGTCCACTCCGCGGGCGAACTCCCGCACGGCCGCTTCGTCCTCGTATTCCGCCGCCACCTCGCGATCCGCGAGCTGGCCGGTGGGCGAGTCTTCATCCGGAGAAAAGGTATGCACGCGATAACCCATCCGGCGCGCGGCGATGGCAAACATCCGGCCGAGCTGGCCGCCGCCCATCACGCCGATGGTGGCGCCGGGCAAAAAAATCCGGGCGTCGCTGGCGCTCACGGCAGATCGGCGCTCATCACTTCCGCCGTCTGCTTGGCCCGATAATGCTCCAGCGAAAGACGCGTCGCCGCATCCTTCAAGGCAAGAATACTGATCGCGAGCAGCGCTGCATTCCGGGCTCCAGCAGTTCCAATCGCCAGCGTCGCCACGGGAATTCCGGCGGGCATTTGCACAATCGAAAGCAGCGAATCGATTCCCTTCAGCACGCGACTTTCCACCGGCACGCCGAGCACCGGCAGGATGGTGTGCGCGGCAATCATCCCCGGCAAATGCGCCGCACCGCCTGCTCCGGCAATGATCACCTGGATCCCGCGTCCGAGCGCCGCGCGCGAATAGTCCGCCATCAGTTCCGGAGTGCGATGGGCGGAGACCACGCGCTTCTCATGGGCGACGCCAAATTCTTCCAGCGTCTGCACGGCATGCCGCATCGTCTCCCAATCGGACTTGCTCCCCATGACGACAGAGACGAGCGGCGTGGCGGAATTCATCTCCCGCGTGTTACGGGCTGCGGCGGAACTTGAGAAGCTCGAAGTCGCCGGCCCGACTGGAGATTTGAGAGGTGCGGTTTGTCCCGGGATCTTCAAGAATGCGCGACTTCGCCGGCAGCCGGTGAATTCCAAACTTCCGCATTGAAACCCGAAAACCTCATCTTGATTGGCTTCATGGGCACGGGAAAATCGACGATCGGTCGGCTGATTGCCGGCCGCCTGGGTTTTCGGTTTTTGGATACGGATGCTTTGGTCGTCGAGAGCGCTGGGACGGAGATTCCCGAGATCTTCCGGAAGGAAGGCGAGGAA
>DASVRR010000023.1:0-6388 GCA_036388515.1 Chthoniobacteraceae bacterium | reverse complement strand
CGCTGCCTCCGGAAGAATACGTGAAGGAACAGGAAGTCATTCGCCGGGAGTTTGCGATGGGGAACGACGATCCGGATCGCGTCAGCGGGCATGCGCTCTTTGCCACCGCCTTTCAGGAACACCCGTATCGGCACCCGATTATCGGTCACCTCGATGTTTTCAACGGTCTCCAGCGGGACGACGTGATGGCCTTCTACAAGGCGCGCTACGTCCCAAACAATATGTTCTTCGTGATCGCCGGGGACGTAAATGCCACCGCGCTGCACGCGCTGCTGGCCCGGCTTTTTGCTCCCCATCCGCGTCGCAGTCTGCCGCCCGTGTTTATTCCGGAGGAACCGGCGCAGTTGGGCCCGCGCACGTCGCATCTGGAGTTTGCCACGGAACTGACGCGCCTGAACATCGCCTGGCACATTCCCGCGCTGACTCATCCGGATGTTCCGGCGCTCGATGTCCTCGCCGCGGTTTTGGGAAGCGGCCGCAGCTCGCGGTTTTACCGCCGGCTTCGGGAAGACGAGGGGTTGGTCCACTCGATCGATGCGTGGTGTTATGCGATGGGCCAGCCCGGACTTTTCGGAGTGGATGCGGTGCTTGATCCGGAGAAGCGCGACCTCGTTCAGAACGAAGTGCTGGCGATGCTGGCAAAACTCGGGACCAGCGGAGTCACAACGTCCGAGCTGACCAAGGCAAAAAAGCAGGCGCTCAGTCACCAACTCGGAGCGGTCACCACGATGCGCGGGAAGGCGAGCGATCTCGGTTCAAACTGGTTGCTTGCGCGAAATCTGAACTTCTCCCGCGACTACCTGCAGGCGTTGCAGGCGGTGACTGGCGCCGATCTCATGCGGGTCGTGCAAACCTACTGCACGGAGAAAAATCTCACCGTGACCTCGCTGAATCCGCAGGGCTCCTTGAGCAAACTCGGATCGCTCTTGCCGCCGGCCGCTGCGGGCTCGGTCCAGAAGTTCGAGCTGCCCAATGGACTTCGGTTGCTGGTGCGGGAAGATCATCGTCTTCCGCTCATTTCGATTGCTGCTTCCTTCAAGGCCGGCCTGCTCGCGGAGACTGCGGGGAACAATGGCGTCACGCATCTTCTCGCGAAAGTCCTGATGAAAGGGACGCGCACGCGCACCGCCGAACAACTTGCGGAAGAAATCGAATCGGTGGGAGGCGCCATTTCCTCCGACGCGGGGAACAACTCGCTCAATCTCCACGTGCGCGTGATGCAGCCGGATCTTCAGCTCGGGATCGAAGTCCTCGCAGATGTTCTCCTGAACGCGACGCTTCCGGAAAAAGCCATCGCCCGGGAAAAGGAGAGCCAGCTTGCCGGCATCAAGGCGGATGAGGAAGAAGTCACCGTGGTCGCGCGTCATCTTTTGCGCGCGCATCTGTTTGCGGAACATCCGTACGGCTTGCGGCATCTCGGCACTCCGGAGTCGGTCGCGCGGCTGACTCAGGATGAACTCGCGGACTTCCGCGACCAGCATCTCGTCGCGAAGAACGGCGTGCTCGCGGTTTTCGGTGCGGTGCGGGCGGACGAAGTGCATCGGCTGGTCATTGAGGCGCTGGCGACGCTCCCGAGCGGGAAACCGTGTTTTGCCCAGGTGCCTCAGCCAGCCACGCTCACCGCCTCGCGGGAGGTGGAAAGTGTGATGGACAAACAGCAGGCCGTGCTGATGACGGGCTTCCATGGCGCGGACCTTTTCAGTCCGGATCGCGCAGCGCTGGAGCTCATCGACGAAGCTTCCAGCGATCTCGGCTCGCGATTTTTCCTCCGCATTCGGGAAGAAATGGGGCTCGCTTACTTCGTCGGCAGCTCCCAAGTCATCGGCCTCGCCCGCGGGCCATTTGTGTTCTACGTCGGGACCAATCCAGCCAAAATCACGGAAGTCAAAGCTGCGCTGCAGGAAGAAATCGCCAAGCTCGCCGCGGAAGGCCTCACCGCGCCGGAACTGGCGCGAGCCAAGGAAAAATATCTCGGAGCACAGGACATCCGCAATCAATCCAACCACGCATTCGCCTTCACCTGCGCGCTGGATGAACTCTACGGGCTGGGCTTTCAAAACCACCAAAAGCTCCGGAGCGAAATCGAGGCGGTGACTCTGGAAGAAGTCCGCCGCGTCGCCTCGAAATACTTCGCGAGCCAGCCATCGATCACCGCGATCGTTCGCCCCGCCTGAGGAAGAAATGTCCGGCAGCTCAGCCGGCGTGAACCAGTCGGCTGATTTGCGAGGCGGCGTAAGCTGCGCCGAAGCCGTTGTCGATGTTCACCACGGTGACGCCGCTGCCGCAAGAGTTAAGCATCCCGAGCAAGGCAGCCAGCCCGCCAAAATTCGCTCCGTAGCCAATGCTCGTCGGCACGGCGATAACCGGTTTATCCACCAGGCCAGCAACCACGCTCGGGAGCGCGCCTTCCATTCCGGCCACGACGATCAGCACGTGACACGCGGCGAGTTTTTTCCGAGCGGCGAGCAGCCGATGTAAGCCGGCGACGCCCACGTCGGTGATGCGCTCGACCTCATTTCCAAACATTTCCAGCGTTACCGCTGCTTCTTCCGCAACCGGCAGATCGGACGTGCCGGCGCAAACCACGCCGATCTTCCCCGGCCTTTTCTCCACCGGGTTTGTCGCCGCGGTGATGCACCGCGCGAGTTCGTGCCACTCGGCGCGACTGACTTCCTTTTGACACGCCTCGAAGTGCGCCCGAGTCGCGCGCGTGACCAGGAGCACACCGTCTTTCTCCAGCACGACTTTCGCGATTTTCGCCACCTGTTCCGGCGTCTTTCCTTCCCCGAAGATGACTTCCGGGAAACCGCAGCGCCGCTTCCGATCGGTATCGACTCGAGCAAACCCGAGATCGACGAACTCCTCAGACATCGCTCTGCGTGCTGGTATTCAGCACGAGCCGGAAAGGAATCATCTTCGACTCGAAGAAGCCGTGCGCCTTGAAGAATTTCTGCCCGCCTTCGTTCAGCCGATCGGTCAGCAGGGTGATCCGCGAGAAATCCTTTTTCCGCGCATAGACGATCGCATGCTCCAGCAGCTTGCCGCCAAAGCCTTGCATCCGGAAATCGCGGTGGACAATGACGTCTTCCAGCAAAATCACGAAGCTGCCTTCCGCCGTGCTGATCGTGAAGAGCAGATTGATCATCGCGAGGATCGTCCCGTTCTGACGCAGGACAAAAATGCGGCCGCGGTTTGGCTGCTCCAGGATCAAACGCAAGCCGCGCATTTGTTTTGCGCGGTTCGGCTCGAAGTCGCCTTCTTGCGTAAACAAATCGGCGAGCAAGTCCGTCAGCTGGGGAAGATCCTCCAGAGTGGCTTGCTCGATGTGCGGTTCGTCCATGCGCTTTGGCGCGAGCTTATGGCACAAAGTTCCCCGGTTGAAAAGGTTCCTGCGCGCCCGCTTCCGAGCGGAAGAATAGGGCGCCGTGTGCGGCTGCGCGTTGCCTTCTACTTCCAGTCCAGCGCGGCGAGGATCTCGTCTTTCGGCACGCGATCCGTGAAGTCGGCGAACGTCTCTTCGCCTTGCTTTTTGCCATCGTAAACGTGGAGCAGCTTGTCGATGAAGAGATGCACGTCTTGAGCGATAATCTTCCCCTTCAGCAGATCGTTGAAGCGGCGATTGTGGCCAAGTCGTCCGCCGATGAAGGCATCGAAGGCATCCACCATCTCGCCGTTGACCTTGGTCCGCGCTCCGCGAAACCCGATGTCGGCAATCTGGTGCTGACCGCAAGAACTCGGGCAGCCGCTGAAGTGAATCCGGATCTTATCCTTGTACCAACCCGACGTTTCCTCCAGCTGAGTCACCAGCTCGAGCATCCGGTTCTTCGTCTCAGCGACCGCGAGGTTGCAAAACTCGATGCCCGTGCAACTCACGCAACCTTTCCGGAAGTTCGTCGGCTGATAGTCCAGGCCGAGCGCGTCCAGGTCGGCCTTCAGCGCCGGCAAGGCCGCTTCCGGAATATTGACGAGGAGCAAGTTCTGCTTGTTCGTCAGGCGAATCTGATCTTCGCCTGCGCGGCTGTACTTTCCTGCGAGCGCGCTGAGTTTCGCCAGATTCGCGTTGCGAATCCGCCCGCCGGGAAAGCAGATCCCGACCCAGTAAAGATCGCTTTGCTTCTGTTTATGCACGCCGATGTGATCGGTTTCCTGATCCTTGATGACAACGAAATCGGTGTGGCGCTCCAGCTTAAAGGCGAGCTGCTCTTCCACTTTTTCCGCGAGGTATTCACCGCCGCCATCTTCCTTCCCGCCCTCGTTCCACCAATCTTCGATGAGGAACTTCAGGCGCGCCCGCTGCCGCTGATGCCGGTAGCCGTTGTCCCGGTAGATCTTGCTCACTGCTTCCACCACGGGCCAAACCTGTTCCGGCTTCAGGAAGACCGGCAGAAGTTTGCTCAGCTTCGGCGCGGAGCTCAGACCGCCACCGATCTTGATGCCGAAGCCTCGTTCTTCCACGCCATTCACCGTCCGGCGGAGGCCGAAAACGCCGACGCAATTGATGTCCGGCTGGGCGCAATGAATGCAGCAACCGCTGATGCTGATCTTATACTTGCGCGGAAGATTGGAGTATTCGCGATTGTTCTCCAGCGCGGCATTCACCTCCAGCATCTGCGGCGTGCCATCGATGATTTCATCCGGATCAATTCCCGCGACGGGGCAAGCCACGACGTTCCGTGCGATGTCGCCGCAAGCTCCGCTGGTCCCGATTCCCACCGTCTGCAGCTCCTCGAAAATCGCCGGGATGTCTTCGATGCGCAGCCAGTGATACTGGATCGTCATCCGCGTCGTGATGTCGCAAAATCCGTGCGCATACCGATCGCCAACTTCCGAGACTTTCGCCGCTTGAGCTGCCGTGAGCAGTCCGCCGGGAATCCGCAGCCGCATCATGAAGTAGCCGCTATCCTTCGGTTTTTGGCGGTAAACTCCCCACCATTTCATCCGGTCAAAGTCGTCCGCGTCGATCGAAGCAAACCCGCTCTTCGAGTAGCGATGGATGTCGTGGATCACGTCCAGACCGTCCTTCTCCAGCTTCATCTTCTCCTGCGGCGTGAGCGGGATGAGACCCTGTTTGACGGCGGCGAAGTTCGGCTGGATGTCGATCATGGCTGGTGGAAAAAGGGCTCGTAATCTATGAGCCGAGTTTCCCTTTGCAACGCAATAGTCCCCCTATGACACCCAGCGGCGCGGGGGATTCCCGAGAGCGACTCAGGCCGGCAACTGCTGCGTCAAACAATGGAAGGCACCGAGTCCCCAAATCAACTCGCGACAATCAATCGGGATGATTTTCCGCGTGGGAAAGGCTTTCTGCAGGACCGCGATCGCCCATTTGTCATGCGGATCGCGGAACACCGGCAGGAGCACGACTTTGTTCCCGATGTAAAAGTTGGCGTAACTCGCGGGGAGCCGCTGGCCGTCCCGGACGATCTTCCGGGGCATCGGCAAGGTGTGAATCGCGAGTGGGCTGCCATCTTCCGCCTCCATGGTGCGGAGGAGCTCCAGGTTTGCCTGGAGCGGATCGTGGTTGGCGTCGTTGGCGTCCTCCTCCACCACGGTCACGACCGCCGTGCGATCGACGAAGCGGGTGATGTCGTCGATGTGGCCGTCGGTGTCGTCGCCTTCGATTCCGTCACCCAGCCAAAGCACGTGCCTGACCCCGAGATAAGCGCAGAGCCGTTCCTCGATCTCCTTTTGCTTTAGCTCCGGATTGCGGTTTGGGTTTAGCAGGCAGGACTTCGTCGTGAGCAAGGTGCCCGCGCCATTCACATCGATGGAGCCGCCTTCCAAAACCATCCCGGGCGTGTAAATCGGCAGCCCCAACTTCTCCGCAATCCGGATCGGGACCGCATCGTCATCCTCGAACGGCGGATACTTCCATCCCCACGCGTTATAGCCCCAATCGAGCACCGCCAGCTTGGGATCTTCCTCACGCGTGACGAAGATCGGTCCATGATCGCGGCACCACGGTTCGTTGATCGGGATCTGGAAGAAAGTCACGTGGTCCGCCTTCGCTCGCGCCTTGGCCAGCTGCGTGCGGACGAGCGCCTCGTGTTCCGCATCGCACACGTTGATGTACACTTTTTCCGACGCTCCGAGCGCGTGCACCATCGCGGCGAGCGTGAGCACCACGCGATCATAGGAATCCGGAAAGCTGATTCCGTCCGGGCGCGGCCAGGAAAGCCACGTCGCCTCGTGCGGCTCCCATTCCGCGGGCATCCGGAAGCCCAGCGCGGAAGGAGTCGGCGCGAGTTCCGAGGGTGATTCGGCGGATCCGGTCATGATCAATCGATGAAACGTTTCTCGATGTCGCCGTAAGCGTCGATCCGCCGGTCCCGGAAGAAAGGCCAGTGCGTGCGCTGCGTATCCAGAGCGGCGAGATCCGCATCGACGA
>DASVRR010000022.1:0-22976 GCA_036388515.1 Chthoniobacteraceae bacterium | reverse complement strand
GGTTGGCTTCGTCATGTCCGGCAGCACTTCCACGGGCAAATCGCGCGTGGTTTGCACGCCGAGCACGAGCAGCAGCAGCGCGAACGCCAGGACGATCGGCCGGTTGCGCAGCGAGAACTGAATGAGTTTCGTGAGCATGGCGATTAAGCGGCCGAGCGTTTACGCCAGCCCATGCCGAGCACGACGAGCAGCACGAACATCAGCCCCGTGGTGGCGGCGAAGAACATCGCGAGCGGCGTGAATCCCGAGCTGCGGCCGGATTGCGCAGGGCCGGTGTTCGCTTTGGCTTTCATCTGCTCCTCTGTGAGCTCCGAACCGTCCTCGCCATGCGGGTGGCCGTGCGCGGCATCGAGCGCCTCCCGCAGCGAGACGCTGCCTTTGCCCGCGAAGACGAGCGCGTAGGCGCCGCGCGTGACGACCTGATCGCCAGGCAGCAAGCCGCTCGTGATTTCCGCCAGCCGATCATTCTGCGCGCCGACGACGACCGGTGTTTTGATGTAGGAATTCTTCAGCTCGTAATCGGCGACATAGACGAAGCGCTGCGCGCCATCGCCCTGCACCGCCTCGCGCGGCACGCTCATCACGCCTTCGCGTTTGCCCGTCGCGATGGAGAACTCCGCGCGCATTCCTGGCCGCAGGAGCGCGTCAGGATTCTCGACGTGAAAGGCCACCTCGATGGTGTTCGTATCCGCGTCCGCCTCAGTGCCGAGGTGCTCGATTTGCGCGACGAATTCCTTCTCCGCATAACCGGTCGCGCGGATGCGCCCTTGCATCCCGACCTGCACCCGACTTGCGAGATGCTCGGGCAGCGCGGCGACCGCGTGAACGTCGCTGAGATCGAGGATTTCAATGAGCGAATCTGCGGGCTCGACCGGCTGTCCGGGAGCTACGTTTACCTTCGAGACGTGACCAGTGATCGGTGCGACCAAGCGCACGCTCGGCGGCGGATCGCCCGGCTGGCGGCTCTCAAGGACAACGGCTTCCGCGCCTTTCTCGATCTTCGTATCAATGTGCGCGGATACCGAGACTGCGCGACCCGGCACGCGGCTGCTCACAACCGCGCGCTTGCCCGGCGCGACGCGGATGCGGCCGAGAGCAAAGATCGTTTCCTCAAAATCTGTCTCCTCCGCTTCGACAAGGGTGAGGTTCAGATTCTTGACGGCGATTTCATCGAGAATGACGGAATTGGCGGCGCGGTTTGGATCGGCGGCAGCGAGCGCGGAGGAGGCGAGGCAGAGGGTGAGAGCGACTGATTTGAGGAGCATGGCGAGTGTTAGAGTTTGCCGCCTGCGGGTGCGGGCAGATGAAGCGGTGAGACAAGGGATTGCACTCATTTCCCGGCGCGGCCTCCGGTGGAAAACGTTCGGCCGATGGCCGCGTCGTATCGCACTCGCGCGAGGTGATAGTCGCGCAACGCATCGACACGGCGCTGCGAAAGCTCCAGCCGGCGCGACCGCGCGCGGAGCACTTCGGTTAGCGGTGTCTGTCCCGTGCCGTAGGACGTGCGGAGCTGCTCCTCGACCTGCGTCGCCTTTGGCAAAAGGCCGCTGTCCATGGCGGCGACGAGCTTTGCCAGCGCTGCCATTTCCGCGCGTGCCGCCTCCGCCTCAGCGCCGATGTTAAGCGCGAGCGCATCGATCTCCTTTTCCGCGCGCGTCGCGGCGGCGGCGGCTTCCGCAATACCCCCTTCGTTCTTGTTCCAGAACGGCAGCGGCACGCTTAGCTTGAAGCCGAGGAAGTAGTCATTCGAGATGCCCTCGGGCGCGTCTTCCATGCGCTCCCCGCTGGCGGTGATGCCGGCGCCGAAGTCTTGCCATTGTTGCGCGCGAGCCAGGCTCGTGGATTGCCGCGCGGCTTCCGCCGTGTGCCTTGCCGCTTCGAGATCCGCCCGGCCTTCGCCCGTCGCCCCTCTCGCCGGCACCGCGCCCGGCGCAGCGAGTGGGCCTGTGATTTCCACGCCATCGCTGGCGGCTACGCCGAGCAACGGCCGCAGCTCACCGAGTAGCGCGGCGCGGGACGTTTCGAGCTGGAGCAGTTCGACGGCGAGCTGCTGCGTTTCCAGCTCGGTCATGCTCGCGTCCACCGCTGCTGCTTCGCCGGTCGCGACTCGTTCCGTGATGAACTTCGTCTGCTCGCGGCTGTTCGTGAGCTGCTGCTCGCGGAGGTCGCGCTGAGCACGAACCGCGAGGAGCTTTACCGCCGCCGTCCGCACTTCCGCCGTCAGCTTCCGCTCCGCGTCGCGCACCTCCGCTTCCGCCGCCAGGAGTTGCGCCCGCGACATCGCCTTTTCGAGCCGCAGCCGCGCCGTCAGAGGGAACCGCTGCATGAAGCCGATTCCCACCGCGCGTTCTGGCATCCGCACATTCTGCGAAAAATCCACATCCAGTTCGGGCTTGGTGAGCCGCCCTGCACCAAGCAATCGCCCGCGCGCTTCATCGATGCGAAGACGCGCCGCAGCGAGCTGCGGATTGTGCTGGAGCGCGTAGCCTGGCGTTTCATCCAGCCGCAGCCGGACCTCGCCCGCCCAAGCGGACGAAGCGAGAATAAGAAGTAAGAAGATGGATTTCATGCGTGGAGAATGGATGGGACGGGTGGGGCGAAAGCCGCGGACTAGGCGCGAGAGTGCGCAAAGTCCGGGCACGAAAAACCCGCGGTGCTTAGGAAACCCTCGTCGGACGAGGGCACACCACGGGCGTGCTTAACCGCCGAGCTGAGGCGGATAGTCGATGCCAGCCACGGGAGCCTCCGGCATCGCGTCCGCGCTCAAGTCCACGCGCTCCACCGAGTGCAGCGCTACCACCATGGAAACGATCTGCGCGGGCACGTCAGCGACGGTCGCGTGATCCATCTTCATGTGATCGGAATCCTTTTCCGAATCTCCGCCATCCTCGTGATGCTCACCGCCGTCATGGTCATGCAAGTCGCCGACCGCGTGCTCCTCCACCGAATCGTGATGATGCGCCTCAAACCGCCCCAATACCTGATGCGCGTGCCCGACTGCGAAGAGCAGGGCAACGAGCAAAAACAGCAGACGATGGGCGCGACGAAACGGCATCCGAGGGCGGAACGGATAGTTTACCGCGGCGCGCGAGTCAAGAAAGTGGGCATACGGCGCCACGCTCAGCCTTCAGCGAGGTGACTGCGGCACGAGTTGCCCCGTTTAGAGGATGAGAACGAGCGAATGGGAATTTAAGCATGAATCGGTTTGGATCAGTTCTTGTTTGGAGGCCTTTCGAAGGGGAGAGGTCTCTCCCCTCGTCCGAGCCGCGGCGTCTCGGACAGACCCCACTCAGCGGCACCGAGGTTCCGCAACGCCTCCTGATGCGGCTGCGCCGTGGGAGACTGCGCCCGCCCCCGGCTCGCGCCGCCCATCGCAGACTCCCGGCCTGTGGGGGCAGGCGGCGAGCATCTGCGCCGTCTCACTGCGCTGCGGGCTGCTTCCGCCCATGATTCCCCGCGGAACGCCCGACGCTTCGTTGCGGCAGCACAGATCATCGCTACGATCCTCCGGGCCGGCTTCCTGCCTTTCACGAAGAACACGCGCCAGCAAAGCTGTCACGCTTCGTGCGGACCGCCCCCGCCCGAAAGTCAGTCGGTCCGTTGCTCAGCCTCCGAGGATTTCCGGGGAGGCTTCGCGTTGGCCGATTTGGAAGGTGCCTCCTCGCTGACGCTCGCCCCCGCTCAATCGGCGCGGCGCCTGGAGAGGAGAGAGGAAGGTATTCCCTTGCTGCTCGGCGGCTGCGCGCGCCTGTGCTGCGCTGACGCGGGGCTTGGCTAGTGGGATTTCCCACGCCGCTTGGCCATGAGTAATGCGAAGGCTTCATCGGCTGCATCCTGGAGCGTGCCCGTCTTTAGGATCGCTTCGTGCCACTTGGCATCGATCCAGATTTGGGCGACGACGCGGCCAGCTTCGCGCTTTCTTTCGCGCAATCGCTGCTGGCGTTCGCGCGCCTGGGCTGCGGGATCGAGCGGAGACGATTTGGGGCGGCCCGGACCGCGCCTTTCCGGCGTTGATGGCAATAGTTTAGGACGAGGCATTAGCGTGACAGGAGACGATGAGCGGCGGAGCGGCGGCGTGCAACTTTTCTCTGAAAAACGAGCGTTTCTGCTTGTAATAGCGTGACAGGTCACGCATATTAAAGCCTCACCAATAAACCGAGGGTGCCACTCGTAAAACGGCGTTTCCAAACATGAACCAGTCCAACCTCATCCTCCACTGCGGCGCCGCCAAGACCGAGCGCAGCGAGCTAGCACTCGTCTGCACTCCTGACGCCGACAACACTTGGTGCCCGATCCCGCACCAGACGCTCGTCGCGGAGGTCGAAGGCGCGCTTACCCGCGCCAACATGCGGATCGTCACCGAGGCCCACGGCTTGAGCGCCGACGGGGCTCGTTACTTCGGGCTCTTGCAAGTCGCCAATGGTGATGAGCAGGGCGATTACTCCTACGTCCTCGGTTTGCGCAACTCGCACGACAAGCGCTTCCCGGCCGGCCTGGTCGTAGGTTCATCGGTCTTCGTGTGCGATAACCTCTCGTTCTCCGGCGAGATCAAGATCGCGCGCAAGCACACCCGCCACATCATGCGCGACCTGCCGGGTCTGGTCTCCGGTGCGGTTGGCCAGCTCGGCGACCGCTGGCACGCGCAGGCAGAGCGGATCGACAGCTACCGCGCGCACGAGTTGAACGACGCGCAGGCGCACGATCTCGTGATTCGCGCGCTCGACAATCGGGCGATCACCGTGACTCAGGTCCCCTCGATCCTGGAGGAATGGCGGACACCTAGGCACCCGGAGTTCGCGATGGATGGCAAGACCGCATGGCGCTTCTTCAACGCGGTGACTGAGGCCGCGAAGGGTAGCGGCCTCTGGGCGCTTTCGCAGCGCACGCAGGCGCTCCACGGCTTGCTCGACGGGGAAGTCGGGCTGTTCAGCCAAAGCTAAGACCACCGGCAGGGCCGTCGCTCGTCAAGAGCGGCGGCCCAGTCGCCCAGCGACAATGCTCCCATTCGGGAGCTTCCACGGCCGCCTCATCTGCGCACAAACTTTCATGCAACTCCACGAACACACCGCCGACGAGCAGCAGGCGGCAATGGACGAACTCTCGCGGCATATGCGTGCGGTAAAGGAACGCCGTGATTCTCTCCCCGACGACGCGTTGCAAGCTGCACTAACAACAATCACAGAAGCGCTGACGCATCACTGGAGCACCGGTGGCGGCACGCGGTTGCGCCGCTTCATCTGGTCGCTTTGGAATGACTGGCACCTGGTCAATCTCTACCACCTTTGCTCCGGTCTTGATTACGTGCTTGGAGACGCAGTGCTCGTGGTCTTCCGTGCGCAGATGGTGGGAGCGTTGACGGAGGATCACAAACGCGCCGTGCTCCAGACGTCCGGTGAGTTCGCGCGTTGGGAGCACGCCCGCGCCGAGACACCGGAGGATGAAGACGTTCTCTACCCGCCGCCGGCCCTCGACACCGAAGACCTTTCCCGCCTCGCGCGCTCGGCCGAGCACCTGGCGAGGCGCATGGCCGCTGAACGCCGCGCCGAACAAGCTCGTTTCGACGCAGCAGAGTTGGAGCAGGCCGAACGTTAATCACTTCGGCAGTCCGCGGAAGGAGCCTGACAGCAGGCGAAGACACCTGCATTGATCAGGCCGACATGACCGATGCCGCCGATGATAGCTCACCGCCTCTCCGCTGGCAGGATGCAAGGCGAGCGGCAGCCGAATTGCCCATCGATCTACCGCAACCGGCAGCGGGCACCTCGGTCTATGTCGTGACGGCAGGAGCCGACCCTCAAACGCTTACCCTATTGCGAGCGTTCGTGCGGGCAGCAGAGCGGAAGGGGCACAAACTGAAGCTGCTTTAGCTGTGCGCGCGTTCACCTATCTGTCCGCCGTAAAAGCTTCTGGATGGTCTGATCGACCCGCTCGCTGGGAGGGATCGGAGGGAACAACTCCGCGAGAGTTACACTTAGAACACGCGCCAGGTAGATTTGCTGAAAGTCACTGACTTTCACAACCCGCGCTTCGATCTTCGCTACGCCGGCCCGGTCAATCGCCCAGCCAGCTACCTCGAGTTTCGCCGCGAGGTCCTTCTGCTTCAGGCCAAGTCGATACCGAATCTTCCTGACCTGCGGCCCGATGATGTTTTTGTAACTCCCCACGTTCCCAAAACAGCATGTCTAAATTCAGTGCCCGCAGGCGGCTTCTGCATGGCAATTTCTGCGATGAGATCGGAGCTGCACAAGCGCTGAGTCTTTGCGCGATTTTGCTTTTCCTTTGCGGTTATTGACTTTGCTCGGCTCGCGCTTCGCGATACTCGCTTGGAGACTTTCCCACCAGCCGCTTGAAAACTCGATTGAAGTGTGGAACCGAGCCAAAGCCAACGGCGAAAGCAACTTCGTTGACCCGCATTCCGCGATTCGCAAGAAGGCCTTTTGCGTGCTCGATTCTCAGCCGGGCGACATAGTCGGAGAAGCCGAAGCCAGTCGCTCTTTTGAAGGTTCGGCAAAAATGAACAGCGCTCAGTCTCGCTGCGGCTGCTACGGACGATAGCGACAACTTTCCACTTTGGTGCTCGTCGATGAATGACCGTGCGCGCGTGACCGCCGCAGGCTCACTTTGAGAGGTCCGCAAGACCATGCCGCCCGCGAGGAGCGAGAGGTGCTCGGCGAACACGTCCAGGAGGTGAACGGCCAAGGTTCGCCGCCGCCCTTTTAGACGAGAATTCGGAAACAGCGTGTCGATTACGAGAAAGCCGATGACGCTTTCGTCGATACGGACGGGCACGCCTCTCTCAAAGCCCAAAGGGAAGGTATCTGACGCACGGAGTTCGACACTCGCACCAGCGAATTCGCCAAAGTGGCGGGTGTAGCGGATTACGAGTTCGGAGCGCGCAAGTTCGTCCACGATGCGCCTGCCCACTTCAGCCGGAAAAGGAGGTGGCTGCGTTTTCATCAGTCCGCCAATCCCTTGGATCGTTACCGCCCCTGTAACCGCGCGAAACCCCACCGCCGACGGAGCCCGCGGAACCCTCCGCGAATGCCCGGCTGGCGCGAACGGAAGGGGCGCAAGCGGTTGGTGGATAGGGGTTGAAAGGAATGGGTTTCCAAAGGGGCGACGAACGCCCTCTAGAAGCTAAAAACGCGCCCTATTCTGGGTTGCAGCGTATCCGCTCTTATAAGAGCGTATTCGGGAAATGAGAGCGTTCCTACCGTGGTGCGGTGCTGGATCCGCACACGGCCACCGTTGCCGAGTTGGTCAAGTTGCTGGCGGAACACCGCAAGCAACGCGGCCTTTCTCAAGAAACGCTCGCTTTGCGCGCGAAGCTCAGTCGTGCCGGCATCGGGCACATGGAGAGCGGTCGGACTACCCCGACATTGCTTTCGTTGTTGAAGATCGCGTCCGTCCTGAAAGTCGATCTGTTCAAGCTGCTTCGCCAAGCCGGGCAGCGTACCAGCAGCTAAAAGCTGGTGGAGGCCGTGACGGAAGATCCATGGAGGCGGGGACACATCCTTCCCGCCAGTGTTCTCGCTTGATTCCTCGGTGTCTCAAGCAGCACATTGACCCCAAGCTGAATCCAAGATGAGCGCCTCGCTTACGGTCTCTGCTTACGTTTTCCTGATCGTCTTTACCGTTCTGGGCGCACTTGTCCTCGCGTCTCGCACGCTGAAGGGCGGCCGGGGGAAGCAAGCCGAGCGCAATCGCCCCAACACGAAGGTCATAGCTCGCCGACATCTGGCATTGCTCCGAGGCCGCCAGGATTCAATCACCGCCCGGCGAGCGACACCGGAAGAGTATCTCGCACCGCCGCCGATCCCGCAGAACCAGTTCACCTACATGCAAGCAGCCCACTACTTGCACAATCCAAGATCGCCCTACCCGATCTCTCCTCCGCAGCCACGCCCGTGCGATGAGCGGTAGTCCCAAAGCACCGACTTTCCGCTGATGCCAGAGCCGAAGAACGCGCTCGGGCCGGTGATCAAGGAAACTCGCCTCGCTGCCGGGTGGTCTTTGGACCAACTCGCGGCGCGTCTGACGCACGAGGGCTGGACCTGCGCCACGGATCAGCTCGCGCGGATTGAAGGGCAGGAAGAGGGCATCAGGGATTTCGAGCTTTTGTATTTTGCAGCCGCGCTCGGTGTCTCGGCGGATGAACTCTGGAAACGTTTGATGCAAAGAATGTCTGAACCTTATCCTACCCTGTAGGGTTCCAGATGGGCTGCGGTTGAGCTGAACCTGCAAAAGGCGGCCGCTCATTTGGCTCCCAAATGGGAGCTTTTTCCAGGTCCGAAAGGCGTCTGCTCGTGCCGCCATGAGCACGATGCACAAGAATGTAGTCGGTCCGCAGGTGCGAAAGCGGCGCTACAATCTCGGTCTTAAGCAGGCCGACCTTGCAGCCCGGCTTCAGGTCCTCGGGTGGGAGATCGATCGCGCCGGGGTATCGAAGATCGAGAGTCAGCTCATCTGGGTTAGCGACTTCCAAATGCTCTTTCTCGGCGAGGCTTTGAAAATCCCCGCGGTCGAGTTGCTGCCGAGGCTCGATCCAACGAAACGGCTCGGCGAAAACATCGCCAAGCTTCGCTTGAAGCGACCGCCAGCGCTTCCTACAGCGCACTTTGCTCCCAGTCGAGAGCCCAGAGCGGCACAGCATGCTTCATGAGTCATGCGCATGAAACGGGACACGCATCTCAACGTCATCGGGCCGGAAATCCGCCGCATTCGCAAGCAGCGCGGGTGGTCGCAATCCAAGCTCGCCCTGCGATTGCAATCTGTCGGATGGCAAATCAGCCGCAGCGCGCTGGCGAAAATCGAGTGCCGGATCGTGTGGGTCGGAGACTTCGAGCTTCTCTACTTCGTGAGCGCTTTTGGCGTCGCCATTGGAGAATTGTTTCCGCGCCACGCGAGGAAAGCTCCGGTGGAATCCATGATCGCAAAGCTCGCCGGAGCAACAGCCGGCAGAGCGCTCGCGCCAGCCGGTCGAGAGGGAAACTAGCAGCAAACGACAATCACTCCGCCGCATGAAAACTGAGCGCATCGTCCCGCAACAAGCGACTTACACTGCCAAAGAGGCCGCCGCTTACCTCCGGGTGAGCGAACGCCAAATCCGCAATTTCATCGCCAGGAAGTTACTCCGGAAAAGCAAGGCCCAGGCGAAGACGCTCATCCCCGGCGAGGACGTGGAGACTCTTCTCGCCAGGACGAGCTAGCGCCGTTCAAGCCGCCTTCTTGAGCCGGCCGGTTCGGGCCACCGCTGCCTCTGCAGCCCCGGCCTTCGCGAGCTGTGCGCGCTCGTAGCTTTCCGCATTGCTGCCAAACACCTCAGTGTAGGTCCCCATGATCAGCTTCCCCCCATCGCTGTGCCCCTGCCAGGCAGCGATGACCTTCACATCCACACCTTGCTCCCAAAGACGCTTGATGCGCATTGCGCGCAGATTGCGCTGAGTGAAGTGCGGCAGCCCCAGTCGCTCAGTGGCGCCGCGCAGTGCCTTCTTCACATTCTTCACCTTAAAGACCGGGCCGCGAGGATTCGGACCGGCGTCTTTCCGAAGGCGCTTCAGCAGTGGTTTCAGCCATGGAAAAATGGGGGTGTTGAAATCGCGTCCTGTTTTCTTCCGCCGGTAGTGAATGACATCGCGCTTTTCGTCGATGTCCTCCCAATTCAAGCCGACCGCCTCCGCTTGGCCGATTCCCGCACGGCCCAAAAATTCGGCGAAGTCCGCGCTGTCGTCCTGAGTCAACGGCCGCTGGCCGCCGTGCTTGCCCTTCTCAAGTTTCCAGCTCGGGCTGCGAATCTCCGCGATGATCTTCTCGAACTCTTCAGGTGACGGAATGAGCCGGATGATCGGTTCCTTCTTCGCTTTACGGATGATTTTTGGGTCGAACGGATTCTTCGGAATCACCGTGTCCGAAACCGCGAAGTCGAAAAGCGCGCGCGCGAATGCGCGAAACTGATTGCGGGTCGAGGGCCGCTTCCCTTTGCCGACCAACCCCACCCAAGCCGCGATGTCAGAGTTCAAGACGCGCGCCACCAGAGTGTCCATCGGCCGAGGAAAAAGCTCCCGGAACTTCTTTATCCGCCCGGTTTCGCCAACGCGCGTCGAGTGTGCGATGTCAGTCCGCGCCGCCTCATACTTTTCGAGCAGCTTGGCGAGCGTCATATCGCGGTTTCCCGGATCCACCTTTTTCAGGTCTCCCAGCCACTCGGTGAGCTTGCCGTCCGCAGTCCTGCGATCTTTCGTTTCCAGCGCACGGACGGTGCGTTTCCCCCCGGCCTTCTTCACGCCCCAATACGACTGATTTTCCCGGTGCCGGAACAAATTAGGCGCCACGGATTCCAGGAGCGCGAAAGTGCCGCGGTTCTTGCCCTCAGACTTCGTTTTCATGACTCCCAGAGCATAGGGGCTACCACCGGGGGCTACCACCGCTTTTTTTCCGGAGTAATTTGAACCCTATCTATGCCCCGGAGAACCTGATTGTATCAGCGTTCCAGGGTGGTCGGGCCGGCGGGATTCGAACCCGCGACCTCTTGAACCCCATTCAAGCGCACTACCAAGCTGTGCTACGGCCCGTTTTAAGAGGGCGGCAATCTTGGCGACTGCCCGGAGCTTGGCAAGCCGCATTTCCTCGGCGGCGACCGGGCGACCCCGGTCGGTGGAGCTTCAAAATTCACCTTGCCCGGGCGCATGGGCTCGCTTACACCCTTGGCCTCGGATGCGCGGAAAATAACTGCGCGACCTCTCGCCAGTCGCGCCACGCACGCGCCGGTGAGCCGGAGCCGTGACCGCCGGGGATGACCCGAACGGAGCCTCACGAAAAGCGAAACCAAAAAATCCCGCGCGCGCGACCGCTCCTCGCTCCTGCGGACAGGACTGCCTCCCTATTCAAATACAGAACCGTGTTAATGGTCGAATCCGCGCCCGCGAGGTGCGCGTGATTCTCGCGTCCACTGGCGAACAACTTGGTGTGATGAAGTTGTCCGACGCGATCCGGCGAGCTCAGGAGCTCGGCCTCGACCTGGTGGAAATCGCCGCCAACGCCACTCCGCCCGTCTGCCGGATCGTTGATTTCGGCAAGTTTAAGTACGAGTCGGCGAAGCAGGAGAAGGACAAGAAACACTCCGGAAGCAAGCTGAAGGAAATCAAGTTTCGGGTGAACTGCGCGGAGCACGACTACGAAACGAAGATGCGGCATGCCGAGGAGTTCCTCGACAAGGGGAACAAAGTGCGGGTGCATCTACAGTTCCGCGGGCGCGAAATGGCGCACCAGGAACTTGGCATGGCGCTGATGATCCGGGTGAAGAACGATCTCGTGACCATGGCGGGAGTCGAGATGGAACCGAAGCTGCAGGGGAAAAGCGTGACCATGACTTTGGCGCCGCTCCCGGCGGCGAAGCGGAAGCGGAAGTTCATGAGCGATCACGAGCTCGCGCCGCTGGAAGACAGCGACGGTCCGGAAGAAGAAGACGACGACGAGTAGCCGCGGCGGGCAGAAGCGTCCGCTGATCCTCAGGTCTTCAGCGTTGAACCCGCGCGAGCGGTTTCACGCGTCCACACCGAACCGGCGAGCAGCGTGAGCAACGCGAGCCAGGGAACAATCGACCAGGGCGCCCAGTGCGGCACCAGCTCCGCCGTGGAGTGTCCATGATTCCAGGGAAAACCGCCGGAGATCACGTGGTAAAAGGCGAACAGGAAGAGGCTGCTGGCGGCGGTGACGACGGCAAACCACGGCGCCGAATGCAGCAGGAAAAACGGAGCAAACCAGACGAGATATTGCGCGCCGACGCCAGGCGCGAAGACGAAGAAGATCGTCCAGATCAGAGCGCAGCTTGAGAAAAGCGTCTCAGAAGGAAGCATGCGCCGCCTCCAGGCAAAGGCGAGAGTTGCCCCGACAATCACCAGCTTCAGTGCCGTCATGATGTTTTGCTGGAGCTGGCTGAGTCCGCTGAAGCCGACTGGCGAAAGCTCCGGCCACGGCAGTTTCCCGAGCGCGTAAGTCACGCCCCAGCTGCCCCAGTTGCTGCTGTAACCGAGGACGTTCCTCAGGAAAACGTCGCGCTCCAGGAGCAACGGGAATCCCCAGCCGACAAAGATCGCCAACCCAGCGGGAAGAAAAAACTGCAACGGTTTTCCGCGCGCCCACCAGTGGAAGAAAAGCAGCGGCGCGAGTAGCAGCGGAACGACTTTGATATTGCAAGCCAGCCCGAGCCAAAGACCGCTCTGCCACGGATCGCCGCGGACACTTCGCCACACCGCGAGGAGCAGCAGCAGCGGAATCACGGGATCCACGTTCCCGTGAAATCCGGACACCATGAAGCTCACCGGACTCACTGCGAGGAGCGCCAAAGCCCAAGCCGGCGGACCTTGAAGCGACTTCCGCCAGTGCAGCAGGAGTTTGATTACCGCGAAGTCCGCGAGGATTCCCGGAAGCCGCAGCACCAGCGGAAAGCCGATGCCTTTCCCGAGGCCATAGGCGAGTGCGCAAAACCAGCCGGTGAGCGGCGTGTGATTGAACTCGGGCGCGGCGCGATATTGGGCCAGCAGACCGTTCTCCCAGATAAACCGGCCGAAGTTGTAGAAGGCATCCACATCGTTGGTTCCTCGCGTCAGCGTGGCGCAGGTGAGCTTCGCCAGCAGAGCCAGCCAGGCGAGGCAAAGAATGAGTCGGGAGTTCAAGCAGGCGCTGCTTAACAGAGCCCGGATGAAGCGGCGAGCCGCGCGTTTCTTGCCACACCGACTCCGCTGCAGCAAGGTCGGTCCGCTTGCAAAAACTCCTGCTCTTCGACATCGACGGAACCCTCCTCACCTCTGGCGGGGCCGGGGAACGTGCGCTCCGCCTCGGCTTCCGCGAACGCTTCGGGATCGATGACGATCTCCAAAACGTGGAGATCGCGGGCCGCACCGATTCCGGCATCGCGCGTCAGATGCTCCTCGCGCATGGATTGCCGCTGACTGCGGAAAATCAGACCGGTTTTTACGAAGGTTATCTCGGGCATCTTGCGGACGAACTCCCGCGCAGCAAAGGCACGCTGCTTCCGGGCGTTCAGCGGCTGCTCGATGCGCTCCGTCCAAGGGCGGATGTGATCCTTGCTTTGCTCACCGGAAATCTCGCGCGCGGCGCGGAACTGAAACTGAGGCACTACGGCGTGTGGGATTACTTCGAGTTTGGCGCCTTTGCGGACGATCATCACGACCGCAATGAACTCGGCGCCTTTGCCCGCACCCGAGCGCTGGAGAAACATGGAGTCGAGATCCCGCCGGAGCGCATCTTTGTGCTGGGCGATACGCCGCACGATATCGCCTGCGCCCGCGCAGTCGGCGGAGTCGGGATCGCAGTTGCGACCGGCAGGTTCACCCGCGATGAACTGATCGCCTGTGGGTCCGATTACGTCTTCGACGACCTGTCGGATCTGGAGCGGGTGCTCGCGATTTTCGACTGAACAAAGCACGCGCTTCTGCCTCGGCGCGCCGTCCATGCGGAGCAACGGGACTGGACTTCGCTCGAGACGAATCTAACGTCAGCGCCTTGGCCGCGCCGTTTGCGTCGGTTCAGGATCGTTCCCCTTGAGAAATGAAAGTCATCCTTTTGCTCTTTGTCCTGCTCGGTTCACTCACCGCTTCCGCGGAAAATTACCGCGTGCTCGAGGCCAATGAAACGCTGACTCACGGCGACATCATTTCCATCGTTTCACTTTCTCCCGGAGCTGCCGGCACCTGGCTGGAAGGTCGCAAACACGACGAAGAAATCGGGACAGTTGCCCGCGCTGGCGCGGATCGCGGACCAGATTCCTCCACGCGGTGGAAAGTGATCGAGACGACGAGCGGGATCTTTGCTTTTGAATGCCTTGGTTTTGCTGACGGTCCGGTTTGGCTGAACGGCTTTACCAGGAGTGGAAAAGTCGCGCTGGCGCTCAGTCCCCACGGCGTGAGCGGATCGAGCTGGGCTCTGTATCGTGAAGCCGCCGGAGTAAACCTGAAGTGCCTCGGCAGCGTGGCTGGCGTCCGCTGGCTCATTGCCACCGCTCCGGATGCCGTCGGCCTCGCGGCAAAGCCGGAAGGGGAAGCTTCCCAGTGGCAGATTTACGTCTGGTCCAGGAGCAAGTCAGCGAATCCCAAGCTGTAGGTTGGCGGCAGGCCGGGCAGCGGCCGGCTCAGGCAGCGGCTGACAATTTGCGAACTCCCGTTGCTTTTGCTCATCGCGCGAAACGTCCGGTGCCGCTAGATACTCGGCATGCCCCGCGAATCCACCCTGCTCCGTCAACGAATCCTGCAACTCCTCGGCGCGCCTGCGTACCGGCCGCTGGATAAGGTGGAGCTTTCCAAGGAGCTCGGCTGGCCCAGCGAACAACGCGCGGAGTTGCGCGAGGTCTTGCGGGAACTGGAGAGCGCTGGGGAAGTCGCGCGGATTCGCAAGGATCGCTACGTCCTCCCGGAAACGGCGGATCTCGTGACGGGGAAGCTGCAGGTGCATGCGGGCGGCAATGCGCACCTGATCAATGAGGCCAAGGGGAAGAAAGACGTCTTCATTTCCGCGGCAAATCTCGGGACGGCGATGAACAACGACAAGGTGATCGCGAAGGTCATCCACGAAGGCCGGCAACAACGCGGCGAGGCGCAGGAAGCACGCGTGATCAAGATCGTGGAGCGCGCCAACTCGACCGTCGTCGGGACGCTGCAATGCTCGAAGAATTTTTACTTCGTCCTGCCGGATGACTCCCGGCTGCAGCACAATATTTACGTCAAAACTCCGGAAGGAACGCCTGTCGAACCGCCCGCGCGCGGCGGCTCGCGGGAGCGTCGCACGGGGAATGCTCCCGCGGCTCCAGCAGGCGGAGCGGTCCCGCAAGTCGGGGATAAAGTCGTGGTGCGATTGGACGCCTGGGAATCGCGCAACGTGAATCCCGAGGGAGAAATCATCGAGGTGCTCGGGCCGGCGAGCGCTCCCGGGATCGACATGCTGTCGATCATCCGCAAGCACCAGTTGCCGATGGAATTTCCGGACGCCGTCGAGCGCGAGGCAGAGCGGATTTCCGAGAAGATCGATCCGGCGGAAATCGCGCGTCGGGAAGATCTGCGGGAAGGATTCGTGATCACGATTGATCCGGATGACGCCAAGGATTTTGACGACGCGATCGATGTCGAGCGGCTGCCGAACGGCTGGCGGCTCGGCGTGCACATCGCGGACGTCTCGCATTACGTCCGGCCTGGGAATGCACTCGACAAAGAAGCGCGCAAACGCGGGAACTCGACGTATCTCGCGGATCGCGTCATCCCGATGCTCCCCGAGCGGCTGAGCAACGGCATCTGTTCGCTCCGGCCCGGCGTGGATCGGCTGACCTTTTCCACCTTCATCGACTTCGATGCGCAGGGTCGAATCCGCAGCGCGCGCTTTGCTCGAACGGTGATCCGCAGCGCCGCGCGGCTGACCTATCGGCAAGCTTTCGCCATTCTGGAGAATCGTCCGGTTCCTCCGACGCCAAACTACGAACGTGGCGGCAAGGTGCATCTGGCCGCGGCGCCGGTGCCGATGAATGTGACTCCGGAGCTGCGCCACCGCGTGCTGGTCGCCTGGGAACTGGCTTCTTTGCTGCGGAAGAACCGGTTCGCCGCAGGTTCGCTGGATCTGGATTTTCCGGAAGTAAAAGTATGGCTCGATGACGAAGGTCGCGCGGCTCGTCTGGAGAAAGTGGAGAACGATATTTCGCATCAGCTCGTGGAGGAATGCATGCTCGCCGCGAATGAAGTCGTGGCGCGGGAACTGAAGGAGCGCGCAACGCCCGCGATCTATCGCATTCACGAAGATCCGGATCCGGATCGGCTCGCTGATTTCCGGGAAATGGCGGCGAGTTACGGCTTCCGATCGGGCGATCTCACCCAACGCCGCGAGCTGCAGCAACTGCTCGCGAGCACGCGCGGCGCCGCTGAGGAATACGCGATCAAGCTGGCGCTGCTGAAGAGTCTGCAGCGCGCGCGTTATGCCACGGAACCGATCGGTCACTACGGCCTCGCGAAGGTGAACTACACGCATTTCACCAGCCCGATCCGGCGCTACGCCGACTTGCTGGTGCATCGCGGTTTGGCTCGAGAAAACATCGGCGCAATCCATGAGCTGAGCGAGATCGCGACGAACATCTCGACGACCGAGCGGGCTTCCTCCGACGCCGAACGCGACTCCACGCTGCTCAAGAAGATGGAGTTCTTCCAGCGGCAACTGGAGTCGCGCAAACCCGAGGAGTTCCGCGCGATGGTCGTGGATGTGCGCAGCTACGGATTGGTCGTCGAACTGCCGGATTGTCTCGTCTCGGGATTGATCCACGTGAGCGAGCTTCCGGACGATTTCTACACCTTCGATTCGACGCGACTGGCGTTCATCGGCCGGCGCACCGGCCAGCGCTACGGCATCGGCGTGGAGCTAAAAGTCCGCATCTCCCGCGTCGACGCCTATAAACGCCAGATCGACTTTGTCCCTATCGGCGACTCCGTGAAGCAGCCTCAATCCAAACCACGCGAAGGCCGCCCCGCCCTTCCCCAAACGGATCGCGGCGGAGACCGGCGCCAAGGCAAACGCGGTGGCGGAGGCGGACGAGCAACTGCCGCCAAACGGAGTGGCGGCGGCAATCGACGCGGCGCGACAGAAACCAGGAGTGACCCCAGCGGCGGTGCTGTCGGCAGAACGCCGGGAGGCCAGCCTGGCGCGGGTTCCCGGAGTCGTGGAGGTCGCGGACGCCGACGTTGAGGCTCGGTTTGGAGCAGAAACGAAGTCGTCACTGGCGTATGAATTCAGACCCGCTGTCCGGTCGGCGAGAACGCCTCTGGCTGATCGCTTTCTTCTCCTTCACGTTGGCGCTGACTGTCATGGGTGCGGTGCTTCTCTGGGGGTTTGCTGGAGCCCAACAGCAGGCGGTGACCAAAGCCTTCGGCGCGATGCCGCTCCCGCCAATTTCCGAGTTCTTTTACGAGTATCGGTGGGGCTTCCTCCTGATTCCGATTCCATGGATCGCCTTTGCCATTTTCGCCTGCATCCGCGGCACGGTTTCGAATCGAGCACTGGTTGCGTTTTCCTCGAGTCTGAGCTGTTCGATGATGACCTTGTTCATTGTTTCCCTGATCGCATTCAGTTTGGCGTGGTTCCCTCGCTACCTTCTGTCCGGCAATGCGGGGTTGCATCTGGACCGGGAGGAACTTGCGCAAACGCTTTTGGCTGCTGAACGGGAAGACGCCGAAGCGAATTTCCGTCTGTTCCTGCATTACACGTTCACGACCTCCCAAGTTGAACTGGCAGATCGCTACCTGGATCGCGCCTCCTCCCTTGGCCATCCTAAGGCTCAGACCTATGTAAAGCTGAGGTCCGAGTCGGAAGTACGCAAGTGACCGGGGTTTCAGTCCGAGATTGTCTCTGGAGTTCGCGGCAAGGTGTGGCGCGCGGGTTCGCCAGTTCGTGCTAGTTCCCGAAATCCTCCAGAACACGCGGGGCAACGTCCTGGCGGTTGGGAATGCCTCTTCCACGAAGCTTGGCTTCGTCCGAACTCGCCACTGCGCAACCTTGCGTGAGGCGGTGAAAGCGCTTCAAGCTCTTGCCGCAAATGCGCTGGCATCTCTTCGTCATCGGCCGGCCGAAGCTCGGCTTTGCCAAAGCGGGCGTGGAAGAATACTCCGGGCGGCTCGTGCGGATCGCGCCGGTGACGATCGCGTACCTCAAAGCCGGATCAAAGGACGCGGAGAGCGCGGCTTTGCTGGAGCGCTCGGAGGGCATGTTCCGCATCGTGCTCGATGAACGCGGGGAGGAACCCACCAGCCGGGCGCTCGCCGGGAAGATTTCAGAGTGGGAGCTGCAATCGAAGCGTGACGCCGCGGTGCTGATCGGCGGGGCGGACGGACATTGCGACGAGCTGCGGCAAGCGGCGGCGTGGACGTGGTCATTAAGCCGGATGACGCTGCAGCACGAACTCGCGCTGGTCGTTTGTCTGGAGCAAATCTACCGCGCTTATAGCATCAAGGCCGGGCTTCCGTATCATCGCGACTGAACTCCGGCGAGCTGCCTCGGGAGCGCAGCGGGGCAAAAAACGTTTTACCGGCTTGCGCCTCTGTGGCATAACACGCGGCTCGTTTCTCCCCACAACACCGATCGCCCCAGAGGGTTCTTTATGGACAACATCATTGCCAGCCGTGAGCTCCAGGTGGAGCGCAAGCATTTCCAGATCGAGTTCCGCGAGAACGAGCGGGGCCGCTTTTTGCGCATCACCGAAGAGGCGCACGGCCGGAGGAATACGGTGATCGTCCCGAGCACCGGACTGAATGAATTCAACGCGGCGATCGATGCCGTCGTCGTCGCGGCGAATGCCTCGAATGCGGCCGTCGCCGCCGCTCCGGAACCGGCCGTCTGACTTCCACAGCTCACCTTTTCCAAAACCAACCCACTCATGGCCAACAAACCCCAAAAAATCAAACTCGCGCCAGCGCGGGCGAACCTCACCAGCAACGGCGCCGCGAAGTCCGGCAAAGCGACCAAGTATGTCTATACTTGGGGCGACAATAAGGCGGACGGAGACGGTTCGATGAAACCGCTGCTCGGCGGCAAAGGCGCGAATCTCGCGGAGATGACGCGCATCGGCCTGCCGGTGCCTCCCGGCTACACGATCACGACCGACGTGTGCACTTACTTTTACGCGAACAAAAAGACGTATCCGCCGGAGCTCGAGGCGCAGGTGGAAAAAGGAATCGCGAACATGGAGCGGATCATGGGGACGAAGTTCGGGGCCACGAACGGGATGCCGTTGCTCGTCGCGGTCCGTTCCGGCGCGCGCGATTCGATGCCTGGCATGATGGACACGGTGCTCAATCTTGGCCTGAACGACGAAACTGTGGTGGCGCTGGCCAACGCGACCAAGAACGAGCGTTTCGCTTACGACTGCTATCGCCGTTTCATCCAGATGTATTGCGACGTGGTGCTCGGCGTGCAGAAGCGCGAGGGCGAAGATCACGATCCGTTTGAAACCGTGATGCACGGCTTCAAGCACGAGAAGTATCACCGGGATCTGGAAGACAGCGAACTGACGGCGGAGGACAACAAGGAGCTCGTGAAGCGCTTCAAAAAACTGGTCAAGGAGCGCACCGGGAAAGCTTTCCCGAATGATCCGCGCGAGCAGCTGAAAGGCGCGGCCGGCGCAGTCTTCGGCTCCTGGATGAACGATCGCGCGATCGTTTACCGTCGTAAGTATAACATCCCTACGGAATGGGGAACGGCGGTCAATGTGCAGGCGATGGTCTATGGCAACACTGGCGAGACCAGCGGAAGCGGCGTGGCTTTCACCCGCAATCCGGCGAACGGCGCGAACGAGTTTTACGGCGAGTTTCTGATCAATGCACAGGGAGAAGACGTGGTCGCCGGCGTGCGCACTCCGGAACCTGTATCCAAGCTGAAGCAGGCGATGCCGAAGTCTTACGCGGAGCTGATGAAGGTCCGGCAGACGCTCGAGTCGCACTTCAAAGACGTGCAGGACATCGAATTCACCGTGCAGGAAGGGAAGCTCTTCATGCTCCAGACGCGGAACGGCAAGCGCACGGCGATGGCAGCGCTGAAGTTCTCGATGGATATGCACAAGGAAGGTTTGATCGACTGGGAAACTGCGGTGCTCCGCAATCCAGCGGATCAGCTCGATCAGCTCCTCGCGCCGGTCTTCGATCTCGCGGAACTGAAGAAGGTCAAAGCTGTCGCCACCGGCCTTCCGGCCGGCCCCGGTGCAGCTTCGGGGAAGATTTACCTCAATGCGGATCGCGCCGCGGCGGCGGCAGAACGCGGGGAAAAAGTGCTCCTCGTCCGGAACGAAACGTCGCCAGAAGATCTGCGCGGGATGATCGCGGCGGAAGGCATTCTGACTGCGAAGGGCGGCGTCTCCTCCCACGCGGCACTGGTCGCGCGGCAGATGGGCAAGGTCTGCGTCTGCGGCGCTTCGGCGCTGGAGATCGACTACACGGCGAAGACCGTCAAGGCGAGCGGCCAGACCTTCAAGGAAGGCGACTTCCTCTCGATCGACGGCACCAGCGGCACGGTCTTCGGCGGCGAGCTGAAAACGCAGCCGTCGGAAATTATCACGGGTCTCCTGAACGGCGACAAAGCCGCGCAGAAAACGGAGAAGTTCAAGAGCTTCCTCCAGCTGATGAAGTGGTGCGGCCAGGCGGCGCGCATGGATGTCCGCACGAACGCGGATAATCCGGAACAAACCGAGAACGCCCTGGCGTTCGGTGCCGTCGGCATCGGCCTGACTCGCACGGAGCACATGTTCTTCGAAGGCGATCGCATCGACGCGATGCGCGAGATGATCCTCGCGGATAACGTCACGGATCGGAAAGCCGCGCTCGCGAAACTCCTCCCTTATCAGCGGGAAGATTTCACCGGCATCTTCAAAGCTCTCAAAGGCTTCCCCGCGACCATTCGCTTCCTTGATCCGCCGCTCCACGAGTTCCTTCCGCACGACACGAAGTCGCAGGCCGACCTGGCGAAGAAGCTCGGTCTCAAGCCCGAGAAGATCAAACAGCGCGTCGAGCAGCTCCACGAGTTCAACCCGATGCTCGGTCATCGCGGCTGCCGTCTCGGCATCGCTTATCCGGAGATCACCGAGATGCAGGCGCGCGCGGTTTTCGAAGCTGCGGCGGATGTGGCGAAGAAGAAGATCAAGGTGAAGCCCGAAGTCATGATCCCGCTCGTCGGCTTCAAGAAGGAACTCGATCTGCAGGTCGAGATCGTCCATCGCGTCGCGAAGGAAGTGATGTCCGAGAAGAAGGTGAAGTTCGACTACATGGTCGGCACCATGATCGAAGTCCCGCGCGGCGCTCTGACTGCCGACGAGATCGCGCACACCGCGGAGTTCTTCAGCTTTGGCACGAATGACCTGACTCAAACCGCGCTCGGCATCAGCCGCGACGACATGGGGAACTTCATGATGCCTTACATCGAGAACGAGGTGTTCAAGAAGAACCCGTTCGCCACACTCGACACCGTCGGCGTTGGCCAGCTCATGCAGATCGCGGTGGAAAAAGGCCGCAAGTCGCGTCCGGACATCAAGCTCGGCATCTGCGGCGAACACGGCGGCGATCCGGACAGCGTGAAGTTCTGCCACAAGCTCGGCCTCGCCTACGTCTCGTGCTCGCCTTACCGCGTTCCGGTCGCCCGCCTCGCGGCCGCGCAGGCGGCGATCGAGGAGAAGCGCGCGGCGGGGAAGAAGTAGACCCCAGCTTAGTTCCAAGGTTTAAAGAAGCCGCCCTGGGAAACTGGGGCGGCTTTTTCACGGATGTATTCGGTTCCATCTACTCGGCGCATTCTGTCGTTCGCGGTTTCCGGGATGTCGGCCACCGGGCTGCTGGCAGTGCTGATTGGCTTCGCGGGCGACTGGAATTGGTTTGCCGATCTCTTCGCCCATTTGCGCCCGCAGTATTGCGTTTGGCTGGCACTTGCTTTGTTCGGGAGCCTGTGGCTGCGGAGCAGGCTCGGCGTTCTGCTGGCGGCCATCGGTTTACTATCGAACGCCATGGCACTCGCGCCGCACGCACTCTCCTGGGCTGAGCCAGAACGATCCCAGAGTCCCGGACGACCTGGACCCTGGCGACAATCAATCTCCTTCAAGGGAATCAGCAAACTGCCCGGGTTGAGACTTACCTGCGAGAGACGCAGCCGGACATCGTTGTCTTCCAAGAGGTCTCCGGACGGTGGGCGGCGGCGCTTGAATCGCTCAGCGACGTTTACTCATATCGTTTTGTGCAACCTTCCAAGGATCAGTTTGGGATGGCGCTTTTCTCCAAAGAGAGGCCAGTCGCTCAATCGATCCGGACGGTCGGAGATCGCCCCAACGACATCGCGATCTTTGGCACCTGGACGTCGGGGGAGCGCCACTTCAGCATTGCTGGAATCCACCCGGACAAGCCTGACGAAGAATGGAAAACGGTGAACCGCTCGATCTACCTCGCTCGCATCGCGCAGTGGGTGGAGGAGCGAGCGAAGAACAATGAAGCGGTTGCAGTAATCGGTGATTTTAATGCCACCCCGTGGTCTGCTTCCATGCGGGCGTTCTCTCAGGGCACCGGACTGCGGAATGCAAACGACGGCAAGATCTTCGCGGCAACCTGGAACGTCTGGCAGCCTCAACGCCTGCTGATCGATCACGCCTTCTTTTCCCAAGATTGGAGGCTGCGGGAATGCAGAATCGGTCCGGCGATCGGTTCCGATCATCGCCCGCTGATCGTGCAGGCGACGCTCCGCGAATCAGCCCAAGCGGCCGAACTGCCGAGAGGACGAAGCCGAGGACTTGTTCCTCCGGCAGCACTGGGGCATGCTCGCCCGGTGAAACTGCCACCGCTGACTTCCGTTGTTGAAAGAGAAGACGATTGGTTTGTGGCTAATTGCCCGGAGCTGGGTGTGACTAGCCAGGGGCGTACAATCGAAGAAGCGGAGTCAATGTTGCAGGAAGCCGTCGAGCTTTGGCTGGAAGTGGCAAGTGAGCAGGAAGTCGAGCAGCGGCTCAGCCGAGGGGTGAAAGTGAGCCGGCTGGAACTCGCTCATGCCGAAGCTGCGGGTCTTATCCGCTGCTGAGGTATCAGCGCCGAACAAAACAAAGCCGCGCACCCTTTCGGATGCGCGGCCTGGAGTTCTGGCGCCAAGTTGGTGACCGCGACTTACTTCGCGGGCGGGAGGAGGACGGTGTCGATCACGTGGATGACGCCGTTGCTCGCGGCCACGTCGGTCTTCAGGACCTTCGCGTCGTTCACGGTGACGTTGTCGCCTTTGACCTTGATGTCGAGTTCAGCGCCGTTCGCGCTCTTCGCCATCATCGTCTTGACGTCCGCGGCCATGACTTTTCCGGAGACCACGTGATAGGCGAGGATCTTCCCCAGCTTCTCCTTGTTCTCCGGCTTGAGCAGATCTTCCACGGTGCCTTTCGGGAGCTTGGCAAACGCTTCGTCGGTCGGCGCGAAGACGGTGTAAGG
>DASVRR010000021.1:0-6519 GCA_036388515.1 Chthoniobacteraceae bacterium | reverse complement strand
GATGGCGCGGAGCGTGTTGAAGAGCGCGTTATTGTCCGCAGCAGGGCTGATCACCGGGTCACCAACTACCACGTCACCTTCAGATGCTCCGGTGGAGGACTGAACGGGCGGATATCTGCCGTATTCCGTATAATATTGCTTCACCGAGGCGACGATGTTGGTGACATCGGTCTTCGCCTGGACCTTGCGCGCGGACTCTTTGACAATGCCTAAAGCGGGGAAGAGCAACCCCATCAAAACCGCAATGATCGCAATGACCGTGAGGAGCTCGATAAGTGTGAAAGCGCTGAGGCGCCGGGGGGAGGAAGAGGAGGATTTCATGAGGGAATCTGGTGGGAAGTTAACGGGGGCGACTTGGTTGACAATCGAAAAACCGCTCAGGCAGGTTCGCACTGGTTTGTTATGGCCGTGTTACCGTCGGATGAAGGTTTCGAGACGAGCAAAAAGGCGTTGCCCAGCGGAAGCCGGCCTGTATAGTGCGCGCCCTCTCTCAACCGAAACACATTTTTATGTCTCAACATCGCAGTCTCAAAGGACAGAGCACCATTGCCGCCAAGCGGAACGTTTTGAAGCGTTTTGAGCGGGTGGAGTTGCTAAAAAAGCGCGGGCAGTTCAAAGCCGGGGACAAAGTGATCGGACTCCGCAAGACCAAGCCGGAAGCGTAAGCACGCGGGGAAGAAACTTAAACAAAACAGCGCGCAGAACTCACCGTTCTGCGCGCTGTTTGTTTGATGGGTTCGGAGATTAGTTCCCGTAGAGGCATTGCGCCAGATAACCGCTGAGCGCGGTGAGGCGATTCTCTTTCCGGAACTGCTCGATCTTCTTGCGGTCCACGGCCAAGGCGCGCTCCCAAAGCCAGACGAGGTTGTTCGTCGAGACGGTCAGGACGTCGCTGATGTTTTTCGGATCGTCCACGCGCGGCGCCTTCACGTCGAAACAGATCGGGCCAGCGTATTTTGCATCCTGGAGGACGACGAGGAGCGCCAGATCCTTGAGCGGTTCGGTGTAGCCGAAGGGAAGATCCTGATCGTAGCGCTGTCCGTCCTGCGCATTGAGGTGGATGTGAAAGAGTTTGCCTGCTTCCAGACAGAGCTCGATGTCCCAGGTGAAGTCCAGGCCGGCGATCCGTGAGTGCGCCGTCTCGGGATTCAGCCCCACCAGCGGCTGCAGCTCAGGATCGAGCCGGCTGATCAAGTAAAGCGCTTCACCGACATTCGCCAGATACATATTGGCGCGCGGTTCGTTCGGTTTCGGTTCGATGGCAAACTTGATCTTCGAGCCGTATTTTTCTTTCGAGTAGGCCGCGACTTTGTTGAAGCCTTCGACCAGGCGTTTGAAGGAGTCCCGGCCATTCTTGGCGAGGACGAAGTCAAACCCTTCACGGCCATTCCAGAAGACCATGGTTTTCGCGCCGAGCACGGCGGTGGTGTCCACGGCTTTGAGCGCATTCTCCAGCCCGAGCTTCCGCACGGCGGGATCATTGGAGGTCATCGCGCCGTCCTTAAACACCGGTGCAGCAAAGAAGCTCGGAGTGTACATCGCGCACTTCAGTCCGCACTTTTTGGCGACCTTCACCGCTTCCGGCGCCATCTCGGCAGTGATCTCGACGTCGTGGGCTTCGTAGAAAGTCATCCCCGCTTCGGCGAGCATCGGCAGCCGTTCCAGCATTGGGATTGCTTCACGAGTCGGCCCGCCAAAAGGGTCGTTTCCAGGGCCGATGTTCCAGACGCCGGCGCCAAGGCCGTTGATTCCGATTTTGTTGGTTAAGAGGGTGGGAGCAGGCATGAAGTTTTGGGAGAGGTCGCGGAGGATTTTAGCTCCGGCGCGGCGGCGCGTGGAGAGGCAGCAGACTGGAAGAACGCCCGGACGTTGTCAGCACGGAAGTGTTCGCCGGGCGCGAAAACTTGCGGCGAAAGCGGGAGGAATCTCCCGAGCCAGTTTATTGCGCTTTGAGCGACTCTAGGTAAGCCAGCAAATCCGCGAATTCCGCGGGTTTTAGCCCGATGGTCAGCCCGGGAGGCATCAGCGAAGTCTCCAGCGACTTCTTTGATTTCACGTCGCTTTTTTTGATCACCTGCGGCTGCCCGTCGCCGCCGGCAATGATGAACGCTTCGCCCGTTTCCTGGCGCAAGGCTCCGACCAAAGTCTCGCCGGCGTTTGTCTCGAGAATCACTTGCTCGAAACCGAGCGCGATCGTCTTGCTCGGCTCGTGAATCGACGTGATCAGATCCGCGCGCCGATAGTTCGTCCCCACCGAAGTCAGGTCCGGGCCGAGCGTGCCGCCTTTGCCGCGCACCGCGTGGCAAGTGGCGCAGATGGCACCCATGGTGGCGTTGGCGTCGTGGAAAAGTTTTTCCCCGCTTCCGATGTTCCCCGGATTCATCCAGGAGCCGTCCGGGTTTGTCGCCAACGCGAAGACCCGCTGCCTGATCTCCGGAGGCGGCTCTTTCGAGGGCGTAAATCTTCCCCGTTCAAAGCCGGGAATCCGTGCGGCAAACTCCCAGTTGTCCTCCACGTTCCCGATCTTCAGCAGCACATGGTTTCGCCCCTTCACGAAGTGGATCGGCACCTCGTCTTTATCGGCGGCAAATTCCCGTTTGGCTGGCGAATCGTGGACCTTCTTCCCGTTGACCCAGACCGCGAGTTGATCGTCGCTGCCGGCGAGGAGTCGCGCATCGCTTTCTTCCGTCGCATCCACCGTCAGGTAGGCGTAGGCGCAGACCATTCCTTTGTTGTCAAAAACCGTCGCCAGATCGACGCGGCCGTCCTCGGCATTCCCGCGCACTTCCCGCCACGTGACCCGGCGGTTCAGCGCGTCTTCGTAATGTTTCCCCAGATCGGGGACACCGCCAGAAGCGAGCAGGTCGCGCTCCGGACCGTGCGCTGCTTCCCAGGCATTTTCAAACGGACCAATCACCCGCCATTGCGTGATCACGCCGCTGTCGAAAGCGTTCCGGATCTCGGGCGCGAGATCGGCTGGAATCCGGCCGCTGGCGAGGTCGCGCTCGAGGAGCGGCCACGCGTCGTCGCGCAGAGACTTCAAGGCTCCGAGGGCGCTGCGGCGGATTGATCCGTTCCGCTCGCGCACTGCTTCCAGCAAGATCGGGAGCGCCTGCACGTCGGGAGTGGCCGAGAGCGCCGCGATCAGCTCCTGTCGGTTCGCTTTGGTTTTCGCGTACTCGAGGAGCGTCGGGACGGCCGCTTTATCCCGAACGCCGGCGAGCGCCTGGAGCATCGATTGCTGCACCTTCGGATCCGGATCTGCGAGGCCTTCGATCAAGGCCGGACCAGCCTTCGAGCGTGGCCCGATCTGCCCGAGCGCTCGCGCGGCGGCTTGCCGATTGCCGGCGTTTCCGTCTTTCAGCCGGGCGATCAAGGCGGGCGCGGCTTCGATCACTTTGAGGTCGCCAGCCGCCTGGATGACTTTGCGCATTGCGCCAAGGTTCAGTTTTGCATTTGCGAGTTGGGCGATGACTTTCCTCGCGGGTTCTCCGCCGATGCTCACGACCGCGGAGATACCGGCGCTGCGGAACTCTGCGTCCGCCTTTTCATCCAGGGCGATCTGCATGAAGACGTCCATGGCTTGCGGATCTTTTTGCACTCCGAGGCTCTCGATGACCTGCCGGCGTACGGCGGCGTCCGACTCGACCGTAAGACGCGCCCGCAGAGCTGGCAGCGGCTGTGCGCCAAGGCCCAACGAGAAAGCTTTGGCGGCAGCCAGCCGAACGCCGGTGTCTGGATCGGCGAGCGAAGCAATCAAAGTCTCCACCACTCGAGGCGTTCCGCTCCAGACGACCGACGCGAGTGCCGGAGGCGTTTTCGCCGGCTGCGTGCCCCACCAGTGACCAGCGTAAATCGTCGGCTGATAGGCGACCTGCCCGAGCGTCGCGACTGCCTGCGCGCGCACCGCTGCGTCCCCGACCTTGGTGAGCCGAATCACTTCCGGCAGCAGACGTTCATCGTAAACGCCGCTGATTGTCCGCCAGGATTGTTCCCGGACTGCGGCGGACGGGGATTCCAGACCTTGCACCACTGGAACCCAGGAGGTCAGCCGGCGCAGCGCCGCGCGTTTGGCCGCGCGGACCCACGGATCCGGATCATCGAGAGCCGGCACCAGCCGCAAAGCAGAGTGTTGCTGACCCAAACGCCCGAGCGAAGTCGCGGCGTGCAGCCGGACGGAAGCATCCGGATCGGCGAGGAGTTCGGTGAGCTGCGCGGAGTTGGCGATGCGTTCTGTCTCCTGGGGCAAATAGCGCGCCGTCTCGCCGAGCGCGCGGATCGCCTGGACGCGCACGGCGGCATCTTTGCTCTTCAGGAGCGTAGTCAGCGCTTGCTGAGCCTGCGGAAGACTGGCGGCCGGCGCGCTGGAGGAAGCCGGTTGCACGGTGGTGAAAAGAGTCAGTCCAGTCGGCTGGAAATGCGTCATCCGCGTGCCCGCGGCAGCGATGCCGGGTGAACTGGCGACGATCAGGTTTTCCAGTGTCCACAGCGCGTGCACCCGCTGGAGCGTCGGCGCGTTTTCGTCTTTCGCCAGAGCGGCGACTTTCTCCACAATCCCAGCGCCCCGAACGACGAGCGCGAGCTGCGCGCGCAGCCGTTGTTCCCGATCGCTGTGGCCGAGCGCCAGCAGCAATTCCTCCTCACTCGCCGTGCGCTCGTCCGCCAGCCGGGCGGCTGGCTTTGTTTCCACCGAGCTCAGGCGCCAAACCGCTCCCGTGCGGCGGCCACTTTTCCACCCGCCGTAACCCCAATCCGCGATCAGCAAGGAACCATCCGCAGCCACGCTGACCTGCATCGGGCGGAAGTCGGCGCCTTTTTCCGGTTCGATCAGTTTTAGGTCGCTGACCAACTTGAACGAGGCGCCTTCCGGCCCGATTTCCGTGACGAAGATCCCGCTTTTTCCCCATTCGCTGAAGAAGTGTTTCCCGCGGAACTTCTCCGGCAAACCATCGCTCAGGTAGCAAAGCCCACCAGTCGGGGAACCGCCGCCGAAGTCGGCCATCGCGGGGAGAAAAGCTTCGTCCGCCTGGCGGTACGAAGGCAAACCGCCGGCATCCGGCGGGAGCACCGCGACGCCGGGCGCAGGCTTCGCGAGCTGAGGAGCAAACGGGGCGCCGGGCGCGGGACGCAAGCCCTGGCGTTGCAGCGCGTCCAGCGTCTGCTGGCTCGGCTGCACCACGCCATACCGCGTGGCGGTCTGGTAGTGATACGGATAACCGTAGAAACCGCCCTCAATGTGATGCGTGAGCCGCGTCCACCAGCCGTTGCCGTCGTCCGTGTTGTCCCGCGTGATCGCGTTATCCTGCGCGTCCAGATTCACCTGCAAATGGTTCCGCGTGCCGGTGGAAAAGATCTCCAGTTGCGATCCGTCTGGCCGGCAGCGGACGATGCCGCCGCCTTGCAAAGTGATCGTCGAACCGTCTTTCGCGCTCTTTGCCCGATGAATCCCGCGATCGCCCACGCTGATGTAAAAGAACCCGTCCATGCCGAGCGTGAAACCGCTCACCACGTGATCGTTCAGCCCTTCGCCCGGCGCCATCCCGAGACTCGTGATGAGATCCTCCCGCACATCCGCCACGCCGTCGCCGTTGGTGTCTTTGAAGCGCGACATCAGCGGATTGTGGATGACGTAGAGCCAGCCGTCGTGCCACGCGCTGCCCGCGGGCGAGTAGAGCTTTTCGGCGAAAACCGTGCGCTTCCGCCCAGTGCCGATCTGATCGAAGCGGACCACCGTGCAGACCGGATCGAGCGTGCTCAACCGGCCATCCCGCGGATCATTGCCAACATAGATCGACCCGTCCGGAGCCGCGCAAACGGTGGTGCAAGCTTCGACCTCCGGCAGCGTGGCCACGAGCTCGATTTTGAGCGCCGGATCGTGGACGATCGGCGGCTTGGGCGCGGCGGGAGTCTGCGCGAAGCTGGGCGCCGCAAAGGTGCCGAGCAGGAGGATGAACCGAAGACGCGGGAGGAGATTCATGCGGCGGCCAGAGTCGCCGGACCGATCTTCGTCGTCAACCCGAACGCTGCCGCAGCGCCAAGCTGAGAGTCGCTCGTCTCGGGTAAACAGCGTGAAGTAATCTACCGAGTGCACTCCTTACGACCTCGGTGAGCTGCTCCCCGCATCTTTTGCTCTCTGCCACACTTTGGCGAATGACCGACTAATCCTGTTTTGCCCCAACACTTCGCAGCCAAGGATCCCAATCCCATTGCCGTTCATGCAGGGCAGCTCTTTGCCAAATTGCCTGGTTGCGGTCCGCCGCGGCTTTCCGAATCTGGGCGTCGTTGCTCATGGCTGCCAGCCGATATCTAACGGTCGCACCCAGTTTGCTCTGTCCTGTAAAACTCTGCAAAAGATGCTCCCGAGCTTTCGCCGATTCGGGATAATTAACCCTCAACTGGATTAAGGCGAGCTCAACCACACGGCTGTCCTTGCTATCCAGTGCTCGTTCGAGGAACTCGCGAGTTGCATCACTGTGCACTAGTCCAAGGTTCCGAATGGCGCCTTCTCCAGCGAATTGA
>DASVRR010000020.1:0-4104 GCA_036388515.1 Chthoniobacteraceae bacterium | reverse complement strand
GCGACGGAACTCGCGATCCTGAATGCGAACTACATCGCGCATCGGCTGGAGCCGTATTTCCCGGTCCTCTACAAAGGCCGCACGGGTTTGGTGGCGCACGAATGCATCCTGGATTTGCGCGGCTTCCAGAAGACCACGGCGGAAGATGTGGCCAAGCGGCTGATGGATTACAGCTTCCACGCGCCGACCTTGAGCTGGCCAGTCGCCGGCACGCTGATGGTGGAGCCGACGGAGAGCGAATCGAAAGATGAACTCGACCGTTTTTGCGAAGCGATGATCGCCATTCACGCCGAGATGACCGCGGTGGAAAACGGCGCCGCCGACGCGAAAGACAATCTGCTGAAAAATGCGCCGCACACTGCGCCGAGTGTGATCGGCGACTGGAAGCATCCGTATTCTCGCGAAGAAGCGGCGTATCCTGCGGCTTGGTTGCGTGAGCATAAATTTTGGCCCGCGATCGGCCGGATCGACAACGTCTGGGGCGACCGAAATCTTTTCTGCGCCTGCGTGCCGCTGTAGTTGTTCCGCATGAATCCGCTTCCTCCTTTGCTCGCCGAGGCGCTCGCTGCGGCGAATCCGGACGCCGTGCTCCGCGAGACGATTCGCCATTTTGGTTGCGCCGCGGGGACCATCCATTTGCTCCGGGAAGGCGTGCTGAAACTCGCAGCGCACGAGGGAATTCCTCCGCCCGTGGTGCAGCTTGTGGAGACGGTTCCGCTCGGGAAAGGCATCGCCGGTTTGGCCGCCGAACGCCGGGAACCCATCACCATTTGCAATCTCCAGACGGATACGTCTGGCCAGGCGCGTCCAGCTGCGCGGACCACAGGCCTGGAAGGTTCGCTGGCCGTTCCAATGTTGCTGGAAGGTGAACTCCGCGGCGTGTTCGGAATCGCTAAAGCGGAAGCTTACGACTGGCCTGCGGAAGAAGTGCAGCTGCTCACCGAAATCGCCCGCCAACTCGCCTCCGCGCTCGCGCGCTGAAGCGGAGAGATTTGCCCCCGTGAAGTGGAGGGAAGCGCGCCGTCGCTTCCGTGGCCGGCTCCGCCTCAGCATCGACGGCGCGATGCCCTCCAACTACAGCCGGAGCGACGGCACCGGCGAGTCTCAGCCCTTCTGCCGGGGCTGCGGGCTCAGCGCGCTTCCCTCGACCGCGGGCGGGCGTCCTTTCCGCACCGTCGCGCGATCCGCCGCGGTCGCGCAAGCCTCGGCGATGCTTTCCAGTTCCTGGAGAAAGCTCTCGCGGCGTTCGAGCGGCAAAGCGGCGAGCACTTGTTCCTGAAGTTCCACGGCCATCTTGCGTCCTTGCTCGAAGGTTCTGCGGCCGGCCGGATGCAAAGTGACGCGATGCGCGCGCCGATCCAGCTCGTGCGGTTGCCGCGCGATGAGGCCGGCTTTCTCCATCCGGGAAAGTGTCGAGGTGATGGTGTTCGGATCGCTCGCCATCAGGTCGGTGAGGGCGCGCTGGGTCAGGCCTTGCGGGTCGCCTTCACTCAGCCAGCGCAAAATGCTGAACTGATCCGGCGTCACCTCGAGATGAGCGACTCGCTGCCGGAAGGCCTGGTTCAGTCCATACCAGGCGCGGCGCAACAGCACCGGCAAACGCTTCAGAGATGGAGGAGGCGTGTCAGCGGCAACGGACGCGCTCGGGTTGGTGGCCATGCAGCCTCCGGGTAACAGACGCAGCCCTCGGGCTCAAACCGAAACGCAGCTTTGCTCCGCAGCTGGCGCGAGCTGAAGCGGTTGAAGCGGTTTTTGGGTCCACGAAAAGCACGAAAGAACACCAAAAGCTCAGATTCTTTTTCGTGCTCTTTCGTGTCTTCCGTGGACCCTTTTCCTTCGGCGATCTTTGCTGGAAAAAGCCGCGCTTTTCCTAAAGCTGCTGGTGGATGATCTCCAGCGTCAGCACCGAATAGGCGGTCACCAGCACGGGATCTTTTTCCATCCAGCGCGCGGTGTCATTCACCCACGAACCGTCGCCATTTTGCAGCTGGATCAGCTTCAGCCCGAGCTCGCGCGGCCAGTGGATTGGCTTTCCCTCCGGCGTGGTGAGTTCCCGCAAGCCGGCGGTCGCCAGACCTTTTGCCGCGAGGTGATAGTAGTAATAGAGACCCTGCCGGCCCATGCCGGGGTTTTCCTCCAGCGTGTAGTTTTTCCCCAGCCAATCCAGCGCCGCCTGCACGCGCAGATCATCCTTGCGCAGATCCGCATAGATGAAGCTGAGCAGTCCGGCGTAGCTCATCGAGCCGTAGCTCCGGAGCGCTTTTTTTCCTCCGGGAAGCTCCACCGTTTCCGAGTTGGTGAAGCCGGGATAATAGACGAAGCCACCTTTGTTTTGCGGGTCATCGCTCGCCCACGCCATTTCGTTGTGGCTCGGCAGATTCTGGCAACGGCTGATGAAATCGATCGCGGCTTTCCAGTCGAGATCCTTCCCGGCGGAAACTTCCACCGCCGGTCTGGCCCGGGCAAAGGTGCGGAGTGCTTCCAGCGAGACGAGCGTGTTGTCGAGATCGGGATGCTGCCGTCGCGGGCTGGAGCCGGTCGGGCCGTAACCAAAGCCGCCGTTCGTCTCGGGCTTAATCATTCCGCTGGCTTGCTGCGACGCAACAAAGTTGCGGGCGGCCAAAAGGATCGGCTCGTCGTTTGGTTCCCCGCTGTTCAGCAGCGCCATGAGCGAAACCGACGTGTTGTAGTTGGAAAGTCCTTTGAGATAGATGCCGCCATCCGGCTGCACGTGGCTGCGGAGAAAGGCGTAACCTTTTGCCAGCAACGCGGCGTTTGCTTCCCTCGCGGAACCGGCGGGATCACGGTAAAAGGCGAGCAAAGGAAGCGCGGTCAGCGCCGGATGTTCCGGCTCCGCCGCCGGCGTGAGCGGATTCCGGAAAGAACCGTCCGCGTGTTGCTGGGCTTTGAGGAAGGCGAGTCCTTTGCTGATCGCGGACTGGATTTCATTCCGGAGCGATTCGTTGCCGGAGTTGCGTAGCGGGCGCGGTTCGACGGCGCTCAGCGGCGCGGTGGCGAGAGCCAAAAAGATGAGGAAGAAAAGCGGAGTTTTCATGGCGTGGAGGAAGGTTTCTCTTCAGCTGGAGCGGACGCGGCGAGTTGCAGGATGATCTCGATCACGGTGTTTTTTGCTGGAACGGCTTTCTCGTTCACCGCCCAGGCGGCGTCGTTATCGTTACCGCTGCGCGGGTTGTTGATCAAGGCCGCCGGATAAGTCACGAGCGCGGCAAAAGTTCCGTCGGATTGCGCGAGAAATCGATCTTCCCGAAACATGGATCCTGTATAAATCCACGGGCCGCGCGCGGCGGGCTTCCGGGTCTCCGGATGCATCAGCCAATCTTCCACCGGAGCGGATTTGCGCTCGGCGCCAGCCTGCCAGGAGACGGTGATGGAAATGGCGTCGCCTTTCAGTTTTGGCGCGCGCGCGAGGTATTCTTTGTTGAGCTGAGCGGGCGGCGCGTCTTCCGGCGCGGGCGTGGTGATCCCGGCGCCTTTTGCCCCGAGGAGAAGCATCGCGAGATGCACATCGGCGGGCTGAACTTCCGAAGTCAGCAGCGTCTCGTGAGTCGGGCCGGAAGCCGTGACGAGCAGGTATTCCAGCAAACCGGCGTCCATGTTCAGCTTGCCGGGAAAGCTCACGGTGCGCCGGGCGCGATCGATGCGGATGTCGCCGAGCTGGAAAATGCCGGGACTGATTTCGCGCATGCCGGGAGCTTCGGTCCGCGCGGGATCTTCCGCAGCTGCGGAAGAAAAGAGGGCACCAAGATTCACCAGCAAAAAGGAGCAGACCGGGAAGAGCAGGCGCATAGTCACTGGGGAGCAAAATAGGCGGGAAGCGGATTCATCCAACAACGACCTCAAGCTCAGCGAAAGGCGGAGCGAGCCCGGGCCCTGCCGGTGGGTGCAAAGCGGTGGGGGCCTGCCACAAGTACCGTGACCGCGGGGCGGGGTCGCTGCGGCGCGCTTTATTAGGCGCCTTTGTTGAGTTCCTCATACTCGACATCGAGAGAAGCGCCGCAGAATGGACAGTACTTGAAGTTACGGGAGGCACCATACTGGAAGATCATCGCACCGATAGGGCCGGAGCAGAGCGGACAGCGGTTT
>DASVRR010000019.1:0-10890 GCA_036388515.1 Chthoniobacteraceae bacterium | reverse complement strand
TCGCTTCCGGCGCCACAACCCCCAAAACCGTTTGTTGACTCGGCGGGCCGTTTCAAGCCGATTCAATGGTGGCAGCCCCAATCTATCCAGAACGGCTATTTTCGCGGAGAGAAGCAGTCCTATGCGCTGAGCATCTGGTATGACGCTGACAAGTCGCTCGTTTATGTATTCCAAAACGACTAACGCGCCGAACCATGCGCTGCGGGCGAGCTGCTCCGCGCGTCACGCTGGCTGCTGCGAACCACCCCGCCGCCTTTCCGCAGCGAGCGCGCCGCACTCGGCAGTCGCTGAGCTTGGGGTCGTTAGCCATTTCTGCGCGTGTCCCGACAAACGAAAGCCAAGCAAGCAAGCAACGAGCAACTCGATAACGTATGACGAAAGAGGAGTTCATCCAGCGTTACCGAGCACAACAGAAGCACGGCACTGGCTGGGGCATTCTTTGGCTCGTGCTTTTCTTCGGCTTCCTCACCGGTAGCGCTATTTTCTCTAAGCCACACGCGCAGCGTGAATGAAACCACCCTGGTCATCGGCCTATCCGTCGCACTGCTACTTGCTGTCGGGCTGCTACTGTTCGGTGTCGGCAGGATATTTTACGGGATCGCCCACTACTACCTCCGTGAGCGCAAGCCGACGCGAAGATTTCAACACCTCGATCTTGGCCTGTTCATCTCAGACGGAGAGGTATGGACAGGGGAGGTTCAGCAGAATGGCCGCAGCATTCGGATGCTGATCGGCGGCACGGAGAGCACACCGAGCGAGCGATTGTTCGGCCAAGCACAGAGTATCGTTATCCGCTTCTCCGACGTTGAGCGCCGGGCGATCATGTTCCTACTCAGTAGAGAGTCTGATGCTCATCAGCCAGAACTCACATTCTACACGCTCAACATCACCGATGAGGAGCATCCAGACGATTTCACCTTTGAATTCGCGGACAGTCGCGACGACCGCGTTTGGCGCGTTGGGTTTATTTCCGGAGAGCCCAACGAAACAGGCTTTGATGACTAACCGGTGTGGGGCAACCATGCGCTGAGCGAACTGCTCCGCGCGTTACGGTAGCTGCTCCCCGCAGTCTCTGAGCTTGAGTCGTTGGCGTTCCCGCGTGCTTTGACTCGGAAGCGGCAGCCAACTAGAGTTCCGATCATGAAAGCCTTTACAGCAGTCATCGAGCGCTGTCCGGACACTGGTTTCTACGTCGGCTATGTGCCCGGCTTCGCAGGCGCTCACTCACAGGGCGAATCGCTTGACGAGCTGCAGCGTAATCTACGCGAGGTCATCGAGATGCTACTCGAGGACGGCGACCCGAACTTGGAGGCGGAGTTTATCGGAACCGAGAGTATTACGGTCGCTGCGTAGCGATGCCGAAGCCACCCGTTCTCAAGGCCCGCGAGATCTGCCGCATTCTCGAGACACTCGGCTTCGTCTTTGTTCGGCAGCGCGGTTCGCACATGCAGTATCGCCATCGGATGGCCGTGGCACGACCGTTCCAAACCATCCAGGTCGCGATGTTTCACCCGTGCTTCTACGCCAAATCACAAAAGACATTGGCACGACGCTCGATGAGTTTCTAAAGCACCGATGAGCGCCTGTCCTGAATCCGACCGAACGGTTGACCATGCGCAGGAGCGAACTGCTGCGGACGTCACGGCACCTGCTTCCATCGCGCCCTGGCGCTGAGCTTTGGCGTTAGGCCTACGAGCGCGCACCCGTCGGCGGTTCAGTCACGGCGCTCACCGGGCGAAGAGACGACTATCTCTGTGCTAGCAGCCGCGTTAATCCAGAGGTCTCGGGCGTCCGGCTTTACTCCGGAACAAACACGCGGAGCTTCCGGGAGGAAATGCGGAAGGTTACCGGCGTTTTCGTTGCGACTTCGCCGTCCACTTCCACCGGGACCGGCTCTTCGCTCCGGACGATCGCACGCTTTGTCTGGAAGTATTCCACGTCCTTTAATTCCGTGTGGGTTCCCATGAGGATGGTCCCGAGGTAGCGCACGATATCCAGGTAACCGAGGTTCTTGAAAATCAGCACGTCCAGCTTGCCGTCGTCGATCCGGGCGTCCTTGAAAAACGTCAGTCGAGTTCCGTAGTAGCGGCCGTTCCCGACCAGCACGAAGCAACCTTCCCGCGTCTCGCCGTCCGCTTCCACGAACAGACGCGGCGGTTTCCGCGCAGCGATCTGGGCAGCGGAAACCAAATAGCTGAGCGGTCCGAAGCTCCGTTTGGATTCCCAAGTCGTCGCCTCCAGCGCCTGCGCATCCAGCCCCACGCCGGCGAGCTGCACAAAGTATTGTCCGTTCGCGCGGGCGAGATCGATCTTCCGGCTGGTCCCGGTCCGGATGACCTGCCAGGCATCGCGCAGCTTGGTGGGAAGACCGAGTTCAGCGGCAAAGACGTTCATCGTCCCCACAGGCAAAACGCCCAGCGTCACTTCCGAACCCGCGAGGCCGTTGACCACCTCATTGATCGTCCCGTCGCCTCCTGCTGCGACGACATTCTTGAAGCCTTCTTCCACAGCCCAAGCGGCCAGCGAACGCGCATCGCCGGGAGCTGTGGTCAGGCGCAATACGGAGCGGGGAAGCTTTTTGATCTGCTGCCAGGTGCCTTTCGCTCGTTCGCTCCGCGCGGCTGGGTTCAGGATGATGAGAGTGTCCTGCATGAGCGGCGCGGGCGTTTCGGCCTTTTCTTTCGAGGTCCGGAGATTACGTTGGGCGCCGTGAAAAAACTTTCCAAGGCTATTCTCATCACGCTCTCGGTGATGCTGACCTTGGGCATCATCGCAGTCGTCGGGGCAAATCTCTACGTGCAGTCCGCGGGCGTTCAGGCGCGCCTGCAGGAAGAGATGAGCAAAGCGCTGCGAATGCCGCTCACGGTGACGAACACCAGCTTGACTCCGTGGAGCGGTTTACGAATCACGGGGATCACCATTCCTCACGCCGGAACCAACCTGCTGGAAGCAGCCTCGTTCCGGGCGCGTTATCGTCTCTGGCCTTTGCTCAGCAAACGACTCGTCATTTACGAGATGAACGTGGATCAACCGAAAGTCGTCTGGCAGCAAAATGCGGAAGGAAAATGGGTCCTGCCGACGGCTCGGGCTGCGGAGGAAAAAAGCGCGTCCGCCCAAACACCCGCGCGCCAGGAAAAGAAGAAGAGCGACTTCCAGGTGACCGTGGAAGGATTTCAGATTCAACGCGGGTCGATGGAGTTGCTGGACCAAAACCAGAAATCGATTGCCACGTTCACAGACGTCCACGTGGACTTCGATCGGCTGGAAGAGAAGCACATGACTGGAACCGCCACGATTGGTCGCGCGGTGTGGGCGGGCAATCTCGTGCTGGATCAGGTCCGCACTTCTTTCAGCTACGTGGATGGAGCATTGAGTCTTCCGGATTTCGCGGCAAATGCTGGCGGAGGACCGGTGACGGGAACGCTCGCGGTGGAGTTTGGAAAACCAAAGTCGCCGTTTGTGAACACCCTAGCAGTGGAACGAGTGGATATTGCGCGGTTGACCACGGAGGCCGGTTGGCCCGCGGGACAGGCCGCCGGAATTCTCTCCGGAACGCTCGATCTGAAAGGCACCTGGGATGAGTTTGCCCGTGCGGAAGGTCGCGCGAAGCTGTCGCTGCGGGAAGGGAAGTTTCGCGAAATGCCGATGCTGGAGATGATCGGGCAGGGCTTGCAGATCAGAGAGCTGGTCGAGGGCAAGTTCGAGGACTCCCATGCGGAGATCCGCATTGCGGATGAAAAGGCGTTTATCGAAAGCCTCACCATGAAAGCGGATCGGCTGCAGCTGAGTGCCAACGGATTGGTCCGAGTGGATGGGAAGCTGCAACTTGCGACCCGTCTGACAGCGGAAAACGAGCTGCTGGATCGGCTGCCGGGATTCATTGCTAGAAAATTTACGGCCGGGAATGGAGGCCGTTACATCGACTTCAACATCACCGGCAAGACGAACAAGCCGAAGACGGACCTGATCGACAAGATCATGGGGCAGCAAATCGAAGCACAGCTCAACGACTTCATTTCCGGTCTGTTCCCCACGACTCAGAAAAAGGACGAGCCGAAGAAAGCCGGCGAGGACAAAAAGAAGAAGAAGGATTCCAGCGGAGCAGACGCTGGCGGCAAGCCGCCCAGCACGCCGCCGGCCGCGCAGTGAGAGTCATCTCGGGAACTGCCGGAGGCATTCCGCTCAAGGTGCCGAAGTCCGAGCTGCGGCCGACGATGGACAAAGTGCGGGGCGCGATCTTCGACAGTTTGCGCGACATTTTGCCGGGAGCGCAGGTGCTCGATCTTTTTGCTGGAAGTGGCGCGCTGGGAATCGAGGCGCTGAGTCGAGGAGCAGCCAAGGTGATCTTCGTGGAAAACGACCGGCTTTCGGTCCCGGTGATCGAGCACAATCTTGCGAAGACAAAACTGAACGGAAGCATCCGCGCGGAGGATGTTTTTCGCTTCCTCGACCGCTCCGCGGCGCCTGCCTCGTACGATTTAATCCTGGCTGATCCGCCTTACGCCAAGGCGCCGGGAGAACGGGATTTTGCTCCCGAGTTGCTGGGCAACGAGGCTCTCCGGCGTGCGCTCACGCCAGGCGGGATCTTTGTGCTGGAACATCTGCCCGACGCGGAGTTGCCGCTGGGAAAACGGTGGGAATGTTTTCGCGACAAACGCTACGGGGCGACGGCGGTTGCCTTCCTCCGCGCGCTTCCGGAGTAAACTGAAACCTGGTCGAAACTGTGGAGGAAAACGGTTGTTTCCGTGGCCGCCGCCTCGCGGGTCGCCAGCGATGGAGACCATCCGCATTCTTCCCCAGAACTCGCTCCGGACTAAACGCGCGCCTTGAGCGCCAGCTGCGCGACGACTTCGATCTCGGCCGTCTGCGGAAACATATCCAGCGGGGTGACGCCGGTGAGTTCGTAGGCGGAGCAAAGCAACGCAAGGTCGCGCGCCAGCGTCGCGGGATTGCAGGAAACGTAGATGATCTCCGCCGGTGCGCTCGCGAGCAGCAGATCGACCACGCGCGGCGTCAGACCAGTCGCCGGTGGATCGAGGAGCACGGTGGTGCGGGCTGCTTCGTGGGAGGAAAGAATGTCGCCGAGATGCAGACCGACATCGCCGGCCAGATAAGTCTCATGCGGCTGCGCCAAGCGGCGCGCCGCTTCGATCGCCTGGAGATTCTCCTCGATGCCGATCACCTGTTCAAAGAGCGGCGCCAAAGCCCGCGCAAAAAGGCCCGCACCGCAATAGGCGTCGAGCAAGAGCTGCTGACCCCGGCGCACGGCATTGAAAACCGTCTCGACCAGCAGGCGCGCGACTTCCGGATTCGTCTGCTCGAAGAATGGTCCGCCGCCACGTGCTCGCAGCGAGTAATCGCCGTCGCGGACCACGGAACGACGGAGCTCACGCAATGCGGCATTTACGGTCGGCGCCGAGATCGGACACTCCGCAATGTCGATAATGGAGTGAGCGTCGTGGGCGTAAAAGCCGGTGACCCCGCCAGCGACATGAACCCGGATCCGGTTCCGGTATTCGTACTCGTGAGGAGCGGCCACCATCGGTCGCATCGGCACCTCGGTGAGGCGTCCGACTCGGCGCAAGGTTTGTTCCACCTGAGCGGACTTGAGTTCCAGCTGCCGCGGATAAGCAATGTGCTGATACGCGCAACCTCCGCACCGTCCGAAATAGGGACACCGCGGCTGCACTCGATCGGCGGAAGGCTGCTCCACCCGGATCAGTTCCGCTTCGGCGAACTTCTTTTTATCCCTCGTCAGCCGCGCGCTCACCACCTCGCCGGGAATGGTGAACGGCACAAAAACTACTTTGCCTTCATGTCGCGCGACGCCGTTTCCGCCGAAGGCGACGTCCTGGATGGTGAGAGTGAGCGGAGACATGGTGGAACAAAAAAAGGCTTCCGCCGGGAAGCGGAAGCCTCTTTCTGAAATTCAGCCGTGAGTTACCAGCCGTGGTAGGTCCGGACGTAATCGAGACGGGTCTCGAAGCCGAGTTCCGGAGGAAACTCTTCGTAGCCGCCGTGGATCCACGGAACATTGCTGCGATACGGAGGCCGATACGAGCTGCGCGTGCTCGGGAACGGGAAGGTGAAGACTTCGTAGAAGCCGAAATGCATGCGGGCGAAGAAGCGGCCGATGCCCTTGACTGGGCCGTAGCTCCAGGCTGCGGAGTTCCCCTCGCGCTCGTTGATCTCGGCGGGGTTCTGGAACAATTCGGTCGCGCCGAAGGCAATGTTCCCCAAGCCGCGGCCGAGCTTGCGCGTCGGGCCGTAGTCGTTCATCGGCGGGTCTTGAATGTCGGCGAAGGCCCCTGTGGTGAGGAGGGAAACTGTGAGGAGGCTGAGGAGAGTCTTCATAGACGAGGTCACGCTACAACGGACGTTTTTTCGAAAGCAACCGCCATTTCACTCAAGGCCAAAGATAATCCACCGAATCACTCAACGCCTTCACGGCGTAATGCCAGGTCGCAATCACGGCCTGCCACCAAAAGCCCAGATAAACCCAGGAAAAAACGGCGCAGATGTGGCCCCATAAGACAAGCAATCCATCCCGCTCCATCATCCCGGCGGCGAGCAGCATGATGGCGATTGCCGGCAGGCCGTTGCTAAACGGAATCGGCAGCGGCAGCGCGAGGATGAAAGCGCTGGCCACGATTCCGACGCCGATCAAGTTCATCATCCACGGATAATCCTGGAGGAAATGCATGCGCGGCTTAATCCGCTTTTCCACTTTCTCGATCATCGTCGCGAGGCGTCCGACGACGCTGGAGAGCACGGAATACTTGATCTGCCGGCGCAGGATGAACTTCGGCAGCGACGGCTTTTGGCCAAAGACGATCCGCAAGCCGAGCACGGCGATCGCGATTCCAAATGGCACCGAAAGACCGGGCGTGGGGATGAGGAAAGGCGCCGCGAGCAGCAGGATGAACATCGCAAACCCGCGTCCCTGGAGCAATCCTTCCAGCTCCTCGATGGTGACCGGTCGCCCGTTGGCTTCGCGGAGCAAAGCTCGCAAATCGGTCGAGAGCTTGCGCGCGACGGGCGGCGTCGGATCCGCTGCAGCAGTGACGGGCTCAAGCAACTCGGGGTTCATCGGGGTTCCAAATCAGGTCGCTTGTTGCAGGCCTCGTGCCGCCGACCCGAGGCAAAGCTCGCAGTCGGCGATTCGCAGGGGAAGCTTCGTCCGGAGGAACTTCATCGAGCCTTTTTACGGCGGGTTGTTCTCCGCGGCAACTGGCTTGCCGGATAAGTTGCTCCGCTGTTCTCACGCATTTGCTTCCTCCACATCCGGAAGCCGCAGTGCTGCCGATACATGTCGTCGGATGAAGACCTATATCGTCCATCTCAGCGATGCCGGAAAAGCGGATCGCCAAACGCCGATCTTCGTCCAGGACGACACCAATCTGGGGAAGGTCGCGCAGATGGCGCTCGATGAGTTTGTCTCCGCGCACGAGGGGAACATCCAGTTCCCGATCTTCCTGGATATTCATCCGGCAGCGACCTTCGGTTCGGTCAGCTGGATGCAGCCGCGGCAGCCGACTTCGTAGTTGGGGCGACAAGCAATGCGCTGTCATCTTCGACGAAGAACTCGCGCGCTACGAATCTGCTCATGCCCGAGATCCTCCGCATCCGCGGCTTCCGGTTCTTCTTCTTCAGCCGCGAGGGGAACGAGGCTCGGCACATCCACGTCCAGCAGGCGGAGCGCTATGCCAAGTTTTGGCTGGAGCCACTCCTCGAGCTGGCGGAGTCACGGGGCTTCCACAACTCGGATCTGCGCGAGCTGCGCTTCCTGATTGAAGAGCACCGAGAGGAGTTTATCGTCGCGTGGGATGAGCACTTTAACCAGTAAACCCGCTGCGGACGCCGTTGACGTCATTTGCACGGACGAGGAAGTGATTGTGACGTTGCTGGATGGTCGCCGAGTTTCCGCCCCGCTGGAATGGTTCCCGCGTCTGCTCAAGGCGACACCAGCGCAACGAACGAACTGGAGCCTCATCGGGCGCGGCGTCGGCATTCACTGGCCGGACTTGGACGAGGATATTTCAGTGCGCTCCCTTCTCGCGTCCTGAATCGATCGCCGCTCCGGGCGAACTACTTCCCCCGCAGCAGCGCGAGGTCCTGGACGAAGCGGGTGAACTCCGCTTCCTTCCGCGCTGGATCGGGCAGACGCAGGAGTGAGGAAGGATGCACGGTGATCAGCGTCTGGGAGCAAAACTCCGTCGCCACAAAACTCCCGCGCTCCTTGGTCACCTTCACTTCGCGCTCGAAGACCGCGCGTGCCGCTGTTCCTCCGAGGCAAACCAGAATGCGCGGGCGAATCAGACTGACTTCGGCTTTCCACCAAGGTTTGCACGCGCCGATCTCGGAGGAATCCGGCTTCTGGTGAATGCGCCGTTTTCCCCGCGGCTCCCATTTGAAATGCTTCACCGCATTCGTCACGTAACAGCGTTCCCGCTCGACGCCAGCCTCCGCCAGCGCACGATCCAAAAGCTTCCCCGCCGGTCCTACAAACGGCCGGCCCGCGAGATCTTCCTGATCCCCAGGTTGCTCGCCGAGGAAAACAATCTCGGCCTCCCGCGGACCTTCGCCGAACACGGTCTGAGTCGCGTTTTGGTAAAGAGGACACGCTGTGCAGCGCTGCGCCGCGGCTTGCAGTTCATCCCAGCTCTCCGTCTGCGGCACGGGTGCGGGGACGGCTTTGATCCGAGGTTTTTGCTGGGCCACGCTTTTCCTGATCATGGAATCAACACGTCCGGGAGCTTCGCGAATGAGGCTGGGGATGATCGTGGCTTCCGGAAGATTCTTCCAATAGTGCTTTGGCATTTCCGCCTGCATCGCGTGGATCTTCACGCGAGCTGGATTGAAAATGTTGGCGTAATACGAGCGCCAGAGATCTTCCATTTCATCCGCACTCGGAGCCGCCGAGCGCGGGACGCCGCCTGTAAAGGTAAGCCGCTCACGATCCCAGTGAGCACACCGCTCGGGAGTCAGGATTGACCAGCGCATCGCCGCAAATCGGTCCACAAAAAACGGAGCATTCAACTCCACGATGTGATGCTGCGGCTCAAACCAAGCCACAAAGCCAACTTCTTCCCCAAGCCGGACTTCCCGGAACCGGACAAAGGCGCGCATCTTGTGGACATCGCGGCGCACGTCTTTATCCATCGTCAGCACGCGATGAACGGTGGGATCGACGGCGACTTCCAGCAGATGCGGCTCGCCGCGCGTGAGCCGCCAGAGCAGTTGGTAAAGCAACGCCCATCGTTCCGGCGATCGGTGGCAGCAAACGCGGGTCGCGAGCTGCATGAACTGGGGCGGAACGCGCAGATTGCTTGCTGCGGCAGGCTTGCTGGCCAGCGGGCCTTCGGAAAAGTCGAGCGACGAAGCCGCATCGTCCGTGGATTCCCACGCGACGCGTTCAGGAGGAAGTTCCTGCTGCAAGGCGCCTCGCGCGGCATTCCGCCAATCGGCGAAAGTCGGAGCGATGGAAAGACGAACCACGCCGTGCGCCTCAGAACTGCGCGCCCGCCGTCGCCGGGCGGAACAAATCAAGTTGGGAAGCGCGCGAAGCGAGCACGGTGAGCGGTTCCGCGCTGGTCTGCAAAAGCTTTGGCCGATGATCCGCGGTCGTGACAAACGGCAGCACTTTCTTCAGGGAAACTCGCAGCCGCACCAAATCATCCAGACGCAGGCGGTGCCAACGGCGGATGGCGAGAATCCGGTCCACGGTTCGGACGCCGAGCCCGGGAACTCGCAGCAGCAATTCGCGGGAAGCCGAGTTGAGGTCCACGGGAAACTGCGCGGGTTGCCGCTGAGCCCAGGCAAGTTTCGGATCGAGCTCCAGCGAAAGATTGGGCTGCGCATCATTTGCCAGCTCCGAAACGTCGAACCCGTAAAACCGAATCAGCCAATCCGCTTGGTAGAGCCGATGTTCCCGCACCAGCGGCGGCGCGACGAGCGGAAGTTTGCTGGAAGCATCCGGAATGGGGCTGAATGCGGAGTAATAAACCCGACGCAACTTCCGCTGGGAATAAAGCTGCGTGGCTTGACCGAGGATCGTCGCATCGCTGGCGGGAGTTGCACCGATGATCATCTGAGTGCTTTGTCCAGCCGGAGCAAAAGCGGGCGCCTTTGCGGATTGCTTCCGCTCCGCCTTCGACGCTTCGATCCGCGCGCCGATGCCTTTCATCGCTTCGGAAATTCGTCCCAGATTTTTCTCCGGAGCAAGTGCGGAAAGGTCGCCTTGAGTCGGAAGTTCGACGTTGATGCTGATCCGATCGGCCCAACGTCCGGCCTCTTCGATCAGCGCCTGCGAAGCTTCCGGAATGGTCTTCAAGTGAATGTATCCGCGGAACTGATGGTCGACGCGGAGTTGCCGCGCGACTTCGACCACCCGCTCCATGGTGTAGTCCGGATTGCGGATGATTCCGGAGCTGAGGAAAAGACCTTCGATGTAATTGCGGCGGTAAAAATCGAGCGTGAGCTGGACGACTTCCTCCACCGTAAACCGCGCGCGCGGCACGTTGCTTGAGACGCGATTGATGCAAAACAGGCAGTCGAAGGTGCAGTAATTTGTCAGGAGGATTTTGAGCAGCGACACGCAACGACCATCCGGAGTGTAGCTGTGGCAAATGCCCGCGCCGGTGGTGGAACCCAAGCCGCCTTCTCGCGAATCGCGGCGGGTCGTGCCGCTGCTGGCGCAAGAAGCATCGTACTTTGCCGCATCTGCCAGGATCGAAAGCTTCGCTTGGAGTTCCATTCAGAGAAGTTCGCCCGAACACTACTCCGCAGATGCAGCCAATCAATTGCAGGCGGCTGATTCTTCCGGAAGAAATCCCGGAAAACAAAAAGGGAGACCTCGCGATGAGGTCTCCCTTTTTGAACTGAACCTGG
>DASVRR010000018.1:0-3846 GCA_036388515.1 Chthoniobacteraceae bacterium | reverse complement strand
CTTTGATCAGGCTATTGTTCTTCGCGTATTGATTAATGGCCCGCGTCAAAGCCCCGCGGAAGCCGGTCGAATGCGTCCCGCCGTCCGGGTTAGGCACTGCGTTCGTATAACACAGAAGCTGCTCATTATAGGTGTCTGTATAGTGCAGCCCGATCTCCACGATCACTTTCTCCCGGCTGCCTTTGATCATGATCGGTTTCGGATGCACCAGTGTCTTGTTCTCGATCAGCCGGCCCACGTATTCCTCCACGCCGCGCGGATGCACGATCTGGATCGGCCGCGCGCCTTCCTGCCGTTCATCCAGGAAAGTAAAACTCAGCGGCGCATTGATATAGGCCAGGTCATTCAGCCGTGTGATGATCCGCTCCGCGCGATATTCCGTCGTCTCCTGGAAGATCTCCGGGTCTGGCTTGAAGGTGATCAGCGTCCCCGTCTGCTTCTTGCTCTTCACCTCGGCGATCACATGCAGCTGCGTCGTCGTTACTCCGCGCTCAAACGACATCGCGTGGATCTTCGCATCGCGCGTGACTTCCACCTTGAACCACTCGCTGACCGCGTTGACGCACTTCGCTCCGACGCCGTGTGTTCCTCCGGAATACTCGTAGTTTCCCTGCCCGTATTTTCCTCCGGAATGCAGCCGCGTCAGCACCAGCTCGACGCCCGGAATGCCTTCCTCCTTGTTGATATCCACGGGAATGCCGCGGCCGTTATCCCGGATGGAAATCGATCCGTCGCTGTGGATCGTCACGTCGATATGCGTGCAATGCCCGGCCAGAAATTCATCCACCGAGTTATCCAGCACTTCGCTGACGCAATGATGCAGCGCGCGTTCATCCGTGCCGCCGATATACATGCCGGGTTTCTTCCGGACCGCTTCGAGTCCTTTGAGCGAACTCAGGTCGTCGGCATTGTATTCAGCCTTCTTGGAAGCAGTGGAAAGTGTGGGGTCGTTTTGCGTGACAGGATCGGCCATGGAGAGGTGGGAAAAGGGCGGTCTCCACTCTAGGGAAGCTCCTGGGTGGAACAAGCGGATTTTCCCAGGATCGTCCGGAGGAAAACACAATCCCTTGTGGATGACTCCAGATGCAGAGCCCAACAAGTTGAGTGCTGACCCTTTCCGAAACGGCAAACTCGAACGACCGTTCCTTTTGCTGGAGCAAACCAAGCTGCCGCACCTTGATCCGGAAGCTTTTCGGACGAGCTGAGGCGAACCCTCGACAGCCGCTTCGCTCTGGTGAAGCCTCGCGGTTTCGTGCGCCGCGTTCTCTCCGCTCTTGCTCTGCTGCTCCTCTGCGGGCTCGCCTTTGCCGCGCGCTGCCACAACTTGCGCGAAATCCTGATCGAAGGCCGCGTTTACTTCACCGACGCGGACTGCTACTCGCGGATGACCCGAGCACGCGCGGTCGCGGAAGGTCACGGCCTTTTCCAGCGACACCACGACTTCGAGAATTGGCCGCACGGCACCGAGCCGCACACGACGGCTCCCATGGATTGGGCGATCCTGGCGGCAAAGGGCGGCGTGGATCTTGGTTTCCGCCTCTTCGACCCGAGCGCGACCAGCGTCCTCCGCAATCAAACCCTCGATTTGGCCGGCGCACTGATCTCCCCGATTTTCGGCGTGCTGACCTGCGGCTGGCTGGGTTGGTGGGCGCTGGGACTCCGGAAGAAGCAGGGAACTTCCGCCGATTCCGCCGATTCACACGATCTTCCGGACCATCTGCGAAAATCCGCGAAATCTGCGGATGATTCTTCCCCATCCCTGCGCTGGCCGGCCGGCGCATGGCTTGCGGTGCCGCTTCTCTTCGCGATCTCGCCGATCCTCGTCCACGGAACACTCCTCGGCCGCCCGGATCACCAATCGCTCCTCATCTTCCTCATCAGCATCGGCCTGACGTGCGAGCTTCGCCTCGCGGAGACAGTCGATCGCGGGTGGTCGATTTGTTCCGCATCGGCTTGGGCTCTGGCGCTTTGGGTTTCCCTCTACGAACCGCTCGTTTTGCTCCTGCTCCTCGCGCCGCTTTGGCTCGCGTTTGATCGCCAGCGTTTCACCGCCCGGGAACACCGGATCAGCTGGGTGATCTTCGCCACGGTCCTGCTCGCCGCCTTTGCTCTGGATGGCTGGCGGATCACCTGGCCCGACCCCGAGCTGCGCACCGCCTTCCTCGCCTGGAAGCAAAACATCGGTGAGCTCGCCCCGCTCGATCCGCGCGCGCCGCTGCTCTACAGCTGGGTTGGACTCGGGATCATTGCGTCACCTTTGCTCCTCGGTTTTGCTGGAAGGTGGGACCGTCGCGCCTGGGCGATCTTTGTCCTCCTGCTCGCCACTTTTCTCCTCACGCTCTGGCAATTGCGCTGGGGATATTTCCTCGTCCTGCTCTTCGCCATTTCTTTGCCGTGGCAGTTTGCCGCCGCGCGGCGCTGGTGGATTGCCTGGCCGCTTTTCCTCCTGCTGCTCTGGCCACTCGCGCTGGATTGGGATCGCCAGCTTTTTCCCGAGGATCATCTGGAAATCGACGCCGGCAAAGCGCGGAGCGTCCGTCGGCTCGAGGCCGTGCGCCTGCGCGATCTCGCCGAGACGATGCGCCATCCTGAACGGCAGCCATTCCTCGCGCCGTGGTGGCTCTCGCCATCGATTGCCTATTGGAGCGGTCAGCCTGGCGTCGCCGGAAGCTCTCACGAAAGTCTTCCCGGCATTGCCGCCACCGCACGTTTCTTTCTTTCTCCGGATGCCGCCGAGGCGGAACAAATCGCGCGAGAAGTCGGCGTGCGCTGGATCTTGACCGACGATCCGGATCGGCTGATCGCGACTTCGCAGGCTTTGCTCGGCTCTGCTTCCGCGCCGGCCGAGCCCTACATCATTCGCCTGCATCTGCGCGGCGAACCGCGCGAACGCGTCAACCAGGAAGATCTGCGCGCCGCTTCTCCGAAAACACGCCGGCGTTTGCTGGAAATGGCGGATCTCGCCGAAGCCGAAGTCCTCGGCTCGTCCGCCTTCACCTGCGCCGCCAAGAACGACTTCTACAAACTCTTCCGCATGCGCGTTCCGCTGGAAACCGCGGGACGAAACTCGCCCGAACCGTAGCAGAATCGCTGTTTGCTGGACGGGCTGCTTCCGCTTTTCTTTCCCGCATGCACGAACCTGACTTCGACTTCGTAGTGATCGGCGGCGGCAGCGCGGGTTACGCCGGCGCTTCCACCGCCGCGCGGCTCGGGCTGAAAACTGTCGTGATCGAGGGCGGGGAAGAAGTTGGCGGGCTTTGCATTCTCCGCGGCTGCATGCCGAGCAAGACGCTGCTCGAAAGCGGCCATCGCGCCGAGGCCATTCGCGGGGCGGGGGAGTTTGGACTGCGCGCAGAATATCTCGGCGCCGATGGATCAGCGATCCGCGCGCGGAAACGGCGACTGATCGGTGAGTTTGCGGATTACCGGCGCGGCCAGTTGGAAAGCGGACGCTTCGAGTTCATCCGCGGCCACGCTTGCTTCAGCGACGCGCACACTTTGCAAATCCGCCTGCTCGACGGCAGCGCCCGCACCGTGCGAACCCGCGCGGCGCTGATCGCCACCGGTTCCCGTCCGCATTGGGTCGATATCCCCGGCTTGCAAACGACAGGTTGCTGGACCAGCGACGAAGTCCTCGACGCCGAGCATCTTCCCGCTTCCGTCATCATCCTCGGCGGCGGCGCGATCGGGCTGGAAGCCGCGAGTTATTACGCCGGTCTCGGCTCGAAGGTGATCGTCATCCAGCGCAGCGAGCAAGTCCTCCGGGAGACGGATTCGGATGTCGCTGCGGCGCTCACCGAAGCGCTGGAGAAGCGCGGGATCGTGATCTACCGCGGCACTTCGCTG
>DASVRR010000017.1:0-9010 GCA_036388515.1 Chthoniobacteraceae bacterium | reverse complement strand
TCGATCTGCGATCCGGGGAGAAACGCTTCCACGCCGATGTTGACGATGAGGCCGCCTTTGACCACGGCCTTGACCTTGCCCTTGATGAGTCCGTCGCCTTCGAAAACCTTGACGATCTTCTCCCAGTTCTGGCGGTAAGCGGCCTTCTCCTTGGAGAGAATGACCATGCCTTCATCATTTTCGAGACGGACGAGGAGGACCTCGACTTCATCTCCGACCTGGAGGTCATCCACGTCGTCAAACTCGCTGGCCGAGATGACGCCTTCCGATTTGTAACCGATATCAACGAGCACTTCGCGATGGCGCAACTCGAGGATGCGGCCTTTGACGATGCTGCCCTCTTTGAAGTCGCGAAGAGATTTCGCGATCAAGTCCTGCATTTGAATCATAACTGTAGAAACTGCCCACGGTTGCCATTTTGGTCCTCACCTCCGGGCAACCCACACGGGTCGCCAGTGACGGGGGAAAGGGAGGCGGAGAATAAGGACGCGCGGGGAAAAGGCAAGGGTTTGTTCCCGTGGATTTTTGCTGCGGGAAGAACTCATGGGGAAGAAGTCCAGCGGAAGAAGTCGCAGCTGAGCAAGGCGCTCCTTTCCTTCCGGAAGTCCTACGCGGAATCGTAAGCACCCGGCAAACCGTGCGTTGCGAGGCGGCTATTGGAACCTTTCGCCGTTTTGTTCCGGTGTTCCGCGCGCTGCTCGAAGGGTGGCTTTGTTGCACGAGATCGAAAACCCTGCGCCTGAAATTGCCATGAACTTTGTCTTGCAAAGCGAAACTTTGCGCTGCAAAGTCCACCTCATGTCCAGCCCGTCACCTGCCGAGGAACACCTTCGCATCATCCGTTCCCTGATGGAGCGGGCGACCATTTATCGCGCGATTTCCGCGCCCGGCGCTTTGGTCGGCGGCGTCGTTTCGGTGCTCTTGCTGGCGGTGGTTTTGCTGGTCTTCCGTTCCGGATCACGCGTGCCATTCTTCCCCGTCTGGCTCGCCGTTCTGGCTTTCACCGCCGCGGTAAACTTTTTTCTCCTGCGGCGTGAGGCGCATCGACGCGGCGACGAGTTTTTCTCCCCTGGAATGCGGCTCGCGTTGCGCGCGATGCTCCCGGCGCTGCTCGGCGGCGCGTTGTGCGCGTTCATCGAAGGCGAAGGCGGTTACACGCTGAACGCGTCGCTTTGGGTCCTCTGCTACGGGATCAGCCTGCTCGCCGCTTCCCACTTTGCGCCGCGCTCCATCTGCTGGCTGGGCCGGGCTTTCTTTGTGGCTGGAGCCGGGCTTTTGCTGGGCGGAGCTTTCGTCGTGAACTGGTGGCAGGGAACCGACGAGATCACCGTGGCGCATGTCATTATGGGCGGCACTTTCGGCCTGTTCCACCTGGTTTACGCCGCCTGCACCTGGCCCCGCCGTGCTTCCAGCGCCACCAGCGAAGGAGTTGCCTGAGCCGATGTTTGATTTCGAGAAACTGGACAAGACGATCCATGAGAAAGGGCGGCTCGGCATTATGACTTTGCTCGCGACGCGCCCGAGTTGGCCGTTCCAGGATCTCAAGGCCGAACTCAAGATGAGCGACGGCAACCTCGTGACGCATCTCCGGACCTTGCACGAGGCCGGCCTCGTCGCGGTGACCAAGGAGATCTTCGACCGTCCGCAGACGAGCTATTCCCTGACGGCGAAAGGCAAAACCGCTTTCCAGCAATACCTGACCGTGCTCGAACAGATTGTGAACGCCGGAAGGCCACGACCATGATTTTCCGGGAACCACGAAATAGTCGAAATAAACGAAAGGGGAGTTCTGCTTTCGTCCGTTTCGTGGTTTTTTCCCGAGCGAGTGAGTCCACGGGCCGGCTAGGTTCTATTCAGTTCATGCGCCTTAGCCGCGTGACCGCGGGGTGCGGCGCCAGAAGTTCTGCTCCGCTGACTTTCGGTTGCTCGTCTTCACCCGCCAGCCACCATCTTCGTTCCGCAAAGTTTTGTCCGCGGACTTTGTGCCGCAAAGTAACCAGCCGCATCCAATTATGAAAATACACATCGCAGAACACTACGGCCTTTGCTTCGGCGTCCGAGACGCCATCGCGGAGGCGGAACGTCTGGCTCAAAAAGGGCCGCTCACCATCCTCGGCGAACTGGTCCACAATCCGGTCGTGCGGGATCGGCTGGCCGCAAACGGAGTGCGGCAGGGTCATCTTGCTCAACTCGACAGCGCGACGACCGCCCAAGTCATGATCACCGCTCACGGCGCCTCGGAACGCGCGCGTGCTGCGTGGCGCGCCGCCGGCTTCGGAGTGGCGGATGGCACTTGCCCGCTCGTGCGTCATGCCCATGACCAACTGCGATTGCTCGTCTCGCTCGGTTTTTTCCCCGTTGTCATCGGGCAGCGTGGCCACGTCGAAGTGAATGGACTCGTTGGGGATTTTCCGGGCGCCGTGGTGATCGAGAATGCCGGGCACTTCGCCGATCTTCCGGATCGCTCGCGTTACGGTGTGATCTCTCAGACGACCCAGCCGCACGACAAAGTGCTCCGGTTAATCGAAGCCCTGCGCGAGGCGCGGCCGCACAGCGAAGTCCGCTTCAGCGACACCGTTTGCCAGCCGACGAAGAACCGCCAAAACGCACTCCGGAAGCTTTTGGCCGAGTGCGACACCATGGTCGTGGTCGGCGGACGCAACAGCAACAACACGCTCCAACTCGTTGCCGCCGCCACCGTCGCCGGCCTCAACGTTTTCCACATCGAAACTCCTGAGGAGATCGACGCAAGCTGGTTCCGCGAAGCTGAAGTCGTCGGGCTCACCGCCGGCACCTCCACGCTGAAGGAGACCGTCGCCGCCGTTCACGAACGGCTCCAGCAAATCGCCGAGGCCCAACCCTACCGGGGTGGCTGTGCTTCCAGCTTCAGTTCCCACCTTTCCTGAGATGAGCGCAACAATCGATCCTTCAGAACCATTCCGCACGGAGATCCGCCCGCGTTGGTTGCCTAACGAGATGGTTACGCCACCACTTCTTGACATCACGAAGATGGTTCCACCGGTGGAGCCGCGAACAGCGCTTCTGATCAACCCATTCTATCCCAAAGACGCGCACGCCAGTTTCGGAAAGCATGTTCTCACTCCAACCCTCGCTTTGACTAGTTTCGCGGGAGCAACCCCGCCCCATTGGGCCGTGGAGTATTGGGACGAGAATCTCCTACATGGACGACCGCCGTTCGATCCCATGCCGGAGGTGGTCGGAATCACCGTCCATCTTACCTTTGCTGACCGAGCCTATGAGCTGGCGCGTTGGTATCGTTCTCGAGGCAGCAAGGTGATTCTTGGCGGACTGCATGTGCTGTCGTGTCCAGAGGAAGCCGCGCCCCACGCCGATGCGCTCGCGATCGGGGATGGCGTGCAGCTCTGGCCACGGATCCTCGCGGACGTAGAGGCTGGGAACCTGCAATCTATCTACAGAACAATGTATGAGAATGAATACCGCGAAGATCCTCCCCCGCGGCGTGCGCTACTGAAGCGGAGTAGCTTCCTGACCACGAGCAGCCTCATCGCCACGCGAGGCTGCCATAATCGCTGCGGCTTTTGTTATCTCGCGACCGAAGGTCTCCGGATGCCGTATCGTGTGCGAGAGGTGGAACAGGTCGTCACGGAGTTTGCGGCTGACGATCAGCCATACGCAGTATTTGTGGACAATAATCTGGGTTCGCGCCCTGAATACCTGCGTGCCTTGTGCCGCGGTCTCCGACCCCTCGAGAAGATTTGGAGCGCCGCCGTGACTCTGGACGTCACCGACGATCCAGCGCTCGTTCGGGAAATGGCGCTCGCAGGATGCACGGGGGTGTTCATTGGGTTCGAGAGTCTCTCGAACTCCAACCTAACGCAGGCTCGCAAGAAGACGCCGAAGACCGAAGACTATGCTGCTCGGGTGCGTTTGCTGCATGATCACGGCATTCAGGTAAACGGCAGCTTCGTGTTAGGCTTCGACGATGATCACCTCGATGTCTTCGCCCTAACGGCTGAATGGATCGAGGCGAACCGACTAGAGTGCGCGACGTTCCATATTCTCACGCCCTATCCGGGAACGCCGCTGTTTCGTCAGATGGCGAAGGAGGATCGCCTACTCCACCGCGACTGGAGCAAGTACGACACAGCGCACGTGGTCTTCCGACCGAAGCACATGACACCTGAACAACTCGCACAGGGCTACGGCTGGATCTACCAGCGTCTGTTCTCGAATGCGTCGATTTGGAGGCGTCGCCCCGCTGAATGGCAAGCCGTCGCCCCTTATCTTGCGATGTCGTATCTATACAAACGCTCGAACCGGTTTTGGCACCTCCTGATCAAGCACAATCTGGTGCATACCGTCTGGCGGCCACTGGTAGAGTGGAGCAGACGGCGCCATCTGAAGTATCGAGCACGCATGGATCCGCACTCAAGTGGCCGGCTCCAGATGCGTTCACCCGGTCACTCGATCGTCTCTGCGGGTGTGTGATCGCAGAGGCGCTTTGACCAGACTCTACTTTTTCTCCGCAGCGAAGCCGGCCTTTGGCTTGCCGTCGTCGCCGAGCTTGTCCGTCGCCCACAGGATGCCGTTTGCGACGAGATCCAGATAGCGGGGATCTTCCACACTGCTGGTGTTGTGCGCGAGCGTGGTGCTGAAGACGCGGGTGTTGCCAAACATATTGGTCCAGGCGAGCACGAGCGGCTTATCTTTCTGCGTGCCGGTGGCGAGCGCCTTGGCGGTGGGGAAGATCTGCACGTTGTTGTAGAGTTCTTCCTTGCTGGTGGTCCAATCCGCCAGGTTCTTCGTGATCGGGTGAGTTTTGTCGGTGTAACTCACGGTGATCGGCTCCTGAGGACCGTGGCCCGTGGACTGAATACCGATGTATTCAAACCACTTCGCGTTGTCCGCACCGGCGGTGACGGGCTTCCTGTAATCGCCAAAACGATACGAGTGCATCGCGCAATGCAGGTTCACGCCGGGGATGCCGTCCACATGCGGCTTGAGCACGCCGGCAATGATGGCCGGGTCCGTGATATCGGCGGAGCATTCGTCATGAACGACCACGTCGTAGCCTTTGGCGTAATCAGGATTTCCGTAGCTGGCGAGCCGCGGCTTGGTGCTCGTGTCGTCGCTGTGCACATGGTCCACGACGGCGTTCATCCGGGACTCGATGCCTTTTTTCAGGATGTCTTTCTGCTTGGCGTAATCATGACAGCAGCCGCCGGTGAGGAGCAGGATCTTGATTGGTTTGGCGGCCTGGGCGTGGAGCGTGTTGGCAGCGGCGGCAAGCGTGAACAGGGCGGCAACGAGAGGGAGGAATCTTTTCATGAAGAGTGGTGAGGATAAGCGAGAGACGTGGCGAGTCGAGTTTACTTCACCTGGAGGAGTTCGATCTCAAAGATGAGCGTTTGGTTCGGCCCGATCGGTCCGCCGGGCGTTCCGCGTTTGCCGTAAGCCAGCTCGGACGGGATGAAAAGCTGGGTCTTGCCGCCTTCTTTCATCAGCTGCACGCCTTCGGTCCAGCCTTTGATCACGCCGCCGAGCGGGAACTCGATCGGCTCGTTCCGCTTGTAAGAACTGTCGAATTCCGTGCCGTCGAGCAGCGTTCCGCGGTAGTGGACCTTCACCGTGTTCGACGCTTTGGGAGCTTTGCCGGTTCCTTCTTTGATCGTCTTGTACTGCAGCCCGCTGGGGAGCGCTTTGACGCCTTCTTTGCTGGCATTTTCTTTGAGGAACTTTTCGCCTTTGGCGGCTGCGTCGTCGGCCATGATCGTGAATGGAGTAAGGAGGAGGGTGGCTGCGGTGAGGAGATGGAACGGGGTGAGTTTCATGCGGGCTGCGAAGCTAGAGGTTCGGCGCAGCGAGATCAACGCTTCACTCGCGCGGCGGAAATGGTTCCGCGCCGGTGATCTTCCCCGCGTCGAGCTTCCAGTGATACAGAGGAAGTTCCGGACCCTTGCGCACCTCGCGCAGCAGATCTGGCGCATCCCGCTTCTGCAGCAGGAGATCATTTACTCCCGACTCGTGGCAGCTGAGGACTTTGCTGTAGCCAGTCGCATCGCGCGGCACTCCGATGATCCGGGAGAACTCCGGAGGAATCTGCGCGGGCTCGCGAGACAACACGAGGAAGCTGTAGGGAAGACTCCGCAGATCGATCCCGAGTTCTTTCCCGAACTCGGCCCAGCGTGCGTTTTGAAAAGCATCCGGCGGCGGCGCTCCGAAGTGGTGGCACCAATGCCGCGCGTTCTTGGGTGCCAGCATTCCGCATCGGGCCTGGTGCGTGCACGGAGCAATCGCGTGGAAACCAGCCGGCAACAATCGATCGCGCACTTCGCTCAAGCGCCGGCTGTCCGCATGGGTTCCGGCTTCCACCCAGATGATCTCCTGAGCCTGGAGCGCCAACTCGCAGACGGAATCGAGATCGCGCGCGGCGAGTTCGCTGATCACGTGGCTGAGGAGCAAGAGCGTTCCAGGCTGGATGCCTTCCATCCGGGTCGCCGTGATCCGGGGGAAAAGCGCCCGCGCTTTCTCCGTGGCAAAGCGCATCGCGAGCGGCGAACGATCATGCAACGCGAGCGTCTCGACTTCCGGAATCCAGTCGAGCACGCGCCGACCGGCGACGCCGCTTCCGCAGCCCCAGTCGAGCACGCGCCGGCTTCGCGGCGACCAGCCACGCAGCGTCAACTCGCGGAGCACCGCGTCCCATTTCCAGCCGATCCGCTCGCCGAACGAGCGATCGTAAAGCTCCAGCTCCGCCGCCGATCGCCAGTAATCCGCATGACCGGCGGTTCCGGTCAGGAAACGTTCGCGCAAGCCGCGCAGAACTTTCAGTTCATCTGGAGTCCAATGCTTCATCGCTCGCCGAGCAGCCTGGCCAGCCGTTGTTCCCGGATGCCGTAAAAGTCGAGCAACTCGCTCAGCCGCTGCCGTAAAGGCTCCGGATCAATTGGCTGGATCCGGCGATGCGCGGCGAGCATCAGGTTTTTCCCCGTGTGTTCCGGAGAGATGAACTCGAAGACGCTCGCCTTGTAACCATGGATCTCCAGCAACAAAGCACGTATGCCGTCGGTCACCAGTTCGGCCTCGCGTTCGGCCAGAATCCCGTGACGCAAAACCTCGCGCAAGACCGGCGGAGGCTGCAGCTGGGCGCGAAGTTCCTGATGGCAACACGGCGCGACCAGCAACAATGCCGCGCGAGCTTGGATCCCGCGGAACAGCGCGTCATCCGTCGCCGTATTGCAGGCATGCAGCGCGATGAGCACGTCGATTTCTTCCGCAGGCTGGAAGTCGGCGATGGTTCCCGGAACAAAGCTCAAACCGTCATGCCGCAACTCGCGTGCGACACCTTCCGTCAGCTGGACCAAATCTTCCCGTTGCTCGACGCCGATGACTTCCGGATGAAACCCGCGAAGACGCAGAAGTTCGTGGGCGGCAAAGGTCAGATAACCTTTCCCGGAGCCCATATCGAGCACCCGCAGCGCGGTCTTTTGCTTTAAGCTGGAGGCGTCGAGCAGATGTCCCAGCAGTTCGGTGAAGCGCTGGATTTGCCTCAGCTTGTCGGCCATTCCGGGCCGCGGGTCACCGGCAGCATTCGTCACGCCCAGCGCCTGGAGAAATCCGCTGCGAGACTCGATCGGCGCGACCTTCTTGCGGTCGTGCTCCGGAGCTGGGGCCACGGTGAATCGCGGCCGGCTGGCCTTCAAAACGCCGGGACGCCATTGCCAGTCGCCGCTCGTGGTGAACAGATAAGCGCGCCCGAGTTCTCCGGATAAAAGCCGCGCGATTTCCGGCGCCGCGTCCGCAGGGAGGAAATTCTTCGTCACGTCTTTCCGCGCATGATGGAAGACCAGCGAGAGCTGCTTCCCGCCTTTGATCTCCACGAGCCGCCCGTACACATTGCGCAACTCGCCGGCGCTCGCGCCTGGTTCGCTCAGCGTGAGTTTGACGAAAGTCGAGTCGCGCAAGCTGGCTTGGAGCGTTTCGAGAAAACGATCGAGGGATGGATCGGGCATGCGTGGAGCGGGTTCCCAAGTAAGCAGCAGCCAGCGCGTGCTGTTAGCGAAATCACGAGCAAACAAATCGTCCTCGTTCTTCCCCTGTCGAGTAAGAGTAGGAGACGAGGACGAGCGGGGCCGCCGGCCGCGCTCATCTTCGGCCTTGTCACCTTGCCTTCCGCCACCCGACACTCCTCCGCGGCTGGCAGATGATCGCTGTGGACGCTTTTTGCCGTTTGCAGAGGAAAGTCCGGACACCAACCAGGCAGCATGCCGCGTAAAGTGCGCGGGGACGTCGGGCGAAAGCCCGGCGTGACGGAAAGTGTCACAGAAAACAAACCGCCTGCGGCGCAAGCTGCGGGTCAGGGTGAAAAGGCGGGGTAAGAGCCCACCGCCCGGCGCGCAAGCTCCGGGGCACGATAAACCCCATGCGGTGCAAGACAAAACAGGGAGCCAGAGCGCCTGACTCGGCCGGCGAAAGCTGGCCAGCTTCCGGGTAATAGTCGCATCACCGCGCGAGCGGGACGCGCCGCGCAAGTGGCGTGAGAGAAATGATCATCCAATCTGCGGGCAACCGCCGAGGGACAAAATCCGGCTTATCGCCAGCCACTTCTGGAAGGCGCTCCCCGCAAGGAGAGCGCCTTCCTCCTTTTTGGTTTCCGGAAAGTGCAGTCGCTGCATTTCGCTTGTTCCGAGAAGCGGTTTCCCGCTCAGTCGCTGAATGAGCAAAGCTGCGCAGCACTGGCTGGTGAAAACGGAGCCTTCCTCCTACTCGTGGGCGAGACTGGTGGAAGACGGGAGCACTGCGTGGACCGGCGTCCGCAGCTTTCAGGCGCGGAACCACCTGCGCCTGATGCGGGAAGGAGACCACGTCCTTTTCTACCACAGCGTCACGGGGAAGGAGATCGTCGGAATCGCCAAGGTCATCCGCGCCGGTTATCCCGATCCGACCGCAACCGAAGGTGATTGGACGTGCGTCGATCTCGCTCCGGTGAAACCTCTGAAGCATCCGGTGTCCCTCGCCACGATCAAAG
>DASVRR010000016.1:0-6146 GCA_036388515.1 Chthoniobacteraceae bacterium | reverse complement strand
CGGACATTCGGTCAGCGGCTCGCGCGCCATCGGTCGGTTCAGCTCGAAGGCGCCGCCGCAAATCGTGCAGTCGCCTTCACACGGCTCATAGACATAAGTCGGCATGAGGGGAAACTAAGCAGCTGAAGCCGGTCGCGCGAGCCCGGCTTTGGTCGGAAGATCGTGGCAAAAGGTGCGGATGAAACCCGGTGCCGGGCGTGGATGGTGACGCGGGCGCAGGCTGATCCGGGGAGCCCATGCGTCTCGCATGGTGGTCGTCGGCGTCCCGCCGCGACGGACTTCCGCGCAACGGCCGGCTGTTCTGAGCGCGTAAAATTTTCGGGCGGGCGGTAAAAGTCCGCGTGGGCGGGGACGCCCGCGCCGCCACGCGAGACGCGTGGGCTCCCCGGAAGCCGCGTCCGACCCACGTTCGATTGCTCGCCGTGGCGGGTTTGCCTGCCGACCTTGCGCTTGCCGAAGCCGCCGGTCGCCTGTATCCTCCGCCCCTCTTTTGCCATGAGCACGACCACTTCTTCCACCACTCCAGCAGCCACCAGCGCGGCGCCCGCGGGCGAACGCGGCCCGAAAATGAACGGCGCGGCCATCCTCGTCGAAGCACTGGAGCGCGAGGGCGTGGATACGATTTTCGCCTATCCCGGCGGAGCCTCGATGGTCATGCACCAGGCGCTGACTCGCTCCACGAAGATCCGCACCATCCTGCCCCGACACGAGCAGGGTGGAGTGTTCGCGGCGGAAGGTTATGCGCGGGCGACTGGCAAAGTGGGCGTGGTGATGGCGACTTCCGGCCCTGGCGCGACCAATCTCGTGACGGGCATCGCGGATGCCTATCTCGACTCCACGCCGCTGGTGGCGATCACCGGCCAGGTCCCGCAACACATGATCGGCAAGGGTGCGTTTCAGGAGACGGACGTGTTCAGCGTCACCGCCCAGATCGTGAAGCACAACTATCTGGTGACGGACATCAACGATCTCGCGCGGATCGTGAAAGAAGCCTTCCACATCGCGCGGACCGGCCGCCCGGGTCCCGTGCTGATCGATATCCCGAAAAACATTCAGCAAGAAGAAACCCAGCCGATCTTCCCCAGCGAGGTGAAGCTGCGCGGATACAATCCGGTGGTGCGCTGCGGCGACGCCGAGCTGAACGAACTCGTCGCACTGATCCGCATGGCGAAGAAGCCGATGATCTATTGCGGCGGCGGCATCATCTCAGGGGAGGCTTCGGCGGAGTTGCGGGAATTTGCGGAACGCACCCAGATCCATGTGGCGACGACGCTGATGGGGATCGGCTGCTTCCCGGAATCTCACGAGCTTTCGCTCAAGTGGCTCGGGATGCACGGGACGGTTTACGCCAATAACGCGGTGAACGAAGCCGATTTGCTCCTCGCGATCGGCGTGCGATTTGACGATCGCGTGACGGGGAAGATCAGCGAATTCGCGAAGCACGGAACGATCGTCCACATCGACATCGACAACTCGGAGATCAACAAAAACAAGGTCGTGAAGCTGCCGATCCTGAGCGAAGTGAAATACGCGCTCACCCGGCTGAACGCGATGCTGGCCGAAGCGGGTTACGAGCGGAAATCGGCGGGCTACGATCGCTATCCGGAGTGGCATTCGCAGATCGCGGAGTGGAAGGGCCGCTTTCCTTTCACCTACACGGACACGGAAGACGCGATCCAGCCGCAATACGCCATCGAGTTGCTCTGCCAGATGACCAAAGGCGAGGCGATCATCACCACCGGCGTGGGCCAGCATCAGATGTGGGCCGCGCAGTTCTATGATTTCGATCATCCCCGCACGCTGATCACCAGCGCCGGCCTCGGCTCGATGGGCTACGGCTATCCTTCCGCCATCGGCGCGAAGGTCGCTTGTCCGGACAAGCAGGTGATCGACATCGATGGCGACGGATCCTTTGTGATGAACATCCAGGAACTCGCCTGCGCGCGCGTGGAAGGAATCGGCGCCAAGGCGCTCGTCCTGAACAATCTGCACCTCGGGATGGTGGTGCAATGGGAGGACCGTTTCTTCAAGTCCAACCGGGGTCACACTTTCCTCGGCCTCTTCTCGGATGAAGCGCGCGTGGTCGCCGACACCAAGACGATTTATCCGGATTTCATGAAGATCTGCGAAGGGTTCGGGATTCCTTCCCGACGCGTCGAGCACAAGAAGGACCTCAAGGCGGCGATGGAATGGTTCCTCGCGGAAAAGGACGCGTGCGTTCTGGAAGTCATGGTGCCTTACACCGAACACGTGCTCCCGATGATCCCCGCCGGCGAGACCTACAAGGACGTGATCTACGAGGATCCGAAGGACGGCAGCCGCCGGACGTTGAAGGCCGGCACTGGGCTCTAGAGAGCGCGCGTCTCGCCTGGAAGAAACACGGCCGGAAGATCCGATTCGCCCGACCTGCGAGGCTCCGGTCGCGCTTTCGTCCGCCTCAATTTCTCGTCACTCATGATCCTCGAAGCGAGCTGCGACCTGACGTTTTTCGCCAGTGCTCCGATTCCCTGCGTCCTGATGCTGCGCCCGCGCAGCGGCCTCGGGCAATGGGTGACGCGTGAAGAGTATGCGCTCGAGCCTTTCGTCCCCGTGGTCGAGTTCACGGATGGTTTTGGCAATCTCTGCCAGCGCGTGGTGGTGCCGCCGGGAACCTTCCACATTCACGCCGCCTGCTGCGCGCACACCGCCGACACCATCGACGTGGAGCCCACGGCGCCGTTTGTCCCCGTGGCGTTGTTGCCGGAAAGTTCGCTGCAATTTCTCCTCCCGAGCCGCTACTGCGAATCCGATAAGTGCAACGCGCTCGCGAGTCAGATCGTCGGGAATGCGCCGCTCGGCTACGCCCAGGTGGAGACCATTCGCCAGTGGATCAAGACGAACCTCGAATACTGCTACGGCGCGAGCAATGCCTCCACTTCCGCCCTGGAGACCGCTGAATCCGGGCGCGGCGTCTGCCGGGACTTCGCGCATCTCGGAGTCGCGCTCTGCCGCAGCCTGAACATCCCCGCGCGAATGGTCGTCGGCTACTTGCACGAGCTGAATCCGATGGACCTCCACGCCTGGTTTGAGGCCTTCGTCGGCGGACGCTGGTTTACCTTCGACGCCACTCAAGAGCAGCCGCGCGGCAACCGGATCACCATCGCCTATGGCCGCGATGCCGCGGATGTGGCGCTGGTCTCGCAATTCGGCGCGCTCCAGCTCCAATCCATGGCGGTGAAAGTCGCGCTCGCCCGGCCGAGCAACGATCCGCAGAGCAGCTAGGATCGGCTACAGCGTGGCTCGCTGGCGGACTCAATCCTGACTTACTCGCACTCGGAGAAAGCGCCTCGCCTCCGGAGCAATCGGGACGGTGTCGCGGACCGTGACATAATCCGTGTTCCCGGTGGGGCCCGGCTCCACCTGGACTTCCGTGCCTCCGGGTGTCCAGACTTTCAGGTCGGCACTGGCTTCGGTGACGTAAGTCAGATTCGGCGCGTTCTTCCGGCGGGCAAAGCGGATCGTTAGATAGCGTCCGCCGGCTTCCGCCAGGACCGATTCAGTCACGGGCGGCAATGCGCTGGCCACTCGCGGACTCCGATCGAAGGCATAGTCGAGATGGTTCACGCTATTGTCCGTATTAAAGTGTTCCAGCGGAGTGGTAAGCGGATCGTTGTTCAGTTCATCCGCAGTGAAATGCAGATCCGCCCACGCGTTGTAGCCGGCACTGGAGGGAGCAAACGCCACGCGATCGACCCAGGCACCTTCATCCTCTTCCGGAGAAACGCTCATCTTGTGAATCCAGCGCACTCGGTGAAGGCCGCGAGGAATCCCCAAGCTGCGCTGGCTCCAGATCGCATCACCGGTTTCATCCAGGCGCGCGATGCCATCGATTTCGACCTTCAGCTTCGAACCGATTCCTTTCCGCAGCTGGAAGTAGCTCAGCGTGCCGGGTCCCTGGATGTTGGCTTCCATCCAGCTTTCCTCATCCACATTCACCGATCCGCTGCGCGCGGAGTCCGCGCCATCGCTGGAAAGCTGCGTCTGCCCGATCCACGGACGAGCGCCGCCGCTCGTCCAGGTGATTCCGGTGGTGTCGTTGGCGAGATGCAGCGGCAGCCCTTTTTCGATGGAGGCAATCCGATACTGCCGGGTGAACGTGTCGAAGTGAACGGTCGCCAGCATCCGCGCTTCCGCGCCGGCCACGCCCGGTTGTCCCGGGAGATAGCTTTGGCTGATCACATCCACCGTATAGATTTGCTGCCGCAGCGTGCCGAATTGCGCCAGACGAGCGACCGCCGCATCCACGACTGCATCCGGATACTTCAGGTGCAGCGGGGGGATCGCTTTGAGCTTCCCGAGGTCGGCCATGGAGCGCAGCGGGCGGATCGCATTCGGATCGGTGGGCGGAAGCGTGAGTTCATCCGCCATGGCGTCGGCATCTTCCGGAGCAATCCGGACGATGAGATCCGAATCCAGCGCGGCCGAAACCGAGCCATCCAGCAAACCCAGCGCGGACATCCGCTGCTCCACGCCCCGGCTGCGGACGACCCGCATGGGCGCGCGGAGCAACTGACTCAGCGTGGCCTTGCTCGCCGCGTTCAGATTGATCCGCCCACGAATAGGGCGGAGCTGTGGGAGTGCTGCGGACGCAGACGAGTCGAAGAGCGTCTGGGAAGACTGGGCACGCAGCGCCAGCGACGTTTGATTATAGATGCTCGGCGGCTGGCTTGCCGCAACTTTCAGCGGAAGATCGGTGCGGTCGGTCGTCGTGCCGGCAGTGGTCAGCAGATCCAAAAGAGCTGTCGGGTATGAGCTGCTCGTCACGCCCGTCGGAACTCCTGCATCCGTAGGACTCATTTTCGCTGCAAAGCTCAGGGTCTTCCAAGGACGGTGGATAAAGACGGACCCGAGATCGCCCAAGCTCAAGAGCGGCCGTCGCGGTAGCGCGAAAGTGGCGAGCGCTGCATCCAGGCTTCCGGATGGAGGAGCGAAGTTTTGATTGTAGCCATCACCAAATGGACTGAGCACCTTTGGCCCGGCCGTGATCCCGGCGAGCGAATGCTGATTCGCATAGAACTTCCAGGAATAAGTCATGGGCGAGGTGCTGCTCTCAGACACATAATTAGAAGTGTAGCGAGTCGCCGGACCCATTCGGGGATCATCGATCTGGAAGGACGCCCAAGCCTCACTGCCGATGGGGCCAAAGCGAAAACCGGGAATGAAATAAACCAGGTTTGACGTCTCCCCTTGGGCGGAGAGTCCAGACGAATAGATGGGTGCTATACTTACGGCGTGCTTCGGGCTCTCGTCGACCGCAGTGCCGATGGCGAGATTTGCCCAAAAACTACTGTGCTGTAGATAGGGACGCGCTCGCATCACGAAGTGAGTCGACGGGTTGTATGCAACCACGCGGCTAGTTCCTCCGTCAGCTCCCGTGTTCTTGATCACCTTAAATGAATAACGATCAGGCCCCTGCGTGGAAGCCCTCCCCAGATATCCCCAAAGCGTTCTCGCTTCGGGGCTGAAACCCGCTCCTTCGTATCTCGCGCCACTCCAGCCACCATAGTTATACCTGACCCCGCGAAGATCCACAGAGTAGGGATTCCAAATTTCAAAGAACTCCTCCACTTCGATTTGATTGGAACTTATCCGCTTAACTCGGACTGCCATCTCGGTCACGTAAGGACTGACCCGCACGCCTAAGCGGGTGTTCGGATCGAGAAAATAGGCGAATCCATGGGTTGCTTGATCTGAAGTCAGGATGTTCTGATCTGCCACCGCCTGAGTTGCCTGAACCATGTTTACCGCAATCCCGAGGATGTCGTTATCCGTCCATGAGTTTGCTGGTAAAGGATAGGTCAAAGGTGGCTCACCCTGGTTGCTAAACGGCGGAAGACTTAGTCGCAGGGTTGCCAGCAGGCGCATTAGCTGCATGGAGTCCGCTGTAACTGGCATCCCTTCTTGTCGAAGGGTTTGCTGCAGGAGCGTCTCGTTCAGAGTCGCTTTGACTAACCTGGCGCTGGTCTTTGCGTCGCTCAGCAGGACAAAGAGCTGCGGGTTATTGATGTAGCTGCGGAGCGCGCTGGTGGCTGCGGTGCCTGTCTGGGTGCCATTCCACTCTGGCCGGACCTCGAGGTCGCGCGAGGTGACGCCGACATCCCAAAGCC
>DASVRR010000015.1:0-6787 GCA_036388515.1 Chthoniobacteraceae bacterium | reverse complement strand
GGTCTCGGCGATTGCAAAAGTCCCTTTTGCACATTCCTTGATCTCGAAGACGCCCATCGGTCCATTCCAAATCAGCGTCTTCGCGCTCGCCACTTCCGCCGAGTAAAGCTTGATCGTTTCCGGGCCGATATCGACGCCTTCCCAGCCGTCTGGAATGTCTTCGCCGGGCGAAGTGTAGCGCCCCGGCGAGACCGTCTTCGCTTTGAAGTCGAGCGTCTCGACGATGTAGTTATCGACCGGCAGGAGAAATTTCACGCCCTTCGCTTTCGCTTTTTCCAGGGCAGCTTTCGCCACGTCCACCTTGTCCGGTTCGCTGAGCGACTTGCCGATCTTTTTGCCCAAAGCCAGTCCGAAGGTGTAGGCCATGCCGCCGCCGATCAGAATGGTCTGCGCGCGGTCGAGCAGACGGTCGATGACGCTGATCTTGTCGGAGACTTTTGCTCCGCCGAGGATCACCACGAAAGGCGCGGCCGGCGATTGCAGTTCGTCGTGAAGATAGATGAGCTCTTTCTCCATGAGCAGTCCGGCGACGGCGGTTGGCAGGAGATGCGCGATGCCTTCGGTGCTGGCGTGAGCGCGATGCGCGGCGCCGAACGCGTCGTTCACGTAGATGTCGCCGAGCCGGGCGAGCTGCTGCGCAAAGGCCGGGTCGTTTTTTTCCTCACCGGGATGAAAGCGCACGTTTTCCAGCAAAGCCACGTCGCCGGGATGCATGTGGGCGATGATCTTCTCCGGAATCTCGCCGACCGTGTCATGGCTGAAGATCACCGGATGCTGGATCAGCGTGTGCAGGTGATCGCCGACCGGGCGGAGCGTAAACTCCGGATTTGGCTGACCCTTCGGCCGGCCAAAGTGCGCCATCAGAATGACCTTCGCGCCTTTCTCCCGGAGATATTTGATGGTCGGCAGACTCTCCTGAATCCGCGTGTCGTCGGTGATCACGGCTTTGCCATCTTTCTGGTCGATCGGGACATTGAAATCCACGCGGAGCAGCACGCGTTTGCCGGTTACATCGATGTCGCGGATGGTTTTCTTGGCCATGGTAAAAAGAGTGGTGGAGACGAATGGCGGGCGAGCTGGGGAATGACAAGCTCTTTACCCGGGAAGGCGCAGAATCGTCGGAGCTGCGGGAAAAAAGAAACCGCCCGCTCTCCGGAAGAAAGCGGGCGGCTTCGGGAGAAAGCGTGGGTTACTTGCTGGCGATGTATTTCACGAGGTCAACGCAGCGATTGCTGTAGCCCCACTCGTTGTCGTACCAGCTGATCAGCTTAAAGAAGCGGCTGTTCAGCGCGATGCTGGAGCCGGCGTCGAAGATGGAGCTGTGCGCGTCGTGGATGAAGTCGCTGGAGACGACTTCGTCTTCCGTGTAGGCGAGAATGCCTTTGAGGTAAGTTTCGCTGGCTCGCTTGATTGCCGCTTTGATCTCCTCGAGCGACGTGTCCTTGGTCGTTTTGAAGGTCAGATCGACGACGGAAACGGTCGGCGTCGGGACGCGGAACGCCATGCCGGTCAGCTTCCCTTTGACCTCGGGAATCGCGAGCGCCAGCGCCTTGGCCGCGCCGGTGGAAGACGGGATGATGTTGATCGCAGCGCTGCGGCCGCCTTTCCAGTCCTTCTTGGAAGGTCCATCCACCGTCTTCTGCGTCGCGGTGTAGCTGTGGACGGTCGTCATCAGACCTTCTTCCAGGCCGAAACCTTCCTTCAAAATCACGTGCACGAGCGGCCCGAGACAGTTCGTGGTGCAGCTCGCGTTGGAAATGATGTGGTGATTCGCGGGATCGTACTTCTCGTGATTCACGCCGAGCACGATGGTGATGTCTTCCCCTTTGGCCGGAGCAGAAATGATGACCTTCTTTGCTCCTGCGGTGAGATGACCCTTCGCTTTCTCCGCGTCGGTGAAGAATCCCGTCGATTCGATGACGATATCCACGCCGAGTTCCTTCCAGGGAAGCGCCGCCGGACCTTCTTTGATTGCGAGGCACTTGATTTCCTGGCCGTCCACCACGAGCACGTCGTCTTCCGCAACGTCGGGACTGGATTTCTTGCTGTAAACTTCTTCCTTCGACTTGCCCTGCGTGGAGTCGTACTTCACCAGATAGGCGAGATTGTCAGCCGGAACGAGGTCGTTGACGGCGACCACCTGGATCTCTTTTCCGAGGAGCCCCTGATCGCAAATTGCCCGAAAAACGAGGCGGCCGATGCGACCGAAACCATTGATGCCGATTTTAATCATGAAAGTGTGTTGGCTGAATGTGAATTGAGCGCGGAAGTAAATCCCGCACGCTGCGGAGCGTCAACAAGCGTTCTGCAAAAGGCCCTCAGCCACCCTTGTGGAAGACCGGCGTCCGCCTGTCCCCGCAGCCGCTCACGATCTGGGGCGGAAGAGCCCGACTGCTGTCTTCCTTACCCCGCTCTTTCCACAAGGTCCTGCATGGAACGCAGCCGCGCCTTTGTCACGGGATCGCTGCAACGCGACTCGGTGTATTCCAGCATCGTCAGCATCGTATTTGCCGCCTGAAGTTTCTGCCGGATGACAGCGGGAACATCTTCGACTGAAGGCAGCACGCGCAACCCGGCGGTCTCGCGGATCTCCGGATAATGACTGCACAGCCAATCGACCATCGCGGCCTGACTGACCAATCCATCCTGCGCGGGACAGCCGTGATCCAGACAGAGCCGGATGAAGGCGCGGCTCAGACAAGCGTGCTGGCTAAGATCTTCCACCGACAAAGGCAGCCGATCTTCCGGACGGTGAGAGAGAAATGGTTCAGGCTCGAGATCCATGAACCTGTCGATAGCAGGTGGCGGGCCGCGTTGCTCAAAGATGCCGCGGTCCGACGATGCGGAAGTTTCGCTGCAAACCGTAAGTGACGCTGAGAATCGCGAACGAGATCACCAGGAGAAAGAGCGAGTTTTGCGCCGCTCCAGCATAGTCGAGACTTTGCACCTGATCGTAGATCGCGATCGAAACCGTGCGCGTTTCGCCGCGAATGTTGCCGCCGATCATCAGGACGACGCCAAATTCACCCAGCGTGTGAGCAAAACTCAGCACCATGCCCGCGAGCAAACCCGGCCACGCCAGTGGGATGCTGATCCGGCGGAAGGCGCGGAACGGAGTGGCACCGAGATTGGCTCCAGCTTCGACGAGCGCGCGATCCACGGAACGAAAAGCTGCGGTGAAGGGCTGGAGCGCAAACGGCAAACTGTAGAGCACGGAGCCGACGAGCAGACCAGGGAAGGAAAACGGAATCGAGCGGTCCGTGAGCGCTCCAAACCAATGACCGAAACTGCTTCGCGGTCCCAGCATCACGAGCAGATAAAAGCCGAGCACCGTCGGCGGCAGCACGAGCGGCAGCGCGATCAATGCCTCGACGAAGATGCGGCCGCGCCATCGCGTGGTCGCCAGCCAGTGCGCGACCGGCAAACCGAGCGTCAGGAGGATGAACGCAGTGCAGGCCGAAAGCCGAACCGTGAGCGCGATCGCTTCCCAGTCCATCGGTTAGTCGCGGGGCAAAAGGAACCCGTGCCGCTCTAGGATGGCGCGTCCGCTCGGCTCGGTGAGGCTGGCGGCAAAGCGTCGGGCCGATTCGGTCTGCCTGGAGCCGGAGATGACCACGCCGCCTTGCTCCAGCCGGGGAAAAGCCTCCAGCGGCACCAGCCAAAACCGACCGGCGGCGCGCAGCTTCGGAGAAGTCGCGAGCGAGAAGGCGATGACGCCAATCTCCGCCGCGCCGGACTCGATGAACTGAGCGGCCTGCACCACGTTTTCCCCCAGCACGAGCGAACCGGCCAGCTGATCGTAAACGCCGAAGTGCTTCAGCGCCGCTTCGGCGGCGGCGCCGTACGGGGCATGCGCGGGATTCGCGATCGCAATCTTCCGAACTGACGGATGCAGCAGCGCGCGGATTCCCTCAGCTTCGACGTTGATCGGCGAGGCGCTGGGAACCCAAACCGCGATCCGCCCGATCCCGTAGATGAAGGTGCTCCCCGCCTCTGCTCGCCCACTTCGCTCCAGCAAACGCGGGAGCTTCACATCCGCAGAAAGAAATACGTCAAACGGCGCGCCTTGCTGGAGCTGGGCGAAGAGATTTCCGGAAGAACCGTAAGTCGGTTTCACCTTCACGGACGGAAGGTTTTGCTCGAAGTCGCGGATGATTTCTTCCAGCGCAAACTGCAGATCCGACGCCGCGGCCACGCGGAGCAAAGCGGCGTTTGCTGGCGGATTCGGGGGAACTTTCCCGCAGCCGACCCAGGCGCAACCGAGCACCGCGGCCAGCAGCACAAGCGGAAGGCGTTTCATTCCGCGCGAGTCTCCGGAAAACCCAGCGCCGCTCCAGCCTTTCCTCCGGCCACCGGCTCTTTTTCCCGCTCGTCCCGCTCGTTCCCAAGTTGCACTTGCGAATGCCTTCTTCCCGAAGCTGAGCTTCGTCCTGACAGGAGCGCGGGGGTACCGGAAGGTGAAGCTAAGCTTCGCGTGCGGGGCGTTCCCAAGTGCAACTTGGGAACGAGCGGGAACGAGCGGGAACGAGCGGGAACGAGCGGGCCTTCCGACGTACTCGACTGACCAGATCGTCTTAGCTGCCGATCACACCCTTGAACTCCGGATCGCGCAGTCCTTCGAGCTCGCCCGTGCTGTCGGAGAAGCTGCGCAGCGGTGCGCCGACGCGGTTCAGCATCCCGACGTAGAGGTTCGTCAAAGGCGTGTTTTTGCCGTAGGTCACGCTGCGGCCGGTGGCGATGGTGCCGCCGCCGCGACCGGCGAGAACGATCGGGAGATCGTGCGGATTGTGCGAGTTGCCGTCGTGAATGCCCGCGCCGAAAAGGAGCATCGAGTTGTCCAGCAACGTTCCCTCGCCCTCGCGGATGCCTTTCATCTTCTCGATCATGTAAGCGAACTGCTCGGTGTGCCAGGTGTTGATCCGGCGATATTCCTCCAGCTTGTCCGCGTTGTTTTGGTGATGCGAAATCTGGTGGTGTCCGCCTTTCACTCCATCCAGAAAACTGAAGTTCCGTCCGCTGACGGCATTGCCAAACATGAAAGTCGAAATGCGAGTCGAGTCGGTCCAGAAGGAGAGCACCATCAGGTCCAGCATCAACCGCACGTGTTCCGTGTGATTGCCGCGGCGCTCGCTGACGCGCGCCGGATCCGAGTAGGCGTCGATCCGCGCACCGAGTTCCTTGATTGCGCGCTCGGCTTGCGGATCGCTGCGGACGGTTTCCTTCTGGCGGCGAGCGTCAAACTCGATCCTTTGCTCCACACTCCGGACGCTGTGCAAATACTCGTCGAGCTTCAGGCGATCTTCCGCACCGAGTTGCCGCTGCAAGCGTTTCGCATCCGCGAGCACCAGATCGATCACGCTTTTGTCCTTCGTGGAATCCGCCGCGGTGGCCGGCGTTTGCGAGCGGAACAGCCGGTCGAACGCCGCGCGGGGATTAATCTCCTTGGTGAGCGGCGTCGTCGGGCTGCTCCAGGCGACGTGCGCTCCGTAAAGCTGCGTGTAGCCGACGTTCGTATCGACTCCCGTGGCCGGCGCTTCGATCCCGAGCTCCAGCGAAGGCAACGGCGTGAGATGTCCGATCCGGCTCGCCGCGACCTGATCCATCGAGACGCCGCCGCTATGCAGATTGCTCCCCGTGGTGCGGGTAATCCGCGTGCCGGTGAGGAAGCCGCTGGTCTTGACGTAATGCGACTCGCCGCCATCCGACGCGGCATTCCACAGCTCCCGCATCACGAGGATGTCTTTCTGATGCGCCGCGAGCGGCTGGAGGATTGGCGAGAGAGCGAAGTCGCGGCCGGCTCCCTTGGGCGCCCATGCTCCGGGGCAAACGCCGTTTGGCATATAGAGCACCGCCATTCGCACCGGAGCAGCCGCGGCCTCGACTCCGGCGGCGAGCGTGCGCAGCGGCCGCATCGCTTCCAGCAAAGGCAGGCAAAGCGTGGCGCCGAGACCCTTCAAAACGGTGCGGCGGGAGAGTGGCGTGGTTTTCATTCGGGAAGGTTTTGGGTGGCGGCGATCGGCTGATGTCCGCGGCGATATTGGAAAGGATAGCTCTTCACGATCTCCATGACCAACGCGCCGACGCGATAATCGGATTGCGCCAGCGTCTTCACCGCGCGACGGACAATCGGCACATCGTGGTATTCCAGTCCGCGGCTCAGGGCGTAAGCAAACATCTTTTCCGTGACGGTGCGCGCGAAGTCGTCCTTCCGTTTGAGGATCAACTGCTTGAGTTCGCCGGCACCTTTGAACTTCTCCCCGGTGATCATTTCGCCGGTCGCATCCACCGGCTGATCCGCGATCTTTTCACGCCAGCGCCCGATCGCGTCGAAGTGCTCCAGGCCGAGCCCGAGCGGATCCAGCCGCTTGTGACAGCCGGCGCAGTTTGGATCTTCCCGATGCTTTTCGAGCTGCTGGCGGAAGGTCAGCCCATTGCGCGTGCGATCCGAGGCCGGAAGACTTTTAATCAGCGGCGGCGGCGGCGGCGCGGGCGTGCCGAGGATTTCCTCCAGGACCCATTTTCCCCGGAGCACCGGGCTGGTCCGTTGCGGATAGGAGGTCAAAGTGAGCACCGCGCCCATGGTCAGAACGCCGCCGCGATTTGGGTCGTTCAGCGCGACTTTGCGGAAGGATTCGCCTTGCACGGCGGGCAGACCGTAATGCTTCGCCAGAGTTTCGTTCGCGTAGGTGTAATCCGCGTCGAGCAGACGCAGCAGGCTCGCATCTTCCCGGAGCAAGCCGTGGAAGAACTCGATCGGCTCGGAAAAGAGCGCCTCGCGCAGCGCCGG
>DASVRR010000014.1:0-2786 GCA_036388515.1 Chthoniobacteraceae bacterium | reverse complement strand
CGTCCTTGTCTTTGGTTTCCTTGACCACGTAGAGCGAGTCGAAATACGGCGCATAAGCGATGGCGGAAGACGGCACGGTCAGCACGCCGGGCTGTTCTTCCAGCAAAACTTCCACTTCCACAAACATCCCGGGACGCAGCTTCTGATCGGCGTTCGCGATCGTGCCCTGGACCATGATGTTCCGCGTGGCTTCGTCCACCTGCGAGTTGACCGCGGTGATCTCGCCTTCAAACGCCGGCCCGCTCAAGCCACTCGCGTTGAGCCGGAGTTTCTTCCCCTTGGAAATCACGTCGAGCTGCTGCTGCGGCAGGGAAAACTCCACGTAGATCGGATCCACCGATTGCAGCGGAACAATCGCGGCGCCGGGATTGAGATATTGCCCCACGTTCACGGAGCGGATTCCGACCAGACCGTCGAAAGGCGCCGCGATGCGCTTGCGTGCGGCGAGCGCTTTCATTTGTTCCACATCCGCCTGCGTCTGAGCGAGCTGGCTTTCCGCGGTATCCCAATCCGACTGCGAGATGGCGCGCTTTGCCAGAAGGTCGCGCTTCCGGGTGAGATCCGCCTTTGCGAGACTGAGGCGGGCGAGGGACGACTGGAGCTGAGCTTCCTCCTGCTGCGTGTCGAGCTTCACCAGCAGATCGCCCTTCTTCACCTGCGTCCCGGATTCAAAAGCAATCTCCGAGACAATCCCCGCGAGATCCGTGCTGACCATCACGCCGTTCACGGCCTTCAGCGAACCGACTGCGCTGAGCACCGGCTGCCAGGTCTGCGCCTTGACCACGACGGTCGTGACGGAAGCCGGCGGTGGCGCAAACTTCGCACCCATCGCCATGCCCTTCCGGATGACGGTGTACTTCCAGAAAGCCACACCTGCGATGAACAGGAGCATCAGCACCAGCATGAGAGAGAAGCGTTTGAACATAAGCGGTAAGAGTCAGGCGGTGGGGACGAGTGATGGGGAAGATTCCACGAGCAAGCCGCTCTGGATCTTTTGCAGCAGCCGCACGAGATGCTGCCGCTCGGCTTCGGTGAGCGGCTGCATGATGGCCGAAACACAGCGAAAATACTTTGGGACCATCTCTTCCATCAAGGCGACTCCGCTTTCGGTCAGTTGCACCAGCACGGTGCGCCGATCCGCCGGATCGGTGTCGCGGGCGACGAGACCGTCCTTCTCCAGCGTGTCGATCAAGCCCGTCATCGTCGCGCGGGTCACGGCGGCTTCTTCCGCAAGTTCCGCGGGAGTCGAGGGCCGATCGCAAAAGCGGTTCAGGAGCATCAGCACCGTGAAGCGTCCGTGACTGATCCCATGCTCGCTGAGGAACCGGCTTTCGGCGGCAAAGACGTCATCGCCGGTGCGGAGAAGATGCAGGAATGCCGCCGAGGCTGCCGGGTTGAGATCCGGATAACGTTGCGCTGCATTGAGCAGGCATTCGTATCGCGGAACATCCTTCAACATCAGTAACGGCATAAAGTATTAGGAGCCTAACTATCTCGAGCGGTCAACGGGAAATTCGCCGCCGGATTCAGCCGGAGCCGACGCGTGCGTCCGACAATTCCGTTCCGCAGCTCGGCACGCGGCCTGCTTTCTAGAAATTACAACCTTCGCCCTATGTCCCAGCTCGCCAACGTCACCACCGGCAACTTCACTGATGCGCCTCCCGCCCCGGAAGTCATCCCCGCGCCCACGCTCCGGATCCACGGCTCGGAAGAGGAGAACGCCAGCAAAGTGCGGAAGATCCTGCTCCTGGAGGACGATCCGTCGTTCAAGGAAATCATGAGCGACTTCCTCCGCGAGAGCGGCTTCGAGGTGATCGCCGTGCAAAACGGAGTCGAAGGCGTCCACCAGGTTCTGGCGAGCGACTTCGAAGTCATCCTCTGCGACATGATGATGCCGACGCTGCCCGGCGACATGTTCTTCCGCGCGGTTGAGAGAATGCGTCCGCATCTCTGCGATCGTTTCGTTTTCATGACCGGCCACCGGGGCAATGCCAAGGTCAACGACTTCATCACGAACGTGAACGGCACGATCCTGACCAAACCTTTCCACGTGGATGATTTGCTGGAACTTATCGCCTTCATCCAGGTGCGCGTGCACTTGCTGGCCGCCTGAGCCATGGCCGCCCGTCCTCCCATGCGAGTGCTGATCGCCGACGACGACCGCGACCTTGCGGAAGCTCTCGGCGCCATGGTCCGTGAGCTGGGTCATGAAGTCGTCGCCACCATCACCGGCGGTGGCTTGGCGGTGATCCAGGGCTTCGCGCGCCATCTTCCCGACGTGGTTTTGCTGGATATCATGATGCCGCGTTTCAACGGACTCACCGTCTGCCACGCGCTGCTCAGCCGCGATCCACAGGCGAAAATCATCTTTGTTTCCGGACGCGTCGATGGGGATCATCCATTCGTCAGCAAGGCCGGAGCCGTCGCTTATCTGGAAAAACCCATTCAGCCGGAAAAACTCCGCGCGGCTTTGGAATCCGTCGAGGCGACCGTGAGTCCGGCGGCGATCGCCTTAGCTTCCTGAGGAGCGCGCCTTTTCCTTCTTCGCCTCGCAATCTTCCCGAAGGCGCCGAATCTCGCGGGTGAGCTGTTGCTCGATCTGCGCGACATCCTCGTATTTTCCCGCCGCCGCGGCTTCGGCGCTCTTGTCTTTGAGGAAGAGTTCCTGTTCCGCGATTTTCGCCCGGTAGGTCGAGTCGATCTCCGCGATTTCCATCTTCTGCGCTTCGGTCAGTTTTGAAGAGGGCGACTGTTGTTCCAGTCGCTCCATGGCGAGTTCGTAGGCG
>DASVRR010000013.1:0-2555 GCA_036388515.1 Chthoniobacteraceae bacterium | reverse complement strand
AGCCACGGCCAATCGAGATGGGATCTCAAGGAATGCGCTGCCGCCTAAGAACAATCCAAGGCCAGTGATTAACACGAGCCAAGTAAGGCGGCGTTTCCGGCTCAGGAGGCGTCGAATAGTCACGCGGTCTTAGTAGAGGATTCACGAAGACGTGCAAATCGTCCAACGCGAAACGCGCGGCTTGCTTACGCCCGCAGTGCCAAAACGTAGCGCTCGTTTTGCTCGGTGAGCTGGAGCGTGGCGTCGAAGGTTTCGGAGAGTCGGGCGCTGGTCAGCACGGCGTGCTTTTCGCCAGCGGCGAGGATGCGGCCGCGGCGCAAGAGCAGGGCGTGCGTGAAGGTCGGCATGATTTCCTCCACATGATGCGTGACGAGGAGCAAGGCGGGCGCGTTGCGCTGCTCGCCGAGGCGCTGGAGGAAGGCGAGGAATTGTTCCCGAGCGACGGGATCAAGGCCGGCGCATGGTTCATCGAGAATGAGCAGGCGCGGCCGAGCCATCAGCGCGCGGCCGATGAGCACGCGCTGGCGTTCGCCCTGGCTGAGGACTTGCCACGGACGTTCGGCAAGATGCGCGGCCTCGACTTGCCGCAAGAGTCGCAGCGCGGCGGAGCGATCTTCCGCACGGATTCTTCCCCAGTAATCGATCATCGCGTATTTTCCCGAGATCACGGTGGTGAGCGCGGGTTCGTGATCCGCCATGAGCTGGCGGACGCTGGAACTGACCAGGCCGATCAGGGTGCGCAGCGCGCGCCAATCGCTTTCGCCGAAAGTCTTCCCGAGCACCGCGATGCTGCCGCTGGTGGGAGAAAGATAGCCGGTGAGCGCGCTGAGCAGCGAAGTTTTTCCGGAGCCGTTGGCGCCGAGGATCGCCCAATGTTCCCGCCGTTGCACCGACCAGGAAACGCCATCCAGGATGACGGTGTCGCCGCGGCGGATGGTGAGATCCTGGACGGAGAGAATCGGCGGCGCGGCTTTTCTTCCGGAGCGCCCGGCTGGGGAAGAAAGCATCACGGCGCGCGGAAGCTGAAGGTCGCGCGGTAAAGCCCGGAAGCGACGGTTTCTTCCCGAGCGATCGGGACGTGGAGCAAGCGCTGGAAGAGATCCGACTCGAGCCGCGCGACCAGCGGAAACGCGCGGAGCAAATCGAGGATCGGCGAATGATGTTCGATGATCTGCAGCGTGCCGTCTTCCCCGGCGGAAAACTCGCTCATGTAGCCGTCGTGATCGCGCAGGCGGGCGAGCCATTTTGCCCGCTCGGCCAGCGGACCGTCTTTGAGCCGGCGGGCATATGCTTCCGCATGTTCCTGGAAGAGCACGTGGAGAAGTTTGTCCGGAGCGCTGGAGCCGAAAAGCTTTTGCGCGGCTTCGAGGAGCTGGATGGTCGCCTCGTTGCTGGAGGTGGGGAAAAGATCGTGCGCGCGCTGGGTCAGCCGGTAGAGAAGCTGAGGCCGGCCGATTTTTTGCGGATGCCGCCAAGTGTCCAGCAAACCGCGTTTTTGCAGATCGTTGCAGATGCCTTTCACGCCCATGTAACTCATCCCGACGCGCTCGGCGAGATCGGCGACGCAAAGTCCCTGGGTGCGTTTCAGTTCATTGAGCACGCGGAGCCGCGCGCTGCGGCCGACTTGTTGGATGAGGCGCTGTTTCAGGAGAAAGGGAGGACGAACTCCCGGCATACACGAAGCCGGCGCGCTCGGGAATCGCGGATCTTGCGCCCTGGGGAAGAAGGCGGCGTCAGCTTCCGCGGATCATCCCGAAGTGCTGCAGCGCCTCGACGAAACCTTCGCTCACGGCGCCGCGCGCGACGTAGCCGTTCGCCGCGAGCACGGTTTGCTTCACTGCCGGCACGGCGTTGCTGGGGCAGGAAACCGTCCGGGCGTATTGGCCGTCGAGCATCGGGAGATCGTTGAAGTGATCGCCGGTGGCGTAGATTTCTTCCGGAGAAAGACCGAGCAGCCGGCCGAGTTCGCCGAGCGCGGTGCCTTTGCTGTAATCCTCGTGGCAAAACCGGACATAGACGGTGTTCCGCATGAACTGGAACCCGGGAACTCGCCGGCGTTCGCGCTCGAGGAATTCGCAGACGCGATCCATGTCGGCGTCGGTCGCGGTGACCAGCCCGATCATTTGTCCGCCCATGCGGATGCTCTGCGCGCCCGGCATCGTCTCGAGGAAAGCCTGAATCTCCGCCAGCAAATCTCCCGCGCCGGCAAAGAGCTGATCGTGCGCGGTGAAACAGCGGGCATTCCAGTCGCCGTAATCCTGCCATTGGCCGTCGGGTCCGCGGTGGAAGACTTCGCGTTCGGCGGTCAGGACGTAGTCGGGTTCGACGGGAAAGCCGAATTCTTCCAGCCCTTCGATGATATGGGCAAGTTCGCGGCCGGTATTGACCGCCCAGAGCGCGCCGCTGGCCTGCACTTCCCGGAGCGCGGCAAAGAGCTGGGGCGAAACGGCGGGTTTGGCGTCGTGATTAACCAGCGTGCCGTCGAAGTCCGTGCTCAGGAGCTTGATGCTGCGCGAAATTGAGGGTTGAGAGTTCGAGATCACGGGCACAAGTAG
>DASVRR010000012.1:0-20295 GCA_036388515.1 Chthoniobacteraceae bacterium | reverse complement strand
CCGTGCGGATCGCCTCTCCGGTATTCCCGAAAGCCCGCCGCCAGCCAATCGCGCTGCCAGAACTGCTGCTCGAAACGGCCATACCACGTTGCGGCGAGCTCGGGCCAGAGCGAGGCAGCTTGCGCGCAGATCGCCGCGTTTGAGCAGCCTCGGGAGAGGTCGTGAAACTCGCCGGTGACGGAATTTGCGGCAAAGCTTGGGAGCCCGAGTGAGCCCACTCGCTCGCCGATGAAGCCGCGTTGAGCCGCCGCGATGAATTTCGAGTGATCGGTGCTCAAGACGTGGTCGGCGCGCTGGACCGCTTCGAGGGCAGCAATCACGTCCGAGGGATAACACTGGCCGGGGTAATCATCGAGCAAACCATGAGGCGAGGCGGCCAACTCGGTGGCGAAAGTCTCTGCTTGAGCGCGGAGCAGCGGCAGAAACTCGTCGCTTCCTGTGAGTCGCCGATGTGAGCTCAAGGCCGAGATGAGCAACATGCGGTAGAAGACGTTTTCGCGTTCCAGGTAACGGTCGCCCCAATATTTGCGGACCCAGGCCGCGTGATTGAAATCCGCCACCAGGCGCGCAGCGGCATTGATGGCGCCTTGTGCATAGACCCGTGGTTCCTGAGGCAGGATCGCCGGATCGCGCTCCCATGCTTCTTGCATTGCTTCCTCCGCGCGCAGGTAGAAGACGGAGCCAAAGAGCGGCCATTCTGTTCCGGAAATGTCGGAGATTCCGAGGTGAGCGGCCTTCCCGCTGGCGACTCTTTTGGTCGCCCACTCGGCGTAGCGCGGGGTGAGCTGGAGATGGAGTTGCCGGGCCAGTTGAGGAATGCCAGGGCCGTTGAGCGCGGGATCAAAGATGGCGCGCACGAGGACGACGCCGGGATAGAGAAAGAACACCGCCGAAACCGCAGCCAGCGTCAGGGCAAGCAACGGGCGAAAGATCCCGCGAGTCTGCTGGGGAGCTGTCATCGATAAAAGGTCACGACTTCAACCAAGCCGAAAGATAACCGATCTCTTCCAGAAAACTCCTGACGGAATCCGAACGAAACGATTCCCGGCCGGCAAGGTGCTGGCGGAAAGTTTTACACCCGCACCGGTTTCAGATCCCAGATGTCGCGGGCGTATTCGGTGATGGTCCGGTCGCTGGAGAATTTGCCGACGCGGGCGGTGTTCAGGATGGCCATGCGCGCCCAGCGGGCCTGATCGCGGAAGGCGGCGTCCACTTTGGCTTGGGCGTCGCTGTAGGCGCGAAAGTCCGCCAGCACGAGGAAAGGATCGTGATGGATGAGGTTGTCCCGGAGCAGATTCAAGGCGCCGGGTTCATCCGGCGTGAAGTAATTCGATCCGACCCAATCGACGACCGCCCGCAGCTCTTCGTCCGTCTCGTAGAACTCCTGCGGTTTGTATCCTTTCGCAACCAGCGCGGTGACTTCCTCCACCGTCAGACCGAAGATGAAAATGTTGTCGTCACCCACTTCTTCCCCAATCTCGACGTTCGCGCCGTCCAGCGTCCCGATCGTCAGCGCGCCGTTCAGCGCGAGCTTCATATTGCCGGTTCCGGAAGCTTCTTTGCCGGCGGTCGAGATTTGCTCGGAAACATCCGCTGCCGGGACGATGCGTTGCGCGAGCGAAACGCGATAGTTGGGGAGGAAAACCACCTTCAGTTTTCCGTTCACGCGCGTGTCGGCGTTGATCTTCGCCGCGACCGAGTTGATCGCCTTGATGATGCATTTTGCCATGTCGTAGCCGGGTGCGGCTTTCGCGGCGAAGACGAAGACGCGCGGAGTGACTTCGAGCTCGGGATTCTGCAAAATCCGCCGATACAACGCGAGGATGTGCAGCAGATTCAAGTGCTGGCGTTTGTATTCGTGCAGCCGCTTGATCTGCACGTCGAAGAGCGCCGTCGGATCGACTTCCACGCCGCACTGTTGCTTGATCACCCGCGCGAGATCCACCTTGTTCTCGAGCTTTACGGTCATGAAATCCTTCTGGAACTGTGCGTCATCCGCGAAGGGCTCCAGCTCGCGCAGTTTGTCGAGGTTTGTCTCCCAGCCGGAGCCGATCTTCGAGGTGATCAGCTGGCTCAGCCGCGGATTGCAGGCGAGCAGCCAGCGACGCGGCGTGATGCCGTTGGTCTTGTTGTTAAACTTGCCGGGATAAAGCTGATCGAACGCAGGGAACAAATCGCTTTTCAGCAGCTTCGTGTGCAGCGCGGCGACGCCATTCACCGAGAAGCTTCCGACGACGGAAAGATGCGCCATGCGGACCATCTGCGAGTGGCCTTCCTCGATGATCGAAAGCGCCCGCTTCATCTGCTGATCGCCCGGCCAGCGCGCTTCGACTTGCTCCAGGAAACGTTTGTTGATTTCGAAAATGATCTGCAGATGTCGCGGCAGGACTTTCTGGAAAAGGGCGACGCTCCACTTCTCCAGCGCTTCGGGCAAAAGCGTGTGGTTCGTGTAAGCAAAAGTCCGCGAAACCAAGCCCCACGCTTTATCCCAAGTCATTCCATGCTCGTCGTGGAAGAGCCGCATCAGCTCCACGATGGCGACGGCGGGATGCGTGTCGTTGAGCTGAATGACGGTTTTGTCCGGGAACTCCTCCCAATCTTCGTTGTCCTTCCGGAAGCGGCGGAAGATGTCCTTCAGCGAACAGGCGACGAAGAAATATTGCTGGACCAATCGCAGTTCCTTGCCGCTGTCGGTTTTGTCGTTGGGATAAAGAACTTTCGAGATCGTCTCGCTGTCGTTTTTGTCTTTGACCGCCTCGGTGTAACCGCCGCGGTTAAACGCTTCCAGGTCGAACTCGGCCGAAGCGCGCGACTCCCAGAGCCGGAGGAAATTGACGGTGTTCGTGTCGAAGCCGGGGATCGGAATGTCGTACGGGACGCCGACCAGCTTCTTCGTTCCGGTCCACTTCGGGAGATAACGTCCGCGATCGTCGAAGATGTTTTCCACGTGGCCGTAGATCTGGATTTCCATCGAATGCTCCGGACGCACGATCTCCCAAGGCGAGCCGAAGTTCCGCCAGGCATCGGGCAACTCGACTTGATGGCCGTTGCGGAACTCCTGCTTGAACAGTCCGTATTGGTAATGGATGCCGTAGCCGATCGCCGGCAGATCCAGCGTCGCGAGCGAATCGAGGAAGCACGCCGCCAGCCGACCGAGGCCGCCGTTGCCGAGCGCCATGTCGTATTCCTCGTGGCGGAGCGCCTCCGTATCGTGGCCGAGCTCCTGCAGCGCGTGCTCCAGATCCGCGAAGATCCCGGCGCTGTAGATGCTGTTGGAAAACAGCCGGCCCATGAGGAACTCGAGCGAAAAATAATAGAGCCGTTTCGCGTTCTTTTTATGGTGCAGCGTCTGGGTTGCGAGCATCCGCTCGATGATGATGCTCTGCACTGCTTTCGAGGTCGCCAGCCACCAGTCGCGCCGGGAGGCGGTGGTCGGATCGCGGGCGATGGTGAACTTCAACCGGCTCACGATCAGCTCCTTGAGCCCGGCCACGGATTGATCCAGTTCAGTTTCGAATTTGAGAGCGTCAGCCATGCGCGCGCTTATCCGCGTGGAGTCAGGCCCGCACAAGGAAAAACCGGGTTTGCCGGGCTGCCGCGGGGAATTTGAGCGATCATTCCGAGGCTCCGCAATGCGACCGGTCGCGGAGGCACCGAAGCTGCTAAACACCGACGCGCATGCATCGCCGCGCTCAAGGCTTCAGCCTCATCGAACTGCTCGTGGTCATGACGCTCTCGCTGCTGGCTTACGTCTATCTGTATGGACCCAGCTCCGCGATGGGGCAAAACCGGCGCAAAGCCGAATGCGCGCAGCAGCTCCAGCAAATGCACGCGTCCCTGACGCTGTTTGCCGCCGAACACAACGGCGCTTATCCGGCGGTCGTCGGAGCGAAGTCTTCCGAGCAGCCGCTCAGCTTGCTGGTGCCGCTTTACACCACGGATACTTCGATCTTCATCTGCCCGGGCACCGGCGATCGCGCGTTGCCGGGAGCCCAGCCCTTTGCGGATCGTCGCTGCAGCTACGCCTACATCATGGGGCTGAACGTCCAGACTTCCCCCGCAACGCCGCTGGCGAGTGATCCCCAGGTGAATCCCTCCGCGAAGGAAGTCGGTGCGCCGCTCTTTTCCTCCACGGGGAAGAAGCCGGGAGCCAATCACCGCGGCTTTGGCGGGAGCGTCCTTTTCGTGGATGGCCACGTGGAGACCAGCGGCCGGGCGAACGCGCGCGCTTTTTCCTTCCCCACCTCGGCGGTGCTGCTCGACCCGAAACCTTGATCTTATGAGTCACCGCGCCGTTGTCCGATCCATCCAGATCTTCCTCATCGTCGCGGTGCTCGGGACGGCCGGTGTGTTTTGGTATTTCGTCGTCGGGCGCAAACCGAAGGTGCTGCTTTCGACGCCGATCAAAGCTGGCCACGCGCAGCCTTTCACTCAAGGCGTCGGTGCGGGCGAAGTGCTGCTCCTCGTGGGTTCGAAGGCGACGCTCTACGATCTCGGCGAGAAGAAGGACCGCTGGAGCGTCGATCTGAACACGGTCGCGCCAGTCGCCGCGGTCGTCCCCGCGGCGGTCGCAAAGCCAGCGCCAACTCCGAAGCTGGCGGCCAAACCCGTGGCGGCGACGCCTCCGCCGGAGAAGCCGGATCCGCTGCTCACCGCGCGAGTGAAGAAGCGTTTCGCGAAGCTGGAGAAATCCGCCGCGGACCTCCACGCGCGTCGGGACAAACTGAAAACCGCGCTGCAGATCGAAGCCTTCAATGAAAGCGCCGCGAAGTATCACGCCGAGCTGGCGGAAGCTCGCGCCGAAGCTGCGCCGTTGCATCGGAGCGCGCTGGCCGCAGCCGGTTCGACCATCCGCGAACTGGACGGGGAAGATTTCGAGGAACGTTCGTTTCGCTCCGGCTTCGCCGCGGATCAACTCAAAGTCATTGCGGAGCACGGCACGATCTGGATCGCCCGAGGCAAGCGGATCACCGGCCTCTCCAGCGCAGATGGCCGGGTCGTGCGCGACCTGCAACTCGCGGGGAACTTCACCCAGCTCGAGCGCGGTCCGCAGCATCTCTACGTGCTCGCGCCCGTCGGCTCCGGCGAAACGCTCCAGATCATCCGCATTGCCACCGCGGACGGCGCGCCGAACGCCGTCACCGTGGCCGTTCCTCCGGAACAGCCCACTCACACCTGGAGCGAATCCGGCCCGGCCAGCCCGAATACGCCGGCCTTGCGCACGCTCTTCAGCGCGAATGCCAGCTCTTTGCTGCAACTCAGCGTGCGGCTCGTGGAACGCAAAATCACCGAGCGGCAAACGATCACCGGCGACACCGTCTCCGACATGGAGGAAGCGGACAAAAAAACCACCGGCGGCTGGGGCGCGGATGCCGCGGTGATCGCCGGCGTGCTGGCCAAAGACGCGGAACGGGAAGCGACCGGCGGCAAGGAACTGCTGGACGAAAGCACTTACGAAGTCGCCTTGCAGCGTCCTTTTGAAACCAATCTGCCGGAAACGCGCGCGACCGTGCACGGCCGGCCGGAACTCTTCTCCACCGCGACTCTGGATCTGGTGGTCGCGGGGAAAGAGTTGGTCGCCTTTGACCACGGGAACAAAAAGCTCTGGCAGACGCAGCTCGGCCAGCCCATCAGCGGCGCCTTGAAGGAAGGCGAAGTCCCGAGGCACGGCGATCCGTGTCTGGAAGCGGGCGATCGACTTTACTTCTTCGATCGCGGTTTCCTCAGCGCGTTTCAGCGGGAGACCGGCCAGGCGCTCTGGCGGCTTCCAGCAGCGGGCATTCACAAGATCCAGCTTGATCCCGGCGGCACGCTTTACGTTTCCACCGGCAGCGGTCCGGCGGGCATCCCGCAACTCTTCCAGATCGAGGCAAAGACCGGCCGGATCCTCTGGAAGCTGGAGAAGTACGACGACTGTTTCCTCTCGGGGAAAGACGTCTATGCGACGCGGGAGACGCGGAACGCGGAGGATATGGTGAACGCCGTGTTCGACCGGAGCAAAGCCATCCAATGCCGCTGGAAGCTTTATAAACTCAGCACGCGCGACGGCGAACCGCAGTGGGAATGGTTTCAAACCCGGCGGCCGCTGAGCATCCAGACGGATCGCAAGCGCGTGTCGCTGCTCTTCCAGGACGAACTCCAGGTGCTCACCTCGCTCGCGTTGTGAGCGGATTTTAGGACACAGTTTTCGCCGCGCTGGACCGGCTGCGTTCATTGACAAAGGTTCGCGTCATTTCGATACTCCCGCCGTCATGAGCCTCGACCTGAACGATCTGCTGCGCGATTGGCCGCATGAGCCCGGCATGATCAAGGTCCGGAAAATCCTCGGCGTCGACGGGAAGGAGAAAATCCAGCTCCGGATCGACCTCGGCTTGATCCAGATGGAAACCAAAGGCCGGCCGGATGGACAGGAACCGCACAACTGCGATTCGCTGCTGGAGTACCAGCAAAATCGCGCGCGCCGGAAGGAAAAGAAGGGCGAGGTTTTCACCCTGGATCCGGAAGAAGTCGGCGATCTCCAGCAGGAAGGAATCCAATATTACCACCGCTACATTTCGCTCTTCCAGCTGAGTGATTATCTCGGCGTGATCCGCGACACGCAGCGCAATCTCGACATGTTCGCGTTTGTCTCGAAATACGCGGAGCGCGAGGAGTTGTCGGCCTCTGTCGAGCAGTTCACGCCGTACGTTTTGATGATGAATACGCGGGCCAAAGCGTCGATCGAGATCGAGCGGGAAAACTTCCCCGCGGCGGTGGGGAAGATCGAAGCCGGGATGGAATTGATCCGCGCGTTTTATGCCGAGATGGAGAACGTGGAAGGCGCGGCGAACAGTCCGGAGCTTGGCTTCCTCGGCGAATGGCTGGAAGAAGTCCGCGCGAAGCAGCCGATGACGAAGCTGGAGAAGATGCAGCGCGAGATGGACAAGGCGATCGCGGCCGAGGCTTACGAAAAGGCGGCCGAGCTGCGCGACGCGATCAACGCGCTGCACCGCAAAAGTTGACCGCGCCGAAGATGAACCGCGCGCGGCGGCTCTTCAGCCTGGCTTTGCTGGCGGCGGGTTTGTTCCTCGCGGGTTGCGGGAATGATCCGAATCCGGCGCCTTTCCGGGAGAAACGCGCGGATGGATCGCCCTGGCTGGTCCGCTACGCCGGTTTGTCAGACGATCCGCGGTCGTTTGATCCGCAGTTCATGTACGATCAGATGAGCCGGCGAGTGCTGGAAGCGGTTTACGACACGTTGCTGGAGTATCATCCGATGAAGACGGATCCGTACGAAGTGCGGCCGGGACTTCTCGCCGAACTCCCGCGGAAGGAAATGTCTCCGGAAGGAAAAGTCAGTTACCTCTGTCGGCTGAAACCGGAGGCGCGTTTTCATGACGACGTTTGTTTTCCCGGTGGGAAAGGCCGGCCCGTGACCGCGCAGGATGTGCACTACGGTTTTCTCCGGCTTTGTGACCCGAAAGTGGAGTCCCCGTTTCTCTCGAACTTCACGGATTACCTGCCGGGCTTGCAGCAGGCGCACGACGCTGCGGAGAAGAGTGGCAAGTTTGACTACGAGCAAAAGCTTCCCGCCATCGAAGTCGTGGACGCACAAACCTTCCGGCTGCACCTGACCAAGCCGTATCCGCAGATTCTCTATTGGCTGGCGATGCACTGCACTGCGCCGGTCGCGCGGGAAGCCGTCGAGTATTACGACGGGAAGAAGCACGGCGACATCGTGCGCCCGGACTTCCACAAGTATGGCGCGGTCGGGACGGGACCATTCCGGATCCGGGAATACGTGCCGCGCCAGCGCGTGCGCCTGGAGCGCGTGGAAGGTTATGCGACCACGAAATTCCCCAGCGACGGATTTCCTCCGGAGAAAGCCGAGTGGCTGCAAACCCTGGCGGGGAAAGCTTTGCCGCTCGTGGATGAAGTGCATTTTTCGATCATCCGGGAAAACATCCCCATCTTCATCCTGACGCGGCAGGGTTATCTCGACGGCATGGGGATCAACAAGGACGCGTTTGGCGCGATGGTCACCGCCAGCCGCGAGCTGGCGCCGAAGTATCGCGAGCGCGGCATGCGGCTGGAAAAGGATGTGGAGCCTTCCACATTCTGGATCAGCTTCAATCTGGATGATCCGGTGCTCGGGCCGAACCCCAAGCTCCGCCAGGCGCTTTCGGCGGCTTACGATGCACAGACTTACTCGGACATCTTTTATGACTCCGTCGCGCCGGTCGCGGAACAACTCATTCCGCCGGGACTTTACGGCCACCAACGCGACTGGAAGAATCCGTATGGCTTTGATCTGGAAAAGGCGCAGCGGCTGATCGCGGAGGCGGGTTATCCGGGAGGAATCGATCCGAAAACCGGACGTCCGCTGGAGCTGCTGCTGGAGATCACCGCGGTCGGCAGCGAGGATCGGCAGCGGGCGGAATTTGAGCAGCGCTGCTTCGAGCGGATCGGCGTGCGGGTGCGGGTGAGCGAGAACACTTTCGCGCGGCTTTTGCAGAAGCAAGACACGGGGGATTTTCAAATGGCGAGCGGCACCGGCTGGGGCGCGGATTATCCGGATCCGGAGAACTTTTTCTTCCTGCTCTACTCGAAGAACGTGCCGCCGGCGGGGAAGAACATCACGCGTTACAAAAATCCGGAGTTCGACCGGCTCTTCGAGCAAATGGCGACGATGGAAAGCGGGCCCGAGCGGCTGGAGATCGTGGGGAAGATGACGGCGTTGGTCGCGGAAGATTGCCCGCAGATCCTGAACTTCCACAAAGCCTTTTACACCGCCGTGCAGCCGTGGGCGCCGCGGACGCACAACAACTTGATGCTGGAAGGTGGAGTGAAATACGCCGTGGTGGATGCCGAGCTGCGCGCGCGGAAACGAATCGAGTGGAACCGCAAGCCGCTCTGGCCCATCGCGCTGCTCGTCGGACTTTTGCTCGGCGGCGCCGCGTATGCCATTCGGCTGAACCGGAGGCGCAATGTTTAACTACGTCATCCGGCGGCTGCTCTACGCCATCCCGATCCTGCTCGGCGTCATCGCGATTACCTTCCTGCTCTTCAATGTGGTCCAGACGCCGGAAGCTGCAGCGGCGTTGGTTTTGGGGCCGAAAGCCACCGCGACCGCGCGGCAGGAATGGATCCGGAATCGCGGGTTGGACCGGCCAAAACCGGAGCAGTTTGTGAATCACGTGAAGAATCTCGTGACCTTCCAGTTTGGCACTTCCTGGAAGACCGGCCGCGACTTGGGCGAAGTGTTCCTGCAAGGCGCCGGACCGTCGCTGCTGATCACCGTACCGGGCTTTCTCGCGGGGTTGATCGGCGGCGTGGGATTGGCGCTCTACCAGGTGCTTGTCCGGAACTCTTTGCTCGACCGCTCGATCACGCTGCTCGCGGTCGCGCTGATGAGCGTCCCGACGGTCGTTTACATTATCTTCCTCCAGGCGATCGGCGCGCTGATGCTCAACTACTTCCCGGCGTCCGGTTTCGATTGGCGCGGGCTCTCCACGCTGAAGTTTGTGGCGCTGCCGATCCTGATCATGGGCGTGGTGAATCTCGGCTCGGACGTGCGGCTGTACCGCACGATTTTCATGGAGGAAATCAATCAGGATTATGTCCGCACCGCGCTCGCCAAAGGAGTTTCCACCGGACGCGTGCTCGGCGTGCACGTTTTCAAAAACGGGCTGATCGCGCTGATCACGCTGACCGTTGCGAGTCTTCCCGCGCTGATCACCGGCTCGCTGCTGATCGAGAACTTCTTCGGCATTCCGGGCTTGGGGAATGTCTTGGTGCTCGCCATCCAAACCGGCGATCAACCCGTCGTCATGGCGAGCGTTTATCTTGGTTCGCTGCTCTACATCGCGAGCTTGATCCTCACCGACGTCGCCTACGCCCTGGCCGATCCGCGCATTCGCCTGAGCTGAAAGATGAGCGCTTTGTTCAACCACTGGATCACGCAGAATCTCCTGGTCGTCCTCGGCTTCGGTTTGCTCGGGTGGATGCTCTGGTCGGTGTCGCATCACGAACGCTGGCGGCGCGCCTGGCTGCGCTTCAAGAGCGACCGAGGAGGCGTTGTTGCTTTGTTCGTGGTCGGACTTTATTTGCTCATCGGAGCGCTGGAGGTTCTGAGTTTCCCGAGTGGGGAATACGGGACACGCACCGTGCTCGATCGGCTGATCGGCAATGTCCCTCCGGAGAAAAGCTACAGCGCGCCCTTTGCCAAAACTCTGCTCTCCGCCGCGCACCCCGAGCCGCTGCAGGCGACGCATCTGCTCGGCACCGATGCCTTGGGGAAGGACGTGTTCATCGAGACGCTGAAAGGCTGCAAGACTGCGCTGATCATCGGCGGACTGACTGCCGCCATTTACATCCCGCTCGGGACGCTTTTTGGGATTCTTGCCGGCTACTTTCGGCGGCGTGTGGATGATTTGATCCAGTATCTTTACACCACGCTGGCGTCCATCCCGACGATCCTCCTGCTGGTCGCGATCATCCTCGTCTTGGAGAAAGGTTTGGGGACGATGTCGTTCGCCCTCGGGATCACCGCGTGGGTTGGGCTCTGCCGGCTGATCCGCGGAGAAACCATGCGCCAGACGGAACGGCCGTATGTGGCTGCCGCGCGCGCTTTGGGCCAGAACCATTGGGCGATCATCACGCGCCATTTGCTCCCCAATGTGATGCACCTCGTGGTGATCAACTTCGTCCTTGGTTTCTCCGGAATCGTCCTCACGGAAGCCGTCCTCAGCTATCTCGGCGTCGGCGCTCCGGTGGGCACGCCGAGCTGGGGAAACATGATCGACAGCGGCCGCTCGGAACTCAGCCGCGATCCGCTGGTCTGGTGGACTCTGATCAGCGCCACGGTCGCGCTCTTCGGCTTGGTTTTGTCCCTGAACCTCGTGGGCGACGCGCTCCGGCGCGCGTTCGACCCGAAGCGCGGGTGACGGTAATTGCGTGTTCACAATCATCTGCTTAGCCTTCCCCAATGAGCGAAATCATTTTCCAAATCGACCGCTGTCCCGAGACAGGTGGCTACGTGGCTCGCTGGGACGATGCGCCCGAGGCAGGCGGGATCACTACGCAGGGTGAGACGCTCGATGAGTTGCAGGTGATGATCGCCGACGCTGTCGAAGGTTATTTCGAGCCCGCAGACCGGCCCGCACGTGTCCGGCTGCACTTCTGGAGGATCCCATTCTCGCGCTTGCGAAGTGAAGCTTCCGCGGGATCTCACCGGAGCAGATGTGGCCAAGGCGCTACAGCGGCTGGGTTTTGTGGTTCGACGGCAGACGGGTTCGCATTTGATCCTCCGGCGTGAGCACCGCACGGTCGTCGTGCCCCAGCACCGCCCGGTGAAGCCCGGCACGCTGCTTGGCATCCTCGAGCAAGCGGGCCTGACGATTGAAGATTTGCAGCGAATGCTCTGACCATGCCTGACTCACCTCTCCTCGAAGTCCGCAATCTCGCCATCCACTTCGCGACTGAAGGCGGAAACGTGGAGGCGGTGAAAGGCATCTCGTTCACTCTGGAGAAAGGCGAGACGCTCGCCATTGTGGGCGAAAGCGGCAGCGGCAAAAGCGTCACGGGCCTCGCGCTGACGCGGTTGCTTCCGGAGCCGCCCGCCGTTTACGCCTCCGGCGAGATCCTGCTGCGTGGGCAGGACGTTTTGAAGATGAAGCCGCGGGAGCTGCGCGCCGTGCGAGGCAACGACATCGCTTACATCTTCCAGGAGCCGAGCACCTCGCTGAATCCGGTCTTTTCGATCCGCAACCAGATCGCCGAAGCCATCCGGCTGCATCGGCCCGAGGTCCGGGACATCGATGGGGAAGTCGTGAAGTATCTCGATCTCGTCGGCATCGTGGATGCACGCAAACGCCTGCACGATTATCCGCACCAACTCAGCGGCGGCATGCAGCAGCGGGTGATGATCGCGATGGCGCTGAGCTGTCAGCCGCAGCTGCTCGTGGCGGACGAACCGACGACCGCGCTCGACGTCACGATTCAGGCGCAAATCATGGATCAGCTCAAGGAGCTGAAGCAGCGGCTTCAGATGGCGATCATCCTGATCACGCACAACTTCGGGATCATCGAAGGCATCGCGGACCGTGTGGCCGTGATGTTCCGGGGGAAAATCGTCGAGTACGGCCCAACCCAAACCGTGCTCGCCAGCCCCCAGCATCCCTACACCCGGGCGCTGATCCAATGCATCCCGCAGCTCGGAGCAAAGCGCCGCCGTCTGACAACCATCGACCACGCCGCGCTCGAGGCGATTGGATAGATGGCCGGCGAGCCCATTCCTTTGACCTAGACCGGCAGCCCTCCGGAAATAGAACTATCCCCGTTTTAGGCAGGCTTCCGAGCTGCCACCACAATTCTTAGGAATATTGCTTGCCGTTTAGCTTCGTTCCTGTTCTTTCTGCTGCCGCTCTTCGCGGTCTCCCCCTGCAGTTTCATCCCCCATCGTTTCCGCACGGAAACTAGTCCCCAGATCTCAGCCGTTCACTTCTATTCCCCAAATGCACACCTCCAAAATCTCGCTTCAAATCGTCGGAACCAAGACTCAGCCCCTCGGTAAGCGTTGGAATGCCGCCTCCACCCGGCTTTCGCTGGCGTTTGCTGCTTCCGCCCTGCTGGCCCACTCCGCGTCCGGAGCCACGCTCTATTGGGACGGGGCACCTGCCGCAGGCTGGGAATTGCCGGCCAACTGGTCCACGGCTGACGGATCGACCACTCCCGACCCCTTGACGGTTCCGGGTCTTGCCGACGACGCGGTTTTCAATATCTCGACGGCCAACGTAGCGACCATCGTTAACCTGAACGCAAATCAGGCAGCAAATTCGCTCACCTTCCGCAGCACCGCTATTGCCGACCTTCGCGGCGGCGGAACCGATCGGCAGCTGACTTTGGGAGCTGGAGGCATCACCATCAACCCGTCGGGCGCGGTAAATGTCGGCATCGTCAACATTGGTTCCGCAACTGCTGGTCAGAACGTCAACCTTCTCATCAACGCGAGCCAAACCTGGAGGAACAACGACGGAGACGCTCTGCAGATCCGGAATGCGGTCACGGGCAGCGCGACTGTTGGGAACACGCAGACCATCACGATCGGCGAGACATTGGCTGGAGCGACTGGCGGGGTGAATTTCAGTGGCGCGCTGAGCGATGGTGCTGCCGGCGGCAAGCTGGCGTTGGTCCTGAGTAACACTACAACAGTAGGCAGCACGGCGGGAGTTGGGCTGAACGCGCTGAGCACCTATTCGGGGGGAACAACAGTCACCCGCGGCCGCGTGAATGCGAACATCGCGACGACCAGCGGAATCGGAAGCGCCTTGGGAAGTGGCCCAGTTACGATCACCGGTGACACGGTCAACGGGGGCCAGGTCCTGCTATCTGCCGCCGGAATGTATCTGAACGACTTCTCCCTCAGCGGAACTGGCACGAGCGAAAATGTGAACTTCGGAGCTCTACGGATCGGGAATATTCAGACGATTGGATCAAGCGCGAACACGCTCACTCTTGCCGGCAACACCATGATCGGCAGTAACGGCGGCGTTCGCGGCACGATCGCGAGCAAAATCACGGGTGCTGGAAATTTGAGTCTCAACAGCGCCAATGCGAACGGCCTCGTAGCTTTCGCCAACGCCGCGAACGACTACACGGGCTCTTTAACCCTGAATGGGAACGCCATCCTGAATGTGAGGGAGGCAGGCGCCTTGGGTTTGGCTACAAATGCGATCAACATGAGCGGCGGCATCCTCCAGATCGAGCGCAACTCGATCACCGGGTTTGGCGCTCACGCGGTGACGTTTACTGCAGCCACCACAGCGCAGTTTGAGATCCTTTCTCCGACCAACACCTTCACCATCAACCAGGCGCTGAACCAGACGACTGGAGGATTAACCAAGCTTGGCCCAGGAACCCTGACGTTGAACTTGGACAACACCTACACTGGAACCACGACGATCGGTGGCGGCACTCTCCAAGTGGGTAACGGCACCACCGGGAGCCTCAACGGCACCGCTGGAACGGCACTGACGTTCAATAACCGGGGTGGCAAGATCATCTTCAGCGAAGCGGCCGGGAGCAATCAGGGAATGGGAGCCCTGACCTTTGCTGCGGGGGATAACGTGGTTCAGTCGAATTATGGTGGAAGCGGTAACACCACGCTAACCTTTGCGTCTCTCGCCGCACGCAGCGCAGGAGCCACCGGAAACTTTGTGACATCTGGCGGCGTCAACGGAACTGACCACAAGGTCGTCCTGACCGGAGTGGCGGCCAATAGCTTTGTGAATCAAGGGACGTTTTTTGGCGGCAGCAACTACGCCTACAACGATGCGACCAGTTTCGTTCGCGGCATCAACTACGCCGGAGATCCAGGTGCGGTAACTTCAGGGGGTGCCACGACCCTGGCGGGAACTCACGTGGAAATCACCGGTCCGGTGACTGCCCAGGACACGGCTGCTTTTACGACCTTAAAGGTCAACGGAAATCATTCGTTGACGTTGAACACGGGAGCCACCCTGACGGTGAACGGAATCCTCAAGGCAGGTAACGCCGCGGGCGTAGCGACGATCAGCGGCGGAACAGGCATTCAGGCGGCGAGCGGTGCGGAACTGGTGATTCGAACGGACGGAGCGAATGATGCGCTCACCATCAACACGCCTGTCCTCGCTAACGGCGCTAACGCTTTGACGAAGAGTGGCGCTGGAACTTTGACCCTCGGCGGAACCGGAAATACTTACACGGGAGCTACTACTGTGCAGGGGGGCACTCTTGCAATTTCAGGAACTGTGACAGCAGGCGCTGCGGTGAACGTCAATAATGACAGCAAGCTGACGCTCGCGGGTACTTACACGACTGCTGCAAACCTCAACATCAATCATCGATCATCCTTTGACCTCACAGGCACCATCGCCGGCACGGCAACGACCGGCGGCGTCATCGTGAATCCCGGCCCTGGGGAAACCGGAATCATGAACATGTCCGGCAGCTCAAGTGTTACGGTAGGGAATAACATCTCGGGTAACGCTGCTTTTATCGTCGGGAACACTGCTGGCGGGACGGCGATCCTGAATATGACGGGAGGCACGATGACAACTGGAGCAGGGCGCGAACTCCATGTGGCTCGCGCCGGGTTTGGGGTGGCAAATATGAGCGCAGGAACGGTCAACGACGGAGGCTGGATGGTCGTCGGAATCACTGGCGGCACAGGCATAATGAATATCAATGGAGGCACGCTCAACCTGACAGGAAACAGCGCAATGACCTTGGGCGGCAACTCAAACAACGCCACTGGCATCGTGAACGTCACCAGCGGAAGCTTCAGTGCGACGTTTGCCGGGGATGCCGCCGGATTCGTGGCGGGGGAAACGGGCACGGGAATTTTGAACGTCTCTGGTTCTGGCTTATTGAACTTGGGCGGAGCTAACAACTCCATTGGACTCCGTCTTGGTTCTGCAACCAACGCCTATGCAGTGGCAAACTTGGGGGCGATCGGGGCAGGGGGTGGAACGATCAGCACGACCCGTGTTGCGCGCAACAACTCGTTAGCGACTGCGCTGTTCAACTTCCATGGAGGCATCCTGCAGGCGCGTCCGACTCCGACCACTAACTTCATGTCCGGACTCTCAGCAGCCTACGTTTACAGTGAGGGCGGAACGATCGATAACAACGGTCAGAACATCACCATTGCACAACCTCTGCTGGCACCCACTGGCTTGGGAGTGACCGGGTTGGCGACCACTGGTCTTCCGACCACCGGCTTTACCACCGCGCCAGCAGTTTTGATCTCGGGCGGGAAAGGGATCGGTGCCACTGCCGTGGCAAATGTGGATAACGCAGGCAACCTCACTGGGTTCACTATCACGAATCCGGGGACTGGATATGTCTCTGGAGACGCGCTCGTGGTGACGTTGATTGGAGGCGGCTATAGCGTCCCGTCATCTACAGTTTCCACTGCCACCATGGCGGCGAACGCCAGCGGTGGGTTGACGCTGACCGGAACGGGCGCGACGACGCTCACAGGAGCGAGCACTTACACCGGCGCCACGACGGTGAATGGAGGCGGCAAGCTTCTTGTAGGTGCCGGCCTCAGCGGCTCCTTGATGAGTCCTGTCACAGTTTCCGCCGGAACCTTGGGTGGAAATGGCAGCACCACCGGCGCTGTTGTTATTGGTGATGGAGCGGGTGGGAGTGATTCGTTCATCGAACCTGGCAACAGCGTGGGGACCTTCACCACACCGAACACAATGAACCTGCTCTCGGATGCGACCTATAAGTTCGAGATCGATAGCACGGCGGGTACAGCGGACAAGATCGTCGCAAATGGCGTGTCGATTGCCTCCGGTGCTCTGTTCACCTTCACGGATCTGGGGAATGGCAGCGGGATCACGAATCAGACGTTCACGATCATCGACAACACCAGTGCGTCTCCGATTACTGGCACGTTTACCAACCTGACCGAAGGCCAGCAGTTCGTAAGCAACGGTGCGACCTATACGGCCAGCTATATCGGAGGCAGCGGCAACGATCTGGTGCTCACTTCGGTTCCGGAGCCGGGCGCGCTGGTTTCACTCCTCGGCGGGCTGGGATGTCTGCTTGGCTTCCGGCGCATGCGTCGGCAGGTCCGCTGATCTCCATCCGCTGACTGAGAGTCGGGATATTCCACCTCTCAAAAGAATAAATTCCGCCGTTGCAGCTTTTGCTGTGGCGGCGGATTTTCTTTCTCCATCTTGTTCTCTTGCCAGTACGAACCCAGCGCATTTCCACCCAACTCATGAGAATCCTTCTCCTTCTCCTCGCCTTCCTCGTCATCACTCCGACCGCACCGGCGGCGGCGCCGGGACCGATCCGCGTGCTCTTCCTGGGGAATGAAGCGAAGCTCCATGACAGCGGAGCCTTTCTCCCGCTGCTGATGGAGAAAATGGGTCGGGACGCGATCTACTTCGACTACTTCACGACGCCGGATTGCCTGACGCCGGCGACTCTCGCGCAGTATCACGCGGTGATGCTTTATGCGAATCACGACGTGATCAAGCCGGAGCAATTCCAGGCTCTGAATGGCTTCATCGAGCAAGGCGGCGGCTTTCTCCCGATCCATAGCGGGTGCGCGTGCTTCGGCAATGAACCACGTTTTGCGGCGCTCGTTGGAGCGAAGTTCAAGTCCCACGGAGGGGGGGTCTTTCGACCCACGATCTTGGACAAGGCGCACCCGATCTTTCAAGGCGTCAACAGCTACGAAACCTGGGACGAAACTTATGTGCACGATCAGCACAACGAGGTCGGCCGCAAGTTGTTGATGGAGCGCACTGAAGGCGACCGGCGGGAGCCGTGGACGTGGGTCCGATCGCAGGGGAAGGGGCGCGTCTTCTACACTGCGAGCGGGCACGACAAGCGGACTTGGGAGAATCGCGATTTCCAGCAGATGCTGCAGAATGCAATCGTCTGGTCGGTGGGCGACGCGGTGAAGGTGCAGTGGACGGGTTTTCTGGCGCGCCGCGAAGCCGAGAAGCGGGAGCCGAACCCGAATATCGCCAATTACGAGAAGCGCCCGGCACCCTTGACCTTGCAGAAACCGTTCTCCGTGAAGGGGAGCGCGGAGCGAACGCAGGTGCCGGCGGACATGCGCCTCGAGCTATTTGCCGCGGAGCCGGACATCTCGAAGCCGATCGCCTTCGCTTGGGACGAGCGAGGAAGACTTTGGGTCGCCGAGACCAAGGATTATCCGCACGGCGTCAGCAAGACCGGCGCCGGTCAGGACGTGATCCGGATCTGCGAGGACACCAATGGAGACGGTCGAGCGGATAAATTCACCGTCTTTGCCGACAAGCTGAATCTTCCCACCAGCCTGGTTTTCGCCCGCGGCGGAATCATCGTCTCGCAACCGCCGAGCTTCATCTTCCTCAAGGATACCAACGGCGACGACAAAGCGGATGTAAGGGAGATGTTGATCGAGGGTTGGGGAATCAACGACACGCACGCGCAGGCGAATAACCTCCACTGGGGTTATGACAACTGGATCTACGGCTGTGTCGGCTACTCGGGATTCAAGGGGAAAGTCGGTGGCAAGATGCTGGACTTCCGTCAGGGGACCTATCGCTTCAAACCAGACGGCTCCGCGATGGAGTTTCTGCATCAGTTTTCCAACAACTCCTGGGGCCACAGCGCCAACGCCGCGGGAGATCAGTTTGGCGGAACCGCGAATGATGCGCCGATCTTTTTCGGCGGGATTCCGGCGAGCATCATACCGGATGGGATGCGCGCGATGACCGCGAAGAAAATCAACGTCGAGAACAAAGCGCACGCGATCACCCCGAACTACCGCCAGGTCGATGTCATGGGCGGATACACGGCGGCTGCCGGGAGCGCCTTTGTCTATTCCGGAGCGCTGCCGCCGCGGCTGCAAGGGAAGGCGCTGGTGTGTGAACCGACGATGAAGCTGATCGCGCTCATGGATGTGCAGCCGCAGGGCGCCGGCTGGGTCGCGAAGGATGGATTTAATCTGCTCGCCAGCTCCGACGAATGGCTTTCGCCGGTCTTTGCAGAAGTCGGTCCCGACGGGGCCGTCTGGTTTGCGGATTGGCAGAACTTCATCATCCAGCACAATCCCACTCCGAGTCGGGATCGAGGCGGGTACGAGGCGAAAAATGGCCCAGGTGGCGCGCACGAGAATCCGCTCCGGGATCACTCCCGAGGACGCATTTACCGGGTGGTTTGGAACGAAGCGCCGAGGCGGCCGATCCCGACGCTGAAGGGAGCGACCACCGCGCAACTCGTGCAGGTCCTTGGCTCATCCACCCAGTTGTGGCGGCTCACGGCGCAACGTTTGCTGGTCGAGGGGAACAAAAAGGAGGCAGCCGACTTGCTGAAGAAGGCGGTGCTCGCGAACGACGGGAACATCGCCGCGGTCCATGCGTTGTGGACGCTGCACGGCCTCGGCTTGCTCGATGAACCCACCATGAAGGCCGCGCTGACCGCGAAGGATCCCATCTTGCGCCGGAGCGGTGTTCGCGCACTGCCCACCGATGAGAAGAGTGCCGGCTGGTATTTCGCTGCCCGGCTTCACGCCGATCCGGACCTGCAAACGCGCCTCGCCGCGTTCGTCAAGCTGGCAGAGTTCCCGGCGAGTGCTCAGGCCCAGGCTGCCGTGGCGCAGGTCACCGCGGATCCGCAGACCCAGCAGGATGAGTGGCTGCGGGAAGCGTCGAAGATCCTCGTGGAGAAGCACCGGGCGAGATCAGGTGCGGCGGCTCCAGCGGAGGTCCTGCTCGCGGGCGATGCAAAGCGCGGATCGGAGATCTTCTACAAGCACCCGGCGGCAAACTGCACGCTATGTCATCAACTGAAGGGGCAAGGCAGCGCGGTCGGCCCGGCGCTCGACGGAGTCGCGGCGCGACAAACCCCTGCCTACATTCAGGAAAGCCTGCTCGAACCGAGCAAAGTCCTGGCAAAAGGCTTCGAAGCAGCCGGCGTCTCGCCGATGCCACCCATGGGAGCGTTGCTCAAGCCGCAGGAGCTGGAAGATGTGAAGGCGTTTCTGCAAACGCTGCGGTAGCCAGCCGTTTCCTAGCCTCTGGCCGCCCATTCTCAGCCTATAACCCCTTCGGGTTAATTGACCCGAGGTGGAGTGAGCGCAACCTTTCCCCCGTCAGTTGCCGCCGCCTCTCACCCCTTTTCAACGTAAATAAACATGTTTCTTTCCCGTAAGTCTCGCCCCCAAATTTGCTGCGCATCACTTGTCGCTCTGATGAGCGTTTCAGGTGCCGCCGTCTCCTTCGCGGAAGACAAGATCAAAGCGAACAACGCAAATCCTTTGAACGATCCGTCTTCCTGGGAGAACGGGCTGCCGGGACCTGCTGATGTCGCGGTTTGGGGCTTCAACGGAGTAAGCGCGCCTTTGGATGCGCCCCTCAGTTGGCAAGGCATTCGGATCGCGGATCCGGTGGCAGCCGTGACCATCGGCGCTGGTACTACGGCAGGCGACACTCTCACGCTCGGCGCGGCGGGGATTAATATGAGTGCCGCGACCCAGAACTTAACTATTGCCGAGCCAGTCGTTGCCTCCACTGCGCAGGTGTTTGACGTTGCGACGGGCAGGGCTCTTACTTTTTCCGGAGTGCTGAGTGGCACCGGGACAACGGTGACAAAATCCGGTAGTGGGACGCTCTTTGTGGCGGCGCCGACCGTCTCGACGATCCAAATCGATGCGGGAGTGGTAAACCAAACCTTGGCGGGTGGAACGACTACCTTCGCGCTCAATGGTGGGACGCTGTCGTTGACTAATGGCTCGGTAGGGAATCCGATCAACGTCTTAGGAGG
>DASVRR010000011.1:0-12284 GCA_036388515.1 Chthoniobacteraceae bacterium | reverse complement strand
CGGCGAGTAGCGGAAGCGCTCCGCTGCGGAGTGAATGCTGCGCCGCCAGACGGCGGGCAACCTTCGAGTAGGAGTAAGAGTAGGAGTAGGAGGACGAGCCGCCGCCGGAAGTTACTCCACCTTCACCAGCTCCAACCGGTGCATTGCGGCCTGCACCGCTTGCAAGGAGCGGAGCAAACTCGCGCGCGTTTCTTCGTTGGGCGAATGGCGCGTGTCGTTCAGCAAGTCGGAGACTTCTGCCAGGACGATCGGCGTCCGCTTTTGCAGCGCAGCCATTTGTTTTTCCCAGACGAGTTTCTTCTTCGCGCAGCGTAAAAGAGCTTCGAGATAAGCGACATCGTCGCGAGTGGTTTTGCGATCCTGATGCTCGACGTTGACTGCTTCCAGCTCGGCTTTGAGATCCACGATCATCTTCTCCCCGCGCTCGATGCTTTTGACCAGCGCCTCGAGTTCTCCGATGACTTGCCGCTGCCGTTCCGAACTTCTTTGGGCCAGCTTGATTGCTTTAAGAGACATCGGGGCGGGATTCTGCGGAAGAATTCGCGTCCGGCAAAAGCTTGGACTTTGCTTCCAGCCGGGCGGTCAGCAGTTCGGCGGCAAGATTGATCGCGGCAATCATCGACTCGGGCCGCGCGAGTTGACGCCCGGCGATTTCAAAAGCGGTCCCGTGATCCGGACTGGTGCGGGGAAAAGGCAGCCCGAGCGTGACGTTCACTCCGGAATCAAAAGCGTGGAGCTTGAGCGGAATGAGTCCCTGATCGTGATACATGCAGAGCACACCATCGAACTCGCCCGACGCAGCGCGATGGAAAACGGTGTCCGGAGAAAACGGTCCGCTGAATTCTGCTTCCTCACCGAACTCAGCGCGCAGGAGCAAGACCGCGGGTTCGATCATCTCGATTTCTTCCCGACCGAGCGCGCCGCTTTCTCCCGCATGCGGATTCAATCCGGCGACCGCAATCCGCGGCTTTCGGCCGAGACGCTGGGGAAGAAACTGCGCGAGCAAACGGCCGACGCGGAGGATTTCCTGCACGGACAAATGATCCGCGACTTCACGCAGCGGGATGTGAGCGGTGACCAGCGCGACGGTGAGCGCGCCGCCGGTCAGGCACATGGCGAAGTCGCGAGTCTTGGTCCGTGCAGCAAAAAACTCCGTCTGACCGGGAAAATTAAAGCCAACCGCCTGCGCGCGGGCTTTGCTGATCGGGCCGGTGACGACGGCGTGAATTTCGCCTTTGAGCGCCAGTTCCGCGGCTTCCTCCAGCGCCCGAACGGCAGCCCGTGCGCTTTCTTCCGTGGGTGCGCCGGGGTGAGCAGTTTCCGGATCGCCGATCAGCCGAAACTCGAATTTGCCGTCCAGTTTGCTGGAAGCCAGCGCGGCCTGGATCACCTCGGGCCCGACTCCCGCAGCGTCGCCGAGAGTGATCCCGATCTTCCCGAGGAAAGGCGAAGCTGCGGACATTGAGAGCGCGCCGAGCAAAGCCACCATCCTGCTTCAGAACATCTTCACGTAAGCTTTCTTCCGCAGCTTCTGCAGCCATTCCTGCCGCAGCTTTTGGCGCTCTTGCTGGATGAGTCGCTTCTCGATTTCATCCCGCACTTCCTTGAACGGCCGCTGGGTCGCCGGCTTCTTTGCTTCCACGAGGAGCAGGTAATAAGTTTCCCCAAGTTCGATCAATTCGCTGATTTGTCCCGGCTTCAGCGCGAACGCCGCTTTGGTCAGCTGCTCGTTCAGTTTCTTCCGGTCGATCCAGCCCCAATCGCCTTCCTGTTCCTGCTCCGAACCTTCGGAATACATCCGCGCCAACTTCCCAAAGTCGGAGCCTTCCTTCGCTTTGGTCCGGATCTCTTCCATCATCTTCTTCCGGCTGTTGCTGCCGGACTTCTTCATGGAAATCATCCGCAATTTCACCTCATCCCCGGTGGAAAATTCCTCGATGTGCTGCTTGTAGTATTCCGCAATCTTCGGCTCTGGCACGATGACGTTGGTCTTCACCGCGGAGCGCGTCATTTCCTGGACGATGATCTTGTCGCGCTCGAGTTCCTTGAAACGTTCCAGCGTGAAGCCTTGCGCCTCAATCGTCCGGACGAAAGCGTGGCGATCTCCGGCGAACTCTTCCCGCACGATGGTGTTGACGCGTTCGTCGATGAAATACTCCGGAATCTTGGCGCCCATCGTCTTGAATTCCTGCAAGATGAGCTGCCGGTCGATCAGGTCGTTGATCGCCTGCAAGCGGATCTCTTTGATCTTCTCCACGAGCGCCTCTCCGCTGGTCTGTTGCTTGGCGGCGAGTTCCTTGGCGGCGACGAGTTCGCGGACTTGGGAGAAGGTGATCACCTCGTCGTTGACCACGGCCGCAATGCCATTCAGCACGTCCTGGCCGAGCGCGTTTGGCTGACTGGTGAGGAGCAGCATTCCAGCCAGCAAAAAGGCGACGGCAAAGCGCAAGGGAAAGGCTCGAGACATGGAGTGCTTCGGGAGAAGAGGCGGATCGGCACGCTAGCGGGGCGACCTTTTCAGTCAAGCGATCAAACCGGCGGCGCACACGGTGAAAACGCAACTTCGCCGCACAAACGCGCTTTACCTGAATCCCTTCTCCGGGCAGCTTCGGCGCCTGATCTGGACGTCCCTCCCGTCCGCTTTCTGTTTTTGCTTATGAATATTCCTGGAGGTTTCTTCCTGACGGCGGCGCTCGGATTGTCCCTGGCCGGTTTCGCTGAAGCGGCGCTGGTGGTGGAACCCAACCGGCTCGGGAATGTCTTCCTGACGAGCGAACCGGTCGAGATTCCCGTCCGCGGAACGGGGGAAGAGATCGTCTGGACGGTGAAAAACTTCTTTGGGGATACCGTTGCAACCGGAACTGAACGTTTCCTTGCCGGGCGCGTGACCCTTCGGCCGAAGCCGCCGGAGATCGGATATTTCGATCTGCATCTTGTGGAGAAAACTAGCGGCGCAGTTATTTCGCAGCTCGCCACCGCGTTTGCGACCGTTCCTCCGGTGGACGTGAGCCGGATGGGCGATTCGCCGTTCGGGGTGCAGACGCATTTTGCGCAATACAATGCGCCGCCGGTGATGGAGCTGATCGCGCGGGCCGGAATCACCCATTTTCGGGACGAGCATTACTGGGACAGCCTCGAAGTGCAGAAAGGTGTCTTTGCTTTCCCCACGCCGTTCACCAATTTCATGGCCGCCGCGCAAAGCAGAGGATTGCGCCCTTTGCTGACCCTAAACTGGGCGAACCGGCACTACGACTTCGAGGCGGGAACTTACACCGCGCCGCACACGGAAGGCGGGCGCCAGGGTTTCGCGACCTACGCGCAGCAGTTGGTGAGTCGATATGGAACGCAGCTCCAGCAAGTGGAAGTCTGGAACGAATTCAACGGCGACACCTTTGTCAAAGGACCCGCGGCAGCGCAAAAACCGCTCAACTATGTCGCCCTGCTGAAGGCGGTTTCGGAGCGGGTCCGAGCGACGAACTCCAACGTGAAGGTGGTCGCGGGCGCGGCGGTGCCTGTTCCGCACGGCTTCCTCCGCGATATCTTCGCTCAAGGCGCGATGTCGTATCTGGACGTCGTTTCCGTTCATCCCTACCGGAGTGTTCCGGAAGGCGTGGATCTGGATATCGCGGAACTCCGGAGACTGATTCGGGAACACAATGGCGGAGCCGAAAAGCCGGTCTGGGCCACGGAGTTCAGCGCCGATGTTCCCTCCGAAGCAGCTTCGTACGACGCGGCCTCCTATCTGGTGCGGATCATCACCCAAATGCTCGGCGCGGGAGTCGAGCGGATGTACTACTATCATCTTCAAGACGACACCTACTTTCCGCATCGTGGATTGATCCGGAAGACCGACGCGGCCCGAGGTAACTATCTTCCGCGTCCGACTTACGTCGCCTACGCGACTGCGATCCGGCAGCTTTACGGATGGGCGTTTCAGACGCGAGTGACTGAGCTTGCTCCCACGACTTTTGCTTATCGCTTCGGTCAAAATGGCAGAAGCAAATACGTCTGCTGGGGCGCAACACCGACGACTCTCCGGATTACCACGTCGGCTCCGGTCACGCTCACGGATGTCATGGGGAACCGGCGGGTCATCAACCCCACTGCGGGCGAGGTGCTTCTGGCGAACGTTGGCCCCGACCCGATCTATCTCGAGGGAGAACTGGCCAGCTTTGCGGAGCTGCCAAACCCGGTTTTGGCCGATTCGTTGACCGGCTATTCGAAGGTCCAGGGACAGAACGGATGGTCCTACGGCTATGCGAATTTAGGCTCCGCCGATGCGTATCGGCCGGAGGATTTCCGACCCATGGAATGGGGCATTTGGGGAGCCTACAACTTTCGGTGGCTCGGCACCTCGGGGTACCATTTTCAGGCTCAGTCGGAGGTGCATCCCGGCGGCGCGTGGTCGATTCGCCGCTGGAAGAGTCACGTGAGCGGAGTCGTGAAGATCACGGGAGATCTGGCGCGAGGCGCGGGCGGAGATGGGGTCGGGATTCGGATTTTCCAGAATGGCGCGGAGAAGCTGAATCTCACCGTGAGCCCGGGGCAGAAAAGGAGCTATGAGATCGCAAATCTGACCGTTGTGCCCGGAAGCTTCATTGATTTTGCCACGACGCAGTTGGGGAACAACAACTACGACGCGACTCAGTTCTCCGCCCGCGTCACTTTGATCAGCAGTCCGCCCGCGCCGGCAGCGACGCCCGCGCCGATCGCGACACCGGTTGCCACGCCGACGCCCGCTTCTTCCCTGGCGGCTCCGACTGGCCTCACCGCACGAGGAGTGGCGGATAATCGGATCCAGCTGAATTGGTCCGACAATGCCGCGGGCGAGCAGGGCTACGTCATCGAGTGGAAATGGGGCAGTCAGCCGTATGCCGTTGCTGCGACGGTCGGACCGGACACCAAGTCGTATCTCCACGGCTACAGCATGGCTGGAGGGCGCCTTTACTCGTATCGCGTCCGGGCATTTTCGGGTTCCCAATCCTCCGGCTACTCAAACGTGGCCAGCAGTACCGATACTCCGTGAGTCGAAGCTGCGGAGCTTCCGCTCAATCCAGCAGCGTGTGCCTTCCACTCGCTGAGCGCAGCTTTCTTCAAGCTGAACCCCGGGATTCCCAATAATCGGTTGCGCCCCGGAAAAGGATCGGCTAACCGGAGGCCCTTCCTGAGCGCTCCATGTTTCCCCAGCTCCGTGACCGCCCCAGGTCCTCCCTCCCGTCCATGCTAAACTTCCGGTCTTGGCTCATCCTCCTGCTGGCTGGCGGGTGCTTCTCTTCCCCGCTGAATGCGCAGGAGGAGTCGGCTGGATCGACCGGAGCAGGTGCGGCTTCAGGACAAGCGGCTCCCTCCACGGGTGGCAGTCCCTTTGGCGGCGCGAGTTCTTCCTTTGGTGCTCCAAGTGGCAGCAGCCCGTTCGGTCCGAGTTCATCCGCTCCGGCGACAACGAGCCCAGCTCCGGCGCCTTCCACAGGCGCACCGGCTTCTGCGTTCGGCAGCGAACCTCCGGCTGGCGGAACTCCGGCGGGTTCGAGCGAAGCGCCGGCGACCTATTCTGTCTCCCGCGGGTACGGCCAGGCGCCGCAGCTCTTTGTTTCCGGCGAAGGCCGGCTCTCCCGGCCGACCTTCGATACCCGGATCAGCACCGCGATCGGCTTCGATGACAACGTCTTCCAAACGCCGACGCATCCGCAGGAGATTCCGGAGCAGGTGGTGCGGGTGCAGGTCACGGAAGGAACGCCCGACCAGCTGGTCACCGTCCCCGTCGAGGAACCGGCGCGGCCGCAGCGAATCGGCCCGATTGCTCCCGCGCCGCGGCAGCCACGGACGCGGACGATCCTGATCCCCGGTCAGGAGCCGGAGTTCGAGGACATCGTGATTCCCGGGGTGCCAAAACCCAAGCGCCAGGTAAGTGCAATCAGCCGGGGAAGTGTGACTTTTGAAGCTCAATCCGCCACGCGCCGAAGTCTCTTCACCTTCGATCTCAACGCAAACGCCGACTATTACTGGAACCGGCCGGGGAAAAAGTCCGATTACAACGGCAGCCTCGCGCTGATCTATCTGCGAAGGCTGACCCCGCGCCTGCAGTTCACGGCCAGCGTTAGCGCGGCTTACCTTTCTCAGCCGGACGTCACGCTGATCAATACGCCGATTCGTACGGGCAGCGGCAGCTATCTGAACGTCAACAGCAAGGCAGACGTGAGCTATCGTTGGACGCCGCGCTTTTCGACGGTCAGCAGCCTGACCTACAACTCGCTGAACTTCGTCGATAAGCCGTCGCAGTCGGGCAACTACTTTCAAACCGGCTTTGGAACTGAATTCCGCTATCTTTGGTCGGCAAAACTGACGGCTGTCGTCGAAGGCCGCTACAATCTGATCCGCTACGAGCAAGCGCCGACGATTGACTCGCACAGTTATTTCGCCTTGGGCGGCATTGATCTGCGACTGACGCGGCGGGCGGCCGCGACGATTCGGATGGGCGGATCGGTGCGTGTTTTTGAAGAGACCGGTGAGTCGAGTCTGGCTCCTTATCTGGAGAGTGCTCTGACCTATCAACTCGGCCGCGCCAGCGTGCTGCAGTGGAGCAACCGCTTTGGATTTGAAGAACCGGGAGATGCCAACTCGGAGGTTCTCGGGCTGCGATCCGGCGTCACAGTGACCCATTTCTTTTCACCCAGAGTCCGGGGAAGTCTGGGTCTTGCGGGCATTCACCGAATTACGACGAACGATGTTGCTGACACCGAAACCATCGAGAGCACGCTGGATACAAACTTCAATCTGGAATACACATTGAACCGCGCCTGGTCGTTTAACTTTACCTACAACTACACGGCTGCTTTTGTGGATCCGGGTGAAAGTGACTACTTCCGCAATCGAATTTTCCTGACGGCAAATTACTCGTTTTAGGGCGGAACATCGCCGGGCGCGGATGAAAATAGCGCTTCGCGTTTGCGGTTCGCTGCTTTCGAGCTATCCTCCAGCCCCACTCTCCCCTGTCTTTTTATGAACGAATCTAGCGAGGTTAAACTGCACTTTCTTGACTACTGGCGCGTCATCAAAGTGCGTCTGGGGCTGATCCTCCTGGCATTTTTCCTGGTGATGGTGACCGCGGGCGTCACGACTTACTTTCTCCCGCGGGAGTATCTCTCCACGGTTTCCATGGAGGTGAAGGAGGACAACTCCGGCCCAGTTCAAGTTTATGGAGGGCAGTCGCAGCGTTCCTACAACCCACAGTTTGTGGCGACGCAGTTCCAGATCCTGCAGAAGACCGAGATTCTTCATCCGGTGATTGATCGGCTGGATTTGATCAAGAATTTCACTCCTCCCGGGGCTCCGCTGATGACTCAGCAGCAGGTCTTCTACAAGCTGCGGAAGTCGATGAAGCTCCAGGAGGTGCGGAACACTGGGTTGATCGAGATCGGAGTTTACCACACGGACAAAAATCAGGCCGCCGTCATCGCGAATACCATCGCGAACGTTTACCAGGAAAAGCGGATCAGTGAGCTGGAGCAAAGCGTCAACAAGAGCCTTGCCCAGCTCGACGAAGAGGTCCGGAAACAACGGAAAATCGTGGAAGATGCGGCTGGTTTGGCAGCGGAGATTCGGGCTCGCGACGGGATCAATGATCCCGATCCGGATAACTACTCGTCTCTCGTGGCGGCCCGGGAAGATCAGATGATGGGCCAGGATGTGACGAAGGTGAACGAGCAGCGGTCGCTCGTGAGCCAGCTCGCGGTCCAATTGGAGCAAATCGACAAGCTGAAGCCGGAAGAGCTGATGCAGGTTTTGCGCACGATCAAAATCGAGGATCAAACAGTGCTCAAAAATCTTCCACTGTTTCAGGATGCGCTTTCGGAAGAGGCGCGCCTCCTCAACTCGGGACTGCTCGAGCGCCACCCGCGGGTCGTTTCTCTCCGGGCGCAGAAGAGTGTTTACGAGAAGATTCTCAGCGATCAGCTGGATAGCATCCGGAGAACGCAGGCCACGTCACTTCTGATTGAACGGAATCGTCTGGAAGAGTTGCAGACCCTCCTCAACAACTCCAGCAAGTTGCAGATCGAGCAGAAAACGCGCTTGCTGGAATACACTGGAGCAAAGAACCGTTACATCCAGGCTCGGAAGGTCATGGAACAAGCGGAACTCACGCTGGCCGCTGAGCGGGTGAAGATCGGGATCACGCAAAACCCAGCCAAAATCTGGCAGCGCGCGGAAGTCTCGCAGGCTCCAGCAAAGCCCAACGTGCCAGCCTATATGGCGCTCGCGGCAATCGTTGGAATCGGTGTAGGCGTCGGTCTCGCGTTCTTCATCGAGTATCTCGATACCAGCGTGAAGACCCTGGACGACGTCGAGCGATTCCTCCAGATCCCGGTGCTCGCGGTAATTCCGAAGAACGTCTCCACGCTGATCAAAACAGCCGGCGACACCGCCGACGCGGAGTCCTATCGGATCCTCCGAGCGAATGTGGAGTTCAACAAACCGAACCGGGAAGCGAACACCTTCACGATGGTCAGTGGCGGTCCTGGGGAAGGAAAATCGACGACGTTAAACAACCTTGCGTTCACCTGCGCAAAAGGCGGCTACAACGTCCTCGTGGTTGATGCCGACTTGCGCCGGCCTTCGCAGCACCGGTTCTTCGACGTGGATAACTCGTTCGGTCTGAGTGATTATCTCAAGGGCAATGCCGATCTGGAGGAGATCGTCACGACGAGCAAGATCGACAATCTTTCGTTCATCCCCAGCGGACAGTTCCCAGCGGACGAAGTCGGCATTCTAAACAGCCAGCGGATGACGGATCTGGTCCGGAAGCTGAAGAGTCAGTATGACTTGGTCTTCTTCGATTCGCCTCCGATTTTGGGGATCAGCGATGGCTCCGTGCTCGCGAGTGAGGTCGATATGTGCATCATGGTCGTGCAGCATCGCCGATTCCCACGCGCCATGCTCCAGCGAGTGAAACAGGCGGTCATCAACGTCGGCGGGAAGCTGATCGGCGTGGTGTTGAACAACGTCGATTCGAAGCACGACGAGGGTTACTCCTACTACAACAATTACAACGATTACTACGCGCCCAAGGCGGAAACGCCGAAGCGCGAATCCACCCGGACTCCGGCCGCAGCAGCTTCCACGACTCGCCCGCGCCACGACGCAGGAGACTACTAGATTATGAACCGACTTCCCTCTGTCCTGCTCGCGGCCTTGGTCGGCTTCCAAACACTGGCTTTTGCCCAAGCAGCGCTTCCTCCTCAGGCGGCTCCGGCTCAAGGACTGGCTACCATCCGCCCGGGCGACATCTTCGAAATGCGGCTGGGCGGTGTTCCGCCGGAGTTTGCTCAGGACTTCAACTCGCAGTTCACGGTTAGTCAGGAAGGTTCCGTAAACCTCCCGCTGCTCAAGGAAGTCCGGGCCGTGGGATTGACTCCACCTCAGCTGGAGCGGGCGATTCAGTCACGGCTGGTTGCGGAAAGGTATTTTTCCAATCCGGCAGTGAACATCAATCTGGTGCAAAACATCCGGTTCATCTCGATCGGCGGTGGCGTCCGCCAACCGCAGCGCATGCAGTGGACTCCAGATTTGACTTTGATGTCCGCCATTCAGATTGCAGGAGGGCTCACCGATTTTGCAACATACAAGGGGATTCGCCTGATTCGCGAGAAGCAGACCCAGCTATTTGACGGGCGTCAGCTGGAACGAGACCCAGCGAAGGATCCCCGGCTTCTTCCCGGCGATCAGGTCATCGTCCGGCAGTAAGCAAAGTTACTCCGCTGAGATCAGCGCTCGGTTCTTCCAGAGGTAACCGAGGCCGGAGTAGAGGGTCAGCACCAAGGCAAAAGCGATCAGTGCCGCTCCGCCGTAGTTCCAAGCGTGAGCCCACCAGTAAAGGCCGGTGAGAAACCCGGCCTGTTCGAGTTCCGCCAGCGCCAGTAACAGCAAAAAGAAGCAGACGGTGACGATTTGCCAGACCGTCTTGTGCTTCCCGAGCTGATCTGCAGGAAGAATGACTCCTTTGCTCGCGGCGAGCAGCCGGAGGCCAGTGATCAGGAACTCCCGGCTGATGATAATCACTGCCACCCAGGCGGGAAACGCCTGCCGCGGGACCAGGCAAATGAAAGCAGCGGCCATCATGATTTTGTCGGCGAGCGGATCCATCAACCGGCCGAAATCCGTGACGAGATTCCGCTCCCGGGCGAGGTGCCCATCGAGGTAATCGGTGACCCCGGCGACGATGAAGATCGCCAGGCCCGCGACATGGGCAAAACGCCATTCTGAGGAGAGAACGGTGACGAAAATCCCAGTCAGAAAGAAGCGGGCGATGGTCAGCTGATTGGGCAGATTCATGCGGTCACCATGCGCTTAACTGACCAGCCGGGTGGAGTCCACGCAAGATCGGGCAAGTGGTCGTGCATCCGCAGCAAACACCCCGGACAATGGGATCAGCGCCCTTGTGAGCGGCTGACTGGATCGTGCGTTTAGTGATCAGTCGGGGCTTCCAGCAGAAACCGCCGCGCGAGCAGCTTCCCCAAAGAGTTCCGGTGCGCGGGGAGCAAAACCTTTGTTGGCTTTGAGGTCGAGCAAGCGCCAATGCCGCGCGTGCAAGTTCCAGGGGGCGTTGATCCGCTCGTCATATTCTGTCGCCCACCAGACGCCGCTCCGCTCACCCCACGCGCCGAAGGTGATCTCGAGCTCCTTTCCCGGGCCATCAGCGAGCCCGTTCAGAGTCGTCCGGAGGCGGCGCAGCCGATTGGTTTTGCGGTCGATGGAAAGGAGCACTCGATCTTCATCCGAGAGCCCGAGCCCTGGCTGAAGCAGGGCGAGGATCACGTCGCACTCCGCGTCCGCAACGCGGCTGGTTTTTTCTTCCGGAGGAAAAGCGATCACGGTGCGCTGGAAGAAAAGCGGCCCGAGCAGAAGCATCCTGGTGAGGTCCGCCGCGACTGCGGATCCGCGCCGGACGGCTTCGGATTCGACTGCCTGTCCGTTGTGCCAGGCCGAGACCCGTCCCGGCGCGCGGAACACGAACTTCCGTCCGCCCGGACCTTTCATGAGCTGCGCCGAGGTGCCTGACACCAGATCGAATGCGTCCTCCGACTCCCGGGAAAAACGTCGATCGAAAAGGTCCGGATGGAAACGTGGAGCAAGCCCGCCCCATTTGGTTGCGTAGCGCATGTTGAGGTCACGAATCGAAGAGAAGGCCGCACTCCCATGTGCGCGTTGGGATGCGGCGAGAAGCGACTGTGCTTCTGCATCCGACGCCGAGATCGTGTTCCGCGGGATCTTCGTGGAGGCGCAGGCGGGGAGGAGAGCAACCGCGGCCCAGATCAGGAGCCGAAAGGCAAACAGTGCGTTTGGTGCGGGCGACGTTTTCACGCGCGGATGATGAAGGTTTCACCCGCGCGCGGGGAGCGAAAAGCAACCGATCGAAGAAGGTTGCACGATTTCCGTCGTTGAACTCCAGCGATCCCTTCCGGAACCGCCCGCTCCTTTTCTGCGGAGAAAGTTTGTCTGAATTGAAGTCTTCCCTGCACAGTCTCATCGCCCATTCCTCTATGAAACCAAGATCCTTGCTCCTCCTCGTGCTTGCTGCACTGCTGACGGTTGCCGTGCCGCGGCCTGCTCGAGCGCTCGAAGTGTCCTTCGACTTTTTCTATGATTCACTTTCTCCCCACGGTGAATGGCTCGAAGTTGCGGATTACGGATATTGCTGGCGTCCGAGCAATGTGGAAGCGGATTGGTCGCCCTATTCCGACGGTTACTGGTCTTACACGGACGCCGGCTGGACTTGGGTGAGCTACGAAAATTTCGGCGGCATCGTCTATCATTACGGGCGTTGGGTGAATGTGGATGACGAAGGCTGGTGCTGGGTGCCCGATTACGAATGGGGTCCAGCTTGGGTTTCCTGGCGTCGGAGCGATGAGCATGTCGGCTGGGCGCCGCTTCCTCCACAAGCTGAATATCGCCGCGAGCGCGGGATCAGCGTTTGGGTGGACACCGAGTATGACATCGGCCCATCAAACTACAGCTTCTGCCGGGTCCGCGACTTCGGCGCACCGGTGCTCCGCTCCGTGCTGGTCCGGCGTTCAGAGAACGTTGTGATCATCAACAAAACCGTCAACATCACCAACATCACCTACAACGAAGATCGGGCGGTGATCTTCAACGGCGGCCCCGATTATGTGGAGGTGAATCGCTACGTCGAACGGCCCATTCCCGCGCTGAAGTTGGTCCAGAACAACAACATCACTGTGATCAATAACCGGATCACCAACAACAACGTGCAGATCACGAATGTGAAC
>DASVRR010000010.1:0-3598 GCA_036388515.1 Chthoniobacteraceae bacterium | reverse complement strand
CACCGCTCGCAACCCTGCCGGCGATTCCCGAAGGAGCCGAACGCAAAGGTGCCTCGCTCGCCGAAATCTTCCTCCATCCGACCGGGCGTTGGCTCTACGTTTCAGCCCGCGGGCACGACAGCATCGCGGTTTATTCCGTCGCCGCCGATGGCACTCTCACGTGGCTCGAGAATGCTCCCGCACAAGTGAAAGTTCCGCGCGGATTTGCCATCGACCCGAGCGGTCGCTGGTTGATTGCTGCCGGACAAAGCGATCACCGGATCGCGGTTTTGAAGATTGATCCCGACACCGGCAAACTCACCGCCACGGATCAATCCGCGACGGTGGGTTCGCCGGTGTGTGTGATCTTTGCTCCAGCAAAATAGCCGGACCCCAGCTCGCTTCGGAGCAGCGGTCCGGCCATTTGCTTTACTGAACCAAGCTCGTTCGGATTCCGGTAAACGAGTGATTCGCGATGGCGCGCCGCCTGGCGCGCACTGCTTAGAATAGACCGAGGACTTTCAGGATAACGACGATGACGACGATGACGCCAATGATGTAGAAGATGCTGTTGTTCATGCTGCATCTCATTCGGCGGTCACGGAAAATGCACGTGTAATGAGCAGCTATTTTCCTGATGCCCGCCACCAGCTGGTTCTTGCATCGCAGGATGCGGCTGCACAAGTTTCCCGAACGTGAGCAAATCCACTTTCTGGTTCTTCAAATTGTCCCCAGCCGCGCGCGCGACTTTGATCATGCTGACGTTCTTTTTCGGACTGATCGGGATCACGACGTTCTTTGTCTTCAAGGAAGCGTGGAGGATCGAGCGGGAAAAAAATCTGACTCGCGTCGCCAACGCGCGCTATCACAGCTCGATGGTCTGGATTCCGCCGGGGAAGTTTACGATGGGCGGGATCGGTGCCGGTGCTTTGCCGGATGAACTGCCGCTGCACGACGTGCGGGTGGACGGATTCTGGATGGATAAATACGAGGTGACCAATGCGCAGTGGGAAAAGTTTGTGAACGCCACCAAGTATGTCACCACCGCAGAGCGGCCGGGCCTTGGTCCGGAGGCAAAACCGCCTGGTTCGGCTTGCGTGAGGATTGACTCCAGCGGAGGCGGTGACACTTGGGTCCATCTTCCGGGGGCAAACTGGAAGCATCCGGAAGGTCCCGGTTCCAATCTGCAAGGTCGCGCGCAGCATCCGGTGGTGCACGTGAGTTTTGAAGATGCCAGCGCCTACTGCAAATGGGCGGGCAAACGGCTGCCGACGGAAGCGGAATGGGAATACGCCGCGCGCGGTGCGTTAGTCGCCCAGGAGTTCATCTGGGGTGCGGAGAAGACGCTTCGGGGCAAGTGGATGGCGAACGTCTGGCAGGGGCGTTTTCCGGAAGAACAGCTGGATCAGGATGGATTCCCAAAGCTCGCGCCGGTGGGAAGTTTCCCCGCAAATAATTACGGTTTGTTCGACATGGCCGGCAACGTCTGGGAGTTCACTGCGGACTGGTATCAGCCGGACACCTACGCTCGACTCGCGCGGAATCCGGAGTGGAAAGCGCGTCGCAATCCGCAAGGCCCCGACGATGAATCCGCTGGCTCCGCGCCAGCAATTTCCAAGGTGGTCCGAGGCGGTGCGTGGACTTCCGGTGATCAGCCAAACCTCGAGTATCGGCCGAGTGCACGGCACAAGCTGCCGGTCACCGCGACGCTTCAGAACACCGGCTTCCGCTGCGTGCAGGATCGTCCGCCGGAGTAACGCCCGAGCAGCCTCAACGCAGTTCCTGAATCGCGATCTTCCGGAACTGGACCACGCTGGAAGCCGGGAGATACTTGCCGTTTTCATAGCCGCCGTGATGCTGGAGTCCCAGCGGCCCTTCCTCCGGAATGCCCGGCAGCTGCGCGTTCTCGATCACCGTGCGCCCATTCAGGACGACAGTGAGTCGATCGCCGCGAAGGGTGATTTCGAATTGGTTCCACTCCCCGACCGGGCGGTCCGCGCGCTCTTTCGGAGTCACCGCAGCTCGGGTCGCGCGTGGCAACGATTCGTCGGTGCGGACGCCGTAAACTTCGCCCGAGCCAATCGGCCAGCACCAGATGTTCACCTGCGTTTTATGGAATCCGCGCAGGTAAATGCCGGAGTCGGCGTTCTCCCGCAGTTGGACGATTGGCTTGCCATCGGCTCCCAGCTTTTCGGTTCCATCTGGCAAAACCACGGGCATTGGGAAAAGGCCGGTGGTCTGTTTGATCCGCCATTCCAGCCGCAGCGTAAAGTCCCGGAAGCTCCGCTCGGTCCACAGATCTTTGCTGGCGGGAGCTTCGCTGCGCGCGTCGTAGTCGATCGCTCCATCGACCACGCGCCAGTGACCTTTGTCGCCTTCCGGAATCTTCCAGCCGGAAAGATCACGGCCATTGAAGAGCGGGACGAAGCCTTCGTTCGCCGACATCGAGCGAATGGTGAGCGCGCAGATCAGGAAGAAAATGGTCTTCATTTCGGGAAGCTTCGCGAGCCGAAGGCGGGATGGTCGGGCGGGAATGCGGTCGCGACTCCGGAGGAAACCTCCGCGGTTTGCGGGGAACCGGATCGATGATTTTACGTCCAGTTACCGCGGCGGTCTGCGATTGGTGTTCATGAGCGATACCCCTAACGAAAAAGATACGAATCCAGATCCAATCACCGGCGCGCCCGGTTCACATCCGGTCGGTACCGGCCTCGGTGCAGCAGGCGCTGGCACCGCTGGCGCGGCAGTCGGAATGGCCGTGGGTGGTCCAGTCGGAGCGGTCGTCGGAGCGGTTGTCGGTTCCGTCGCTGGCGGTTACGCCGGCAAGGGTGTGGCCGAAGCCATTGATCCCACCGCTGAAGATGCGCACTGGCGCGATGCCCACCGCAACGAGTCGTACTTCGAAAAAGATTACAGCTACGAAGATTACGCCCCGGCTTATCGGACCGGCTACAGCAGCTTCGCCGAGCACCGCGCCGCTGGCCGGTCGTTCGATGCTGCGGAGCCCGACCTGGCCACGCGCTACAATCGCGACCGTGGGAGTTCACGGCTCGGCTGGGATAAGGCCAAGCACGCCACGCGCGCCGCTTGGGATCGCGTCGAGCGGGCGATTCCCGGCGACTCCGATCGCGACGGAAAGTAAGCAGCAAACAGCTGCGAGATAAAAGAGAGCGGGAACTTCGGTTCCCGCTCTTTTTGTTTGTCTGGATGAAGCGTTCACTGGAGGGAAGCTTCCGTGGCTTGCTCCGCGCCTCGGCATCGACGGCGCGATGCCCTCCAGCCGCCGCTTTGCAGATGCTTTAAACGTCCAGCGTCGTTTCGAGTTCGCCGCCTTCGGAATGCACCGCGATGCTGCTCGCCTTTTCCGTTCCCGCCACTTTCCGAGCGACCGCGATCGCCGCGTCGCGATCGGCCGCTTCGCCCAAGCTGGAACCTTCTTCGCTCTCCACGATCCAACGTTCACCGAGCAGGCGCACGTGCAGACTTTTGTTCTCAGGAGTTCCAGCTTCAGCCGCAGGATTCGATGTTTCGTTCATATCTTTGAATCGCCGGATGTCTTCCCGCCGGGCGCAACTCTGACGCCGCGGTTTTCTTCCGGAAGGAAAAGCCGTGCGCAGCG
>DASVRR010000009.1:0-1892 GCA_036388515.1 Chthoniobacteraceae bacterium | reverse complement strand
GGCGATGTTCACCTGATGTTTCCCCATCAAGGTGCCGACGTGTCCGACGATCCCCGGACGATCCCGGTTTTCGAGGAGGAAGATCACGCCCTCTGGCTTTGCTTCCACATGGCGCCCGTTGATTTTGACGATCCGCGGATTGGTCCCGAAGAAGGTTCCGGCGACAGACGTCCAGCCATTCTCGCCGGTCGCGGTGAGCTCGATTAACTCCGCAAAATCGCTCGACGTGCTCTCGCGCGACTCGGTGACTTTCAGCCCGAGCGTCTCGGCAAAAGCGGGCGCGTTGACCGCATTCACCTCGCCGCCGCCAGCCGCGCGGAAGAACCCGGTGAGCACCGCGCGAGTGATGGCGGTGGTGTCCACTTCGTTGATCTTGCCGTGGAAGTTGATGTTCAAGCTGTCGCAGCGTTTCGCGGCGATTTGCGAGAGGAAGAGCCCGAGTTTTTCTCCCATTGCGAGATGCGGACCGATGATCGCGAGCGTCTTGGCGTCGATGCTTGGCATGTTCACCGCGTTGCGCACTTCGCCTTGGAGCAAAGCCGCGCGGATCTGCTGCGCGACTTCGATCCCGACGCTCTCCTGGGCTTCCGCCGTGGATGCACCGAGGTGCGGCGTGAGGACGAGATTCGGCGCGGTGCGCAGCGGCGAATCCGCGGGCAATGGCTCGACTTCAAACACATCCAGAGCGGCCGCCGCCACCTGGCCGCTGGTCAGAGCTGCCGCGAGAGCCGCCTCATTGATCAAGCCTCCGCGCGCGCAGTTCACAATGCGCACGCCTTTCCTGGATCGGCCGAGGCGGCGTTGATCCAGCATGTCTTTCGTCTCCGCGGTGAGCGGCATGTGCATCGTGATGAAGTCCGCTTCGGGAACGATGTCATCGAGATTCTCCACCAGATCCACCTGGAGCGAACGCGCGCGGCTCGGCGAAAGATACGGATCGTAAGCCAGCACGCGCATCCCGAACGCGATCGCTCGCCGCGCGACTTCGGTCCCGATGCGGCCCATGCCGAGGATCGCCAGCGTCTTGCTGTAAAGCTCCACGCCTTCGAAACTTTTGCGGTCCCATTTGCCGGCCTTCATCGAGGCATCCGCCGCGGGAATCTTCCGCGCGATCGACATCATCAAGGAGAACGCGTGTTCGGCGGTCGAGATGGTGTTTCCCGCCGGCGTGTTCATCACGATGATGCCACGCTTCGTCGCGGCATCGACATCCACATTATCCACGCCGACTCCGGCACGGCCGACGGCCTTGAGCTTCGTGGCGGCTTCGATCACGCGCGCGTTGACCTTGGTCTGGCTGCGCACCACCAGCCCGGAAAACTCCCCGATGATCTCCAGCAGTTGCTCTTCCTTGAGCCCGGTTTTCACGGTCACGTCCAGCAACCCGCCTTCGGACAACTCGGCAATACCGCGTTCAGAGACAGGATCGGCAACGAGGACTTTTGGCTTGGACATGAGCTTCGGGAAAAAGAGGCGCGATTCTCCGCGCGCGGGGGAAAGATACAAGTGCCGAGTGGCGCCGGAGCTTCCAGTTGGACCGAAGGTTTCCGGATGGAGCAAGTGACTCGCGTGCCGCGTCGGCCACATCCTTTCCTGCTTTCCTGTTTTCCTAATTTATTCCGCGGCCTCTGGCGCCGACCGGTCGGAATTGCATCAGGAAGACAGGAAAAGCAGTTCGATCCGGATGATTCGGCAGTTCAACCAACAGCTTGGCAATCTGCGGTTCCGCCGGAGAAACCCGCGCGGAAGTTCGATGCAGCAAAAAGCCCGGCGCGATCAGGAAGATCGCGCCGGGCTGAAGGATTTTGCTGACGCTGCCTACGAAGCCGCGGAGAAGTTCTTCTCGGCCTGCGTCCAGTTGATCACGTTCCAGATTGCTTTCAGGTAATCCG
>DASVRR010000008.1:0-10380 GCA_036388515.1 Chthoniobacteraceae bacterium | reverse complement strand
AAGAATATGTGGAAGCCGTCGAACGCTCGCTCACCGGCCTTTACTATCGGGAGAAAATGACGCTGCGCGGAAATTCTGGCGCGGTCCAGACGCTCTATTTCCGCGCCGCGACTTTCTCCTGGTTCTTTGCTGGAAGGCAGCCGGAGTTTGACTCCACGACTGTCCCGAAAGCGCCTGCGGAGGAGACTCCGTGAACGTCGTTGCCGCACTGCTCTACGCCTGCAGCAGCAGCGTTTTGATCGCGCTCCTCCTGGCTTTTGCACGCGGCGGACTGAGCTCCGGCATCGCGCTGGCCGCCGTCTGTGGCGGAGTCGCGGTGGGCGCCTGGTCGTTGTGGCAACAGCGGAGTGAATCCCCAAGTCCGCAGCTCCGCCCGAGCGCCTGGGAATGGGCCGTGATCTTCCTCTTCGCCCTGTTTTCCGCGCGCGCATTCTTCTGGCTGGTCTTCACCGACGGCGACGCGATCAAAGTCCTCTCCCCAAATAATCTCGGAGACCTTTCGCTGCATCTCACTTACCTCCGGAACCTCGCGAGCGGCGTTCGTTTTTGGCCGGAGAATCCCATCTTCACCGGCGGTGCGCTGACTTATCCGATCGGCGTGGATTTCTTCAACTCGCTGCTGGTTTCGCTCGGCGTCGATCCGCTTCGCGGCTTGATTTGGGTCGGCGTGATCGGCGCGACTTTGACTGGATTTGCCCTCTGGCATTGGGGCCGCAGCGTCGCGCTCCTGGCTCTTCTGGCGAACGGCGGACTCGCGGGATTCGCGGTCTTCGTGACCTGGCAGTTCGCGGACTTTCAGGCCGACCTTGCCTGGAAGAATCTGTTCCTCTCGATCTTCATCACTCAGCGCGGGCTGCTCTTTGCGCTGCCCGCTGGCTTGCTGCTGCTCTCGAGTTGGCGCGCGCGGTTCTTCAATGCAGCGGAAGATCGTTGGCGCCTTCCGCTGTGGGGCGAAGTGCTGCTCTACGCTTCGCTGCCGCTCTTTCACCTCCACTCGTTCATCTTCTTTTCGCTGCTCCTCGCCGGCTGGTTTGTGCTGCACGCTCCGGCCCGACGAGAGCTGCTCGGGCTCGTCGGATACTCGCTCGCGCCCGCAACCGCGCTGGTGCTCCTGGTCACCGATCGGCTGCGCGGCGCGAGCGTCATCGGCTGGAAACCTGGCTGGATGTGGGACGACGCCCTCTGGCTGAAGTGGTGCGAGGAGCATTTGCCCGGCGTACCGACGGTGAACTCCGCCCTGCTCTTCTGGCCGATGAACTTCGGCTTTGTCATTCCGCTGATCGTCCTGCTCGGCTGGCGTTTGTGGAAAAATCCGCGCGCGACCTGGCCGCGCGCGCTCTACTTCCCGGCGCTCTTCATTTTCCTGCTTTGCTGTTTTGTGAAGTTCGCTCCCTGGGAATGGGACAACACCAAGATCATGCTCTGGTCTTATCTCGCGCTGGTCCCGCTGGCGTGGAACGAACTCCTCGCCGCGCGCCCGCTCTGGCAACGCGGCGTCGCGGCGTTCCTGCTCTTCGGCTCCGGCTTTGCCTCGCTGATCGGCGGGCTCGACGGCAAACACACCGGCCACGAAATCGCCCGACGCAGCGTGCTCGATGGCGTGGAGAAAGCAGTCGCCGCGCTTCCCGTCGGCGAACGCTTCGCCGCGTATCCGACTTTCAATCATCCGTTGCTCCTCGTGGGGAGAAAAGTCGCGCTCGGTTATCCCGGACATACCTGGAGTCATGGGCTTCCTGCCGACCGGATCACTCCCACGCTGGAGGCGCTGATGAATGGGGATGACGGCTGGCAAACCCACGCGCAAAAGCTTGGCCTGCGGTATCTCTTCTGGGGCGCGGAAGAGCGCGAGCATTATCCGGATTCCACCGAACCGTGGAAGGTCGAGATGCTCCCCATCGCGCGCGGTGACTGGGGAGAAATCTACGATCTTCGTCATCCGCCGAAGCCGGTCGTCACCATCACCGAACCTGCCGCAACGACCGAGCCGCCCCGGAGTCGCCCGCGCGTCACTCCGATCACGCCTTTCCGCAGCGCCAGCCAGCCGCGTTAGGCGAAGAGTTGGAGGGAAGCGCGCCGTCGCTTCCGCGGCCGGTCGGCCCCCCGCAGCATCGACGGCGCGATGCCCTCCAATCTCTTTAAGCGTCCCGCTCCGTCGACGACGCCGCTCAGCTTTCGCTCAAGACGACCGCGCCTTGAGCGACGATCCGATCGCTCACCCGCGCCTCGACTTCGAACTGCCACAGGCCGCCGACGCTGGCGGTCTTCCGCGCGGTCAAAGTAATCGCCTCCTCCGGACGAACCGCCGCGAGAAACTTCATCCCCTTGATCGCGGAAAGCCGGAAGCTTCCGCCCTCGCGCGCAGCCGCAAGTCCCGCCGCCTGCGCCAAAGCTTCCGCCAGAATCACTCCGGGAACCAAAGGATCGCCCGGAAAATGCCCACGGAAAAACGGCTCCTCCGAGCCAAACGTCTTCCGGCAAACCGCCTTCAGGCCCGGCTCGTGCGCGAGCACTTCATCCACAAAAATAAACGGCTCCCGATGCGGAAGACCCAGCGCCAGAGGATCCAGCGGCATCACTGCGGAGTCGGTGCCGCCAGGAAATAAGCGAACTTCCAGCTGCCCATTTCCATGCGCATGCCGCAGCGCGGACCCTGGTAGTTTTGGTCCGTCACAAAGCGCGGCGGCGAGACCATATACAAATCCATCGGCGCGAACTGCTCGGACAAAAGGTCGGCGAGCACCGGCCAGAGATTGTTTTGATCCCAGTAGGTGAAAACCTGCACGCCGGGTTCGGCGGAAGCGTCCTCGGTGTAGCCGAAATCGGCAGTCATCATCGAGGAAAGCATCGGCAGATCTTTCTTCCGCACCGCCGCCCGCAGCCGGCCGACAAAGGCCAGGAAGTTGGTGTCTCCCGCCATATTTTTCAGCGGCTGGCGATCCGCCGCATCGGCCTTTTTGTAGGGTTCAAAACAACCGCTGAGACAAAGCGCGAGCAGGAGACAAAGAGGACGGGAAAAAATCATGGGGAAGAGGAACGGCAACCGAGCGTCGCCGATACCGGCCCAGCAATAATCGTCGGGCGGAATCTTGCCAACTCCCTTCAACGCAAGCCCCGAAAAGCACCGCCAGCCCGCCGGATGAAAACAGATTTCCCCCGGCCGCAGCACAGCCCCAGGAACAGCGGCGGCCCGCTGGAAACGTCAGTTCAGCCGCGTGCTCCACCCGAAACCCAAAACACGCACGCGAAGACCTCTTTTCCTGAGTTCCGGCCTTCCTGATTCGCCACTTCATCCGTTGCGCTAAACGGCTGCGGAGTGGATCAGGAAAGCAGGCACGGAAAGCTGCGTTCGGGTTCGCCTGATTCGTGGGCCGGAATCAGCCGCCCCGATGATCCCCATCCTCTTCAAGAGCGCGTCGGAAAGTCTTTTGTCCGCAGATGACGCAGATTTCCGCAGACAAGCAGACGGCGACTCCGGAAATTCTGCGTTAATCGGCGCAATCTGCGGACGTTTTCTTTGCTGTGACGACTTTTTGGACGCCCGCTAAGAATCGAGGCTCCCGAGCCGTCTCAGTGATAGCCAACGCAACTCTCACAAACTGCCCGTTGCGTCGTCTCACCGACGCGGGGCACACTCGCCTCGAATTTTTCCCCCGCCCCAAACCAGCCGCTTTATGAACCTCCGGATTCTCCTCTTCCTCCTGATCCTCCCCATCAGCTTGCTCCACGGCGCCAATGAAATTGGTTTCATCGAGAAGTTTGCCCTCGCGCCGAATCGCGAGGTGGTGCTCGGCGAACTCATCCCCGGCAGCGAAGACTTCTACTTTTATCACGCGCTCCATTTCCAGAACACCAGCCAGGCGGCGAAACTGAAAAGCACGCTGGAGACCTGGGCGCAGCGTTTTCCAGACTCGGCTCGTCGGCGAATCATCGAAAACCGCGCCGCGCTGCTCAGCTACGACGCCAATCCGCAGGCGACGCTGGAGTTCCTCCGGCAGCGGCTGAGTCCCGATCTCTCGCACGAACAGGAGGCGCGGGATCGCAAACCGGAACTCCCGACGGCGCTTCCGTCCGGGCTGATCGACCGCAATGTTTTTCGCCAGCGTGCGTTGGATCAAGGAGACAGCCTGGAAGCATTTTCCGATGCGGCGCTGGAGGCGTTGGTGCGGGAGAAAGTCGCGCTGCGACCAGGACAAATCCGAGCACTTCTGGCGCGTCTCAAGCGGCCTGATCTTCCGGGCTTGGTGGATCTTCTCGCCCAACAACTCGCGCTGCGCGAAAGTCGCGCGTTTGGCGAGCTGCCGATCCACGCGCTGCTTCTTCCGGAGCAAATGGATGAACTCGCGCGACGCATTCCGGCGCTGGCCGAGCAGCAGAGCTTTGTCCTCGCGCGACTGAAGAAGCTTCTCCCCGGCGCCGATGCCGACGCGGAGTACGATCCGGCGGAACGTGAGGCCTGGCTCGACCGCGCGTGGGCTTATGTCGGCAAGCTGCCGCCGGCTTTCAACACGCTGAAGGCGCAGATTCTTTTCCAGCGGCTCCAGCACGACCGCACTCGCGGCGTTTACGACAAGGCGCGCTTCATCGAATACCTGAAGCTTCCGCGGCGGATGCCGTACGTGAATCCGCGCTACGTGGATCAGCCGGAACTCGCGCGCCATCCGGTTGATCTGAACGCCGACTTTGGTGAGACACTCCGGAAGCTTCCGCCGATCGGCAGCGACGAATGGCTGGTCCGTGAGTTTCTGCTCCGCTTGCTCCGCGATGAGCAATCGTGGGAGCCGTGGGCCGTTTGGCTGCGGGATACTTACCTCAAGCCGATCTTCGCCGAAGCGAAGATCGTCAACGGCATCGGCAATGCGGAGCAATGGGCCTCAATCCTCACGCCCACCGCTTTTCAGGCGCTGAAGGATCGCGTCGATGTGGACTTCTCCGCAGCAAATCCGCTCTTCACCGCACCTGCGGAAGACGTGAACCTGGACCTGCTGATCAAGAACGTGCCGAAGCTCATCGTGAAGGTTTACGAGGTGAACACGCTCTCCTTCTTCCTCACCCAAAAGCGTCAGCTCAACACCGACGTGAACCTCGATGGCCTGATCGCCAACCAGGAAACCACGCATGATTTTTCCGCCGATCCCGCATTGCGGAGTCCGTTCCGGCGCGTGCCGCGGATCTTTGAGTTTCCGGAGCTAAAAGGGAAGCGCGGCGCGTGGGTCATCGAGTTCATCGGCGGCGGCAAGAGCAGCCGTTCGCTGGTGCGCAAGGGACAGCTCCATCTGCTGCAGCAGACTGGACCCGCGGGCGAAATGCTCCAGGTGCTGGACGAAACTTTCCAGCCGCTAAAAGGTGCCGCGGTTTGGCTCGATGGCCGCCGCTTTGTGACGGACGAGAAAACCGGCTTCATCGTCGTGCCGTTCACCAATCAGCCCGGAAGAAAACCGATCATCCTGGCGGATGCGGAAGGCAGCTTCGCGACGCTGACGGAATTCGAACATCGCTCTGAAAGATACCGGCTGGACGTGCAGTTCCACCTCGAGCGCGAGCAACTTCTCGCCCGCCGCAATGCGACGCTCGCGGTCCGCACCAACCTTTTGCTCGGCGATGCGCACCTCGCGTTGGAGCTGCTGCAAGAACCGAAGATCACGCTCACCACCACCACACTCGACGGCGTTTCCACGGTGCAGGAAATCCAGCCGGTGAAGCTCGAAGCGGGCCGCGTTTTCACCCACACCGTTCCGGTGCCGGAGCGGGTCGCTTCCGTCGCCGTCGCGCTCACGGGGAAGATCGAAAACCTCAGCGCCGGTGGAAGCAAACAGGACCTCACAGCGTCGGACAGCTTTCAGATCAACGGCATCGACAAGGAAGCGCTGGTCGCGGATGGGCAACTGAACCGCTTCGGGAACAATTACGTTTTTGAGCTGCTGGGGAAGAACGGCGAACCGCTGCCGGATCAGGTGCTGAGCTTTCGGTTTAAGAACCTGGATTTCAGCAACGAGGTGGAAGTCCAGCTGAGCTCGGATGCAAAAGGTCGCGCGGTGCTCGGGCCGCTCGCCGGGATCGAGCAGGTGAAGGTTTCCCTCCCCAATGGCCGCGAGCGCGACTGGACTTTGGACCGGGACGGCGCGACGCGCTCCGATTCGTTGCACGTCAAAGCCGGTGAGGTCCTCCGGGTGCCTTGGGTCGCGGCGGGTGGCCGGCTTCTTCCGGAACAAGTTTCGCTCCTCGAACGGCGCGAGAACACGTTTGTGAAAGATCATTTCGCGGCGCTCTCGCTCGCCGAAGGATCCCTCGTGATCAAAGGTCTTTCTCCCGGAGATTACTCTTTGCTCCTCCGCGAGGAGAAAAAGGAGATCACCGTGCGGGTCACCGCGGGCGCACCGATGAGCGGTTGGCTGCTCTCGGCGAACCGCCAGTTGCAGCTCCGCAATGCTCCGCCCGTGCAGATCGAATCCGTGCGGGCGGAAGGCGACGCGCTGCTCGTGCAGTTGCGCAACACCAACCCGTTGACCCGGCTGCATCTGGCCGCGGCGCGGTTTATTCCGGAGCAGCGGAGACTCTCGGATCTCGGCTCGTTCCAGCGCCTGGAACCGGCGCTCGGTGAGTCCGCGCGCCGCCCCAATCTCTTCGCCGCCGGGCGCGCGATCGGGGACGAATACCGCTACATCCTGGAGCGACGCTACTCGAAGATCTTCCCCGGCAATATGCTGCCGCGACCAGGTTTGCTGCTGAATCCATGGGAAGTCCGCTCGACCGATCTCGCCGCGCAAGAGATGGCGCGATCCGAGTCGCTGAGCCGTGCGCGCGGTGATCGGGAGGCCAGGCAAAAGGCAGCTCCAAAAGACGAGCTCCAGCAGCCTTCGATGGTGGCGATGGCAGCGTTTCCCGGGTCGAACCTCGACTTCCTCGCCGCCGCCGCTCCGACGCTTTTCAATCTTGTTCCGGACGCCACCGGACTGATCCGGATCGAACGCAACGCGCTCGGCGATCGGCAGTATCTCCAGCTCTATGCGGAGGATTTGACCAGCGCCGCCTGGCGCACCGTGGCATTGCCGGAGGCAGCCACGCAGTTTCAGGATTTGCGGCTCGCCCGCGGACTCGATCCAGCGAAGCCGTTCACTCAAAAGCGGCAGGTGTCGGTGCTCCGGAATGGGGAAACTTTGACCCTCGCGGATCTCGTCACTTCCGAGCTGGAAACCTACGACTCGCTCGGCTCGATCTATGCGCTTTTTTCCACCCTGAACAAGGATCCGAAGCTCGCCACCTTCAGCTTCCTCCTGCAATGGCCGAAGCTCACCGATGCGGAGAAGCGGGCGAAGTATTCGGAGTTTGCCTGTCACGAGTTGCACTTCTTCCTCAGCCGGAAGGATCCCGCGTTCTTTGCGCAAGTCGTGCAGCCTTATCTCGCGAACAAAAAAGATCGCACCTTCATGGACGACTATCTGCTCGGGTCAGATCTCGCGTCTTATCTGGAGCCGTGGGCTTTTGCGCGGCTGAATGTGGCGGAGCGCAGCCTGCTCGGGCGGAAGATTCCGGAGCAAGCTGCGACGACGGCTCGGCATCTTCGGGAGCTTTGGGAAATGCTTCCTCCGGACATGACGCGGCTGGATCAGCTCTTCGAGACGGCTCTCCGCGCGCGAGGTTTGGGAGAAAGCGACGAGCTGAAGAAGTCGCTCTTGGAGGAGCAGAAAAACGCGCCAGCACCATCGATTCCCGGGCTGGAAGGAGCCAGTGACGCGCCGCTTTCAGCGCCCGCCAAACAGATGCCAGCAAGCCGAGTCATAGCGGGTAATCGATCCGGCGGTTGGGCTACGGACTCCGTTTCTTCTGGCGAGCGCCTGGGCGAAGACAAAAAGGGCAACCGGTTCGGCTCCGGCAATGAGGGGCTGGAAGACGCTGGCCTGGCCTTCTTTTCTGCTGGAGCTGGGGTTCCGGCAGAAAGGGCCAAGGCGTTGCGTGCGGAGGTGCGCCAGTATTTCCGCGAGCTCGGGCCGACCAAGGAATGGGCCGAGAACAATTACCATCAGCTACCGCTCGCGCAGCAGAATGCCGAGCTGGTGAAGATCAATGCCTTCTGGCGCGACTTCGCAGCTTGGGACGGCAAGGCGCCTTTCCTGAGCGAAAACGTGGCGGAGGCGAGCGGCAACTTCACGGAAATCGTCCTCGCTCTGGCGGTGCTCGATCTTCCGTTCGAAGCAGGCAAGCACACCACGCGGGCCGACGCGGGCGCTTTCACTCTCACCGCGGCCAGCCCGCTCCTGGCTTTCCACAAGCAGATCAAACCGGCGAATCAACAAGCGCTCGGCAGCTCGAGCCAAAACGCGCCCGAGCTCCTGGTCAGCCAGAACTTCTTCCGGCTCGATGATCCGTCGCAGCAAGAGGGGAACGAAACGTCCGACAAATACGTCAGCGAAGAGTTTCTCAGCGGCGTGGTTTACGGCGCGCGCATCGTCGTGACGAATCCCAGCTCGACTCCGCGCAAGCTGGAGCTGCTGCTGCAAATTCCGCGCGGCGCTTTGCCGGTGCGCGGGAGCAAAGCCACCGAAAGTCGGCGGCTTCAACTCGGCGCCTACACCACGCAAACCTTCGACTATTGCTTTTACTTCCCCGTCCCCGGCGCGGTGCCTTTCCTGCATTATCCGGTCACGGTTTCGCATGACGAACGTGCTGCCGGAGCCGCGAAACCGTTCCTCTTCAAGGTCGTCCAGCAACTCTCGCAGGTGGACAAAACGACTTGGGATTACATCTCGCAATACGGCACCGACGCCGAGTTGTTCACCTTTCTGGAGAAGAACAACCTCGCGCGGCTCGACTTTGAGCGCGTCGCCTGGCGCGTCCGGAAGAGCGCGGATTTCTTCCGGAAGATCACCGCGCTGCTGGCGAAGAATCACCTCTGGAGCGAGCCGATCTATCGCTATGCGTTCGTCCACAATGACGCGCCAACCTTGCGCGAATGGCTCCGGCATCGGGATGATTTCATCGCGGAATGCGGGCCGTTCCTCGCCTCGAAGTTGATCCTCATCGATCCGATCGAGCGGCGCGCTTACGAGCATCTGGAGTATTCCCCACTGGTCAATCAGCGTGCGCACCGGATCGGTGCGGAACACAAAATTCCGAATCCGATCTTCCGCGGGCAATATCAATCCTTGCTCCAGACGCTCGCGCATAAGCCGACTCCGGACGCGGTCGATTCGATGAGCGTGGTCTATTATCTTTTCCTCCAGGATCGCGTGGAGGAAGCGCTCGCCCGCTTCAAGGCGATCGACCCGGAGTCGCTGCCGACGCGCCTGCAGCATGATTACTTCCGCTGCTACGCGGCGCTCTATGAGGAACAACCGGCAGTCGCGCGCGAGATCGCTGCGAGCCACGCGAACTTCCCGGTGGAGCGCTGGCGCAAACTCTTTGCGGAAGTCGTTGCCCAGGCGGACGAGGCGGAAGGCAGGACGACACGCCCTCCGGAGCAGGAAGTGCTTACCGCGCAACTGGCGACCGCTCAGGAAAAGCTCAGCGCCTTGCAAGCCGCTCCAGCTCCGGATCAAACCGCGCTCGCGGAAGCCACGGCCGAGGTGCAACGCATTCTTCCCCCGGCTCCGAAGCCTACGCCGAGCGGCGATCCGACGATCCGCGAAACGCAACAGGCGAGCCTTGCCGGCACGGAGCCGTCGTTCGACTTCAAGGTCGAGAACCGGACGATTACGCTCACTTCGCGCAACCTGCGGGAAGTAACGATCAACTACTACTTGATGGATCCCGAGTTCCTCTTCAGCGCGAGTCCGTTCGTGACGCAAGACGCCGGACGATTCTCGATCATCAAGCCGGGTCGCAGCGATCGGCAGCCCATCACTGCCGCTCAGGAAAAGCTGGAGATTCCGCTGCCGGAAGCTTTCGCGAGGGCGAACGTGCTCGTCGAGATTCTCGGCGCGGGTCAGCGCAAGGCGCAGCCGTATCACGCGAATAGCTTCACCTTAAATCTGGCGGAGAACTACGGCCGCCTGGAGGTCCGCGATCAGGCAAACGGCAAGCCGATCCCGAAAGCATACGTGAAAGTCTATGCGCGCTTGAAGAACGGCAGCGTCCGCTTCTTCAAAGACGGCTACACCGATCTGCGCGGAAAGTTCGACTACGCCAGCCTGAACAGCAGCGAGAAGATCGGGATTCCTCCGATGCCGCTGCCGCGTCCCATCGATGCGGGCGGCGCGACAGGCCTCGACTACGCGATGCTTGCTCCCGGAGAGCTGGGTGAAGTGGAGCGGCTGGCGGTGCTTATCCTCAGCGAAGCGCACGGAGCGATTGTTCGCGAAACCGCTGCGCCCAGCCGCTGATCGGAAGGCGCACTCTAGCTCGACTTGAATCTGCTGCCGTTTCACCAGGACAAAATTCGCTGCG
>DASVRR010000007.1:0-4129 GCA_036388515.1 Chthoniobacteraceae bacterium | reverse complement strand
ACAGTTGGTCTTCGCCGAGCATCGCTGGCTGATCGCGGCCGCTTTGCTCATCGGCACAATCAGCGCGCTGGTCGCCGTCTGGCCAAACTTGGTGCAGAAAACGGGCGGCTTCCCCGCACGCGAGACGGCCGTATTGCTCGTAGCGCTCGCTGCCGGTTGCCTTTTCTGGACCTGGCTGGCGACCAGGCTTGCCCTCCGCGGCAGCGGAGTCGCGGCGCTCCGCAGCGAATAGCGGCCGATTCTCACGGAGGTATTTCTCCTGTTTCCAAGTTGCACTTGGGCATCAGCCGCGAACCTTGAATCACCACCCCGCCAAAACCGCCTCACCGCGTCGCATGACGCGAATGGAATCCTCAACTACCGTTCGGTTCCAGTTCGCTGATGCATCACCGCGAGATCAGCAAAACAGACGCCGCCGCGCGCTTCGAAGTGGCTTCGTTCCCCAGATTAGCTCCAGGAAGAAACTCATCACCGCTTCCGCCACGAGGCCGATGAACGCGCCCGCGGCGACATCCAGCGGCCAGTGCGAACCCTTGAGCACCCGCGTCACCCCGATCGCTGCTGCCGCAAGTCCGGGCCACGGAGTTGCCTCCGGAAAGATCCGGGTCACCGAGCGAGCAGCCGCGACACTGCCGGCCACGTGTCCCGAGGGGAATGATTGTTCATCCTTGTCCTCGGAGCCGTCTTTGCCCGTCCGGTAGCGTCCTTCATCGAGCAACACATGCGGGCGCGTCCGCTTCACCAGCCGCTTCGTGAGAGTTTTCCCTGCATCCGCTGCCGCGACTCCGGCGAGCACGGTCAGGCCGAGCTTTGCCCAAGGCTCCCTCCGCGTCACCACTCCGCACACCAGCAACAAAGCTCCCACCGCATACAGCGGTTCCTGATCGCCAATCTTCCCGGCCTTTCCTGCCATCCGAATTGCCGGCTTCTCGCGCTCACTGGCGAGCCGACTTCCGAGCGCCACGTCTGCTTTCTCCAGTGCCTCCGCAGCTGTCTTGAGGTCCGCGCTTGCCGGCGTGGCCGCCGATTGTTCCCCACCAGTTTCAACGTCGTGATCCTTCGTCATGCGCGACTCTAGCACACTCCCTGAGGCTTGGGTTTGGGGTCGAAGCAAGCGCGCGTCAGCCCGGGATTCACCGCGGTTTACCCAAAGAGCGACGGAGCTGGTGCGGGATCTCGCGTGGACTGGAAGGCGTCCACCAAGGCGCGCAATTCTGCCCGCGTGAAGCGCTTCCGGATCTTCTCGATCTCCGCCGCAGCGAGACGGTCGCAACGCTCGTTCTCTGCCTGTCCGCTGTGGCCCTTCACCCAGCGCCAATCGATTCGGTGCCCGCGCGCCGCTTCGTCCAGCGCACGCCAGAGATCGGCGTTCTTCACCGGTTGTTTGCCGGCGGTCATCCAGCCACGCGCCTTCCAGCTCGCCAGCCACTTCGTGATCCCCGACCGGAGATAAACCGAGTCGGTGTGAAACTCGATTTCACACGGCGTCTTCAGCGCTTGCAGTGCGCCGATCGCCGCCTGCAGCTCCATGCGGTTGTTCGTCGTCGCCGGTTCACCGCCGGAGACTTCCTTCAGCCGGCGTTCGTAGTTCAAGACCGCGGCCCAACCGCCCGGGCCGGGGTTTCCTTCGCACCCGCCGTCCGTGTGAATGGTGATGCGCTTCAAGCGATCCGCACCGCACGCGTTTTGTCCAGCCGCAACACATCGCCGGTTTTCAGCTCGGGCGTGACTTTCGGGTCGGTGACTTTTTCCCCGTTCACCTGCACGCTGCCTTGTTCCACCAGACGCCGTGCATCGCTGCGGCTTTTCTTCAGCTGAAAACCCTGTTCGTAGCCGGCGATGACCAGCGAAATCAGGTCGAGAGTCGCGCCGTTCAAGGTCAGCGTCGGCAGCTCGATTTTGTCCAGATCACGCTTGCTGAAGCGCGCTCCGAATTCTTCCAGCGCGCCCTGCGCCGCTTCGGTTGAGTGGTACCGCTCGACGATCCGGAAGGCCAGTTGCTTCTTGGCTTCCATCGGATGAATCGCCGGCATTTCCTCCGTCAGCAGGAGCAGATAGTAGCGCGCCATCAGCTCGTCGCTGATGCTCATCAGCTTCCCGAACATTTCGCCCGGCGCTTCATTCACTCCGACATAATTGCCGAGGCTTTTCGACATCTTCTGCACGCCGTCCAGGCCCTCCAGCAACGGGAGCAAAAATACGACTTGCTGCTCCTGGTTTTCTTCCCGCTGGAGATCGCGTCCGACCAAAATATTAAACAACTGATCGGTGCCGCCGATCTCCACATCGGCGCGCACTTTCACCGAATCCCAGCCTTGCATGATCGGATATTGGATCTCGTGCAAGTGCACCGCCTCACCGCGCTCCACCCGTCCTTTGAAGTCTTCCCGCTGCAACATCTGCTGGAGCGTGACCCGGCCATTGAGGCGCATCACTTGCTCGAAGGTCATGATCTCAAACCACTCGCCGTTGAAGACCGTCCGCGTGCGCTTTGGGTCCAGGATCTTGAACGCTTGTTGCTGGAAACTCCGCGCATTTTCCATCACCTGATCGTGCGTAAGTTGGGGCCGCGTCTTCGATCTTCCGGAAGGATCGCCGATCATCGCCGTGAAATCGCCGATGATCAGGATCGCATTGTGTCCGAGATCTTGAAACTGCCGCAGCTTGCTCAGCGCGACCGTGAATCCCAGGTGAATATCCGGCGCGGTCGGATCGACGCCGAGCTTGATGTTCAGCGGCTGGCCGCGGCGCAGCTTGGTGAGGAGCTCGGCCTCTGAGATGATCTGGGCCGATCCTCGTTTGAGGATTTCGAGCTGTGCTTCCGGAGACTGCATATTGCTGGGGAGCAATGGGATAAAGAGAGGCGCGCGGCTCTGGCGAGCATGAAAACAACTCACGAGCACGCGCGGCGTTCCCACCAACCACCTCGTTTCCGCCGAGCCGGCGGGCCTTATTTATTCGTGTTCAACAACTCCCGGACATCTTCCACCGAGAGCTGCTTGAGGCTGCCCATCCGCTCGACGGAACTGCCCTCATAGCTCACCGACTCCGTCGCGCCGCCGCTCCTCCAATCCGCCATTTCCGTCGCGCTGATCGCGTGGTTTAGCTTCCGGCTTTCCGGTCCGAGATACCGCCGTCCGCCGTCGTAAGCATCTTCCGTTGCGGCGACTTTTTCCCCGTCCCAAAGCCGTTTCGTGGTGGCCGTTTTCTGCCCCACTTGCTCGTCTTTGTTGGGAATCTCGGAGCGACTCCCGGTGTTCGCCGCGCCCGCGGCAAAGGTGCGATCTGCGGCGCGATTGCTCTTCGACGCAAACGCGCGCGTCAGGAAATTCCCCGTGCGCGCCTTTTGTTCGTAGCGGAAGTCCTTCACCCGCGCGCCTCCAGTCCCGTGCGTCCGCGCCGTTCCGATCCCCGAGCGGTTCGCTTCGAACTTCTTGGTCGGATCGTATTGGATCACTTCCGCACCACGCTTCGACGTGGCCTCGCCGTAAGTCATCGCGCGCATCCTCCGCTCTTCCGTCAGGCGGCTGTTTTCCTTCACCGCGACTCCTTCCATCCGGGCGATTTGCTTTTCCGGCGAAGCCGCACAGCCGCTCAGCAAAATGCCGGCAGCCAGCAGCAGGAAGGGGGAATTTCGGCGCACGGCTGAGCAGATGCCACGACTCGCCTGCGCTGTAAAGCTCAGAGCTTCCCGCTGCCGCGCGCCCGGGCCAGCAGTTCCCGCGCGGCTTCGAGTTCCGCCGGAGGCGCTGGCGTCGCCAAAAACCTCTCCAGCACTTCGATCGCGCGCTTCGGCGTTTTCAGCTGGATCTGCAATGTCGCCAAGTCGCGCACGGCGGCAAATCGCTCCGGCCGCAGCTCGTGAGCACGCCGGAGCAAGGTGAGCGCGGGTTCCGTTCGGCCGGCGGCGAGTTCGTTCGCGGCGGATTCGCCGAGCACTTTGGTCAGCGCGAGCGTGAGTTCCGGATTCGTGGAATCCTGCGCGACGAGTTTTTCCAGCAAGGCCGCGAGTGGCTGGAAGCCTTGCTCGCTCCTGGCCAGCTCGTGCAGCTGGGGAAGAAGGTCGGCACTCAGCGCGGATGGTTGCGCCTCCAGCAAAGCCAGCACGGCGGTGAGTTTCCGCTCGGCG
>DASVRR010000006.1:0-7835 GCA_036388515.1 Chthoniobacteraceae bacterium | reverse complement strand
GCTCCGACGCTACTCCAGCGCGAGTTCCTGAGCCTTTCTCTCTGGGAAATCGGCGCGTCCGCTCAGCGGTTCGGCGGTCCAAGATTGTTCCGAATTACCCTTGCGTGCACGGTGGAAAGCCCGTATCTAACGCGCCTCAATTTTTCCCCGCGAAAGCCGTTTTAGCATCGTCTCCCCTAGTCTTATGCCCAAAGCCAAACCCGAGAAAACCCCCGCGAAACCGGCCAAGTCCAGCCCGGCCAAGAGCGTTGCTCCTGCTCCCGCCGCGAAAGAGGCAAAGGGTGCCAAGGTGGTGAACGGGGACGCCAAGCCAGCTCCCGCCAAGGTGGCTCCGAAGGTTGCGCCGCTGAAGAACGGGATGTTTGACGACTCGCATCTGTCTCCTTTCCTCCGGAAACAACGCGAGCGTTTGCTGCAACTCCGCGATTCCATGCTCGATGCAATGGCCGGCGTGGCCAAGGACAACCTCCGCTCACGGGCGGAAGGCAGCGAGGCCAGCGCCTTCGGGATGCATCAGGCCGACGCCGGCAGCGACGCTTACGATCGCGACTTTGCCTTGAGCCTGCTCTCGCAGGAACAGGATGCGCTTTATGAGATCGAGGAAGCACTCAAGCGGACGGAACTCGGCAGCTACGGAGTCTGTGAAATGTCCGGCAAACCGATCGCGCACGCCAGGCTTGAAGCGCTTCCTTTTGCCCGCTACACCGTCGAGTGCCAGTCGCAGCTCGAAAAGCAAAACAAAGTCAGCCGCACCCGCGTGCCGGTCACCTCACTCTTCGGTCTGACCGACGAAGAGCCGGGAGAAAAAGAAGAAGAAGAAGAACCGGTCACCGACTCCAAGGAATAAACTCAACATGGCCCGCGATTTCATCATTCTCGAATGCACGGAGGCGAAAGCTCTGGGCAAACCTGTCTCCCGCTACATCTCGTCGCGGAACAAAAAGAGCCCGAACACTCCGAACCGGCTCGAAAAGAAAAAGTATAATCCCAACTTGAAGCGGCATACGCTGCACCGGGAAACCAAGTAAACCGACCGTCTTATGCAGCCGAAAACTCCGCAACGCCGCACCAATTTCCGCAAGGCCAACCGCTCGATGCCGCGGCGGCGCATCGACATCGCTCTCGAAGCGATCGATTACAAAAACCCCGACATCCTCAAGCGTTTCGTCACGGAGAGCGGAAAGATTTTGCCGCGTCGGGTCACCGGAATGCCCGCCCATTTCCACCGGAAGATCAACCGCGAGATCAAACGCTCGCGCGCAGTTTTGCTGATGCGCTGATTGCGCTGCGCATCGGTCTGAGAAGGACGCTCCCGCCACGGAGCGTCCTTTTTCTTTTTGAGCGGTGGCACCATTGGCCGAAGACTGGAACTTGAGGCGAAGAATGGCTACGGTGCGGAAATGGCATTCGACGTTCCTCTTCAGGAGATGACTCTTCACTCCAAATTGGAGCTGCTGGAGGCCCTTTGGGATGACCTGAGCCGCACACCTGACGCGCTGTCTTCCCCCGAGTGGCACCGCGAAATTCTGGACGAACACCGGCAGCGGCTGGAATCGGGAGAGGAACGGGTGATCAGTTGGGAAGCGGCCAAGCTGGAGATCCGGCAGCGGCTCACGTGAAGCTGCGGATCCTTGAGCGGCCCAGCAGGATTTACTCGCAGCCTATGACTTCTACGAAGTGCAGTCAGACGGCTTGGGTAACTACTTTCTCGACTCGATTTTCTCGGACGTTGACTCCCTCAGCATCTACGCCGGAATACACCAGAAGGTTTTCGGCTTACATCGGGCACTTTCCCAACGTTTTCCTTTCCGGATCTACTACGAACTCGCTGAAGGCGAAGTCCCAGTCCATGCCGTCCTTGATTGCCGACGCAAACCCTCCTGGATACGGCACAGATTTACCGAACCCTAAACCTTCCTTCCTGCCCAGTCCTTACTTCCGCTCTCTCGGTGCGCGGGCGCGGAAGTGGAAGAGCAGCGGCAGCCCGGTGTAAGGCATATGTTCGCGAATGCGGCCTTCCAAATACCGGCGGTAAGTTTGCGTGAGCAACTTCTCGTCGTTCACAAAGAGCACCAACTCCGGCACCGGAATCGGTCCGGGCTTTTTCGTGTCGGGTTGCGTCACAAAGAGCACCTTTAGGCGCCGCCCATTCACCATCGGCGGGGCTTGCGCTTCCGTGGCAGTTTTGAAGAGCCGGTTCAGCACACCCGTCCCGATGCGACCATTCGCTTCCTTTTGAATGCGCTCGATCGTCTTGAAGAGCCGCGTCATCTCCGCACCGGTTTTGGCGGAAACCAGCATCACGGGCGCGAAATCGAGGAAGAACAGTTCCTGCCGGATCTCGGTCAAGACCCCGGTCAGCGCTTCCTTGTCCTCCGTCCTTTCCTTGATCAAATCCCATTTGTTCACCGCCACGATGCACGGCTTCCGTGCTTCCTGGATTTGCCCCGCGATCTTTTTGTCCTGGGCGGTCACGCCGACGGTCGCGTCGATCACCAGGCAACACAGATCCGCGCGGCGGATGCTCGCCTCACTCCGCATCACGCTGAAGACTTCCACCGAGTTATCGACCTTCCCGCGCGGACGAATTCCGGCGGTGTCGATCAGCACGTAACGGTTGCCGTGACGCTCGTACGGAATATCGATCGCGTCGCGCGTGGTTCCGCTGATCGGGCTCACCAGCGTCCGCTTGTCTTGCAAGATCATGTTGGTCAGCGACGATTTGCCGACGTTCGGCCGGCCCACGATCGCGATGCGCGTGGGGAAGTGCTCGTGCTGCTCTTCCGGCGGTGCCACGTAAGCCGCGCCTCCCGGAAGTTCGCGTTCGATCCACGAGACCAGCGGCAATGTTCCCCGATCGTGCTCCGCGCTGATCGCGAGTTGATTTGGAAATCCAAGGCGCGAGAATTCCGCGGCATTCGAGGTGTGATTCTCGTGATCGATCTTGTTGATCACCAGGATCAGCGGCTTTTTGCTCCGGCGCAGTTGTTGCGCGAGTTCCAGATCTACTGGAGTGAGCCCGCTCTGTCCGTCCACGACGAAAAGCAGCAGGTCGCTGCTCTCCACCGCGATGTCCACTTCGAGGTGAACTTGATCCGTGAAGCTCGCGTCCACCGAACCGCCGATGCCGCCGGTGTCAATGATCGTGAACGGTTGATTCCCCAGCTTGCACTTCGCGGTGATCCGGTCGCGCGTCACGCCCGGCATGTCGTGGACGATCGAGATGCGGCGACCGGCGAGGCGGTTGAAGAGCGCGGACTTGCCGACGTTGGGGCGACCGACGATGGCCACGATGCGTTCAGACATAGGTAAAGTTTACGAGACGGGCCTGGCGTCGCCGTGACCTTTGTCGTGCAACTGGCTGATCCCTTCGAGGACGTAACCAACCCCCGAGGCGAGCGTTGCGAGGCCCGCCAGATAAACAGGCACGTCGAGAAAGTCCAGCGTCAGCTTCCACCCGCCGACCGCGATCGGGCGCTGGAACAAGTTCAGCTGCAGCATGCACAGCGCGATCGCGATCATTTGCAATGCGGTCGCGCTCTTCCCCATCCAGCTCGGCTTCACCTTCACTGAGCCGTTGAGGTAATGCAGCGCGAGCGTGCCGGCGATGATCACAATGTCCCGGGTCACGACGAGCACGGGGAACCAAACCGGAAATTCGTAGGACCAGCCGCTGATGCTCAGCGTGATGATCGCCGCGAGGAGCAGCCCTTTGTCCGCGATCGGGTCAAGGATCACGCCGAGCTGGCTGCGCTGGTTGTAGCGGCGGGCGATGTAGCCGTCCACGCCGTCGCTGGCTGCCGCGAGCACAAAGATCGCGATCGCCGTCCACCGCTGCCAATCCTGCGGCTCGCCATGCTGTACGCTGCGGCCGTAGTAGATCGCCATCATCACGAACAGCGGGATCATCAGGATCCGGACGATGGTGATTTTGTTCGGCGTGGTCATCGGCGTGTTCCGGATGAAATTGGAAATGCGACTGGAAGGCAACCCGCGCTTCCGGGTTCAATCGCGCCTTCATGGGCCTCCTGTCGCTGTTTCGAATCAAAGAGGCCGCGGCCATGGAGCAGACGCAGAGTGGTGAAGCCAGCTCCGCGGAAATCGATCCGATGGACAGCCCTGCCGAGAGCTGGCGGAAGTCTGATTGCCTGACTTTTTCAGCTGGCGAGGAGTTGCAGGTGGTTTATGCGCGGGAAGGCACGCCCGCGACGGTTCCTTCGTTTGCCGTCGAGTTCGTGATGAGCTGCGCGCGTTTCAAACCGATCGAGGAACATCTTCACCGCTATGCAGACAAGCACGGGTGGCATTCGCTGCAGCTTGATGCATTGCGCCAGTGGCTGCCGAGTTTGCGCGAAGCTGGCGCGCTGATTTCCCGGGAACAAGTGCACGCCTTGGGGGCAACGCCGTGTCAGGAGGAAACCGCGCCGCCACCGATTTCCTCCATCGGCTTTCCCACTGGAGGAGACCGCGTGCCGCTGCTCAGCCGGGCGCTGGGAAGCTTCGCCGGAAACCTGAGAAGGCACGGTCGGACCGCCGATCTCATCGTTGCGGATGGCTCCAGCTCATCGGAGCAACGGATGGCATTTCGCTGCGCCGCCACGGATGTGAGCCGCCGTTTTTCCCAGCCCACGTGGTACTCGGGTGAGGAAGAACGACGCCGGTTTGCACAGGTTCTTTCCGGCGAAGGTCAGTGCCGACCGAGCGCCGTGGAGTTTGCTCTCTTTGATCCACTCCGCACTGGCTTTACCTGTGGAGCCAACCGCAACGCGCTTTTGCTCCACGGCGCGGGCGAGATGATTTGCAGCGTGGATGACGACGTGATTTGCGAGCTCACTTCTCCTCCGGAAGTTCGACCGACACGGCTGTCTCTCTTCTCGAATTGCGATCCGTTTTCCCGCTGGACGTTTCCGGATCGGGAGAGCGCGCTGGCCGCGGCGAGGTTTGAGGAGCGCGACTTCCTCGCGGCGCATGAAGAGCTGCTCGGCCGCCACTTGGGAGCAATCTTTCCGGATGCAAGCGGCCCGGCGGAACTGGATCTCGCGGATCTCGGCGACGAATTGCTCCGCCGATTGAAGCTGGGCGGTGCGGCGGTGCGGACGACTTTCCTCGGGCACGTCGGCGATCCAGGAATTCCGAGTTCGTGCTATTACCTCTACTACGATGGGGAGAATCGGCGGCGACTTACTTCCAGCGAAGCGCATTATCGTGCCGCCTTGGCGAGTCGCAGTGTCCTCAGCACGGTGCCCGCTCGCTCCGTCGGCGACTCGAGCGTTTCGCCCGGAATGGCGATGGGGCTCGACCACCGGGAACTTCTGCCGCCATTTTTCCCCGTCCTGCATGCGGAAGACTTCATCTTTGGCGCGACCGTTTGGCAATGCTGTCGCGGCGCGGTTTCCGGTCATCAGCCGCTGGCGATTCGACATGAGCCGGGCTCCGGAAAATCGATCCTGCAGCCGAGTGATCTCGGTCCTGGATGCCGCGTGGTGGTGTTTGAGTTCGCGCATTTGCTGCGCCGGATCATCCTGAAGTTTGAGCCCGCGCAACGTGCTCCCACAGCAGATCGAATGACGGCGCTCGGGCGACATCTCGCCGACCTGGCGGCGCTGCCACACCTCGACTTTGGGGAAGCTTTGCGGAGTCACGTCCTCGAGCACGAAAGTGAAAAGCTCGGGTATCTCGAGGATCTCCTGCAGGACGAATCCGACGCGCCGGGGTTTTGGCGCGAAGATCTCCGCAATTTCCTGCGGCACGGTCGAGAAGCGCTCACGGAAGAGGATTTCGACATTCCCCACGACTTGAAATCCGGGCGGACGCCGGTTGAAGCGCGCCGGTTCATGCAGGAACTGGTCGCGCGCTACGGCGAATTGCTCCAGGAATGGCCGGCGATCGTTGCCGCCTCCCGAGCCGCTCGGGAACATGGTTCCCGGCCGGCGCGCCTTCTGGAGTGACGCAGCAGGAATCTGGGGAGCACAGGCCGCCGGCCTGTTGCTTCCGGCGGCCCGCCGGAAGCTTCCTCGCGGAGCGAGCGGAAAGGCGGCGGAGTTGAGGTTGGGTGTTGCTCCGGACCATGCGCGCCGGATCACGCGCGCGGCGTTCGCGAGCCGCCAAACGCGACAGGACGGCGGCCTGTGCTGCCCGGACTTTCCTCCGGATCCGGTTTTATCCAGCCACCGGCGGGAGCACCGAGTCGAGATACCAGCGCACCAGCTCGGGACCAAAGAACATCCAGAGCAGCGCGCCCAAAGCCAAATACGGGCCGAACGGAATCTTGGCGGAAAATTCACGTTTCCGCAGAAGGATCCCGAGCACTCCGACGGTCGCGCCGATGCAAGAGGCGCTCATCACGGTGAAAGCCACAGCCTGCCAGCCGAGGAAAGCGCCGATCGCCGCGATGAATTTCACGTCACCAAAACCCATCGCTTCACGCGGCAAAGTCACCTCGCGCACCAAACCGCGAATCGCGTCCACCTTGACCAGCTCCCATTTTTGTTCCCCAAGATGCAGCCAATCGCAGCTGCAACGGACCGAGGCGTTTTCAAATCTCTCGCCATCGATTTCCAGCTCCGGACATTCCAGAAGCACCTGCTCATTTCCACGGTAGAAAAAATCGCTCCAAAGCATCTTTTCTTCCCCAATGACGAAGTCCGCCTCTTGATCCCGCCGAGTCCAGGTGAGCGGCTCCGGCTTGGAAAAAGACAGCCGCTTGCGCCCAAAGGCGAGCTTCCCGAGTTGCACCACGAGCCACAGCGCGCCGAAGCCTGCGGCCGCGCCGATCAGCGACCAAAGTCCTCCAGCCAAATTCGTCGCCTGTCCGTGCAAAAGCGGCATTGCGAAGCTCAGGAGAACTCCGGCGACGGTGCCGCCGATCGTGATTTCATCCGGAATAATGAAGTGCTCGAAATCGATGAAGGTCGCGACGATGAGCAAGCTCACCAGGATCCAGAACGGAAGCGCGAGCACCCAACCCTGGCCGTGCCATTCGGCCCGCGGATGCATCCAGACGCGCCACCAGACGGAGAGAAAAAGGAGCCCGGTGAGGAGTTCGACGAGGAAGTAACGAATCGAGATTTTGGAGCCGCAATTCGAGCATTTTCCGCGGAGGGAGAGCCAGGAGATGAGCGGCAAATTGTGCCACCACGGAATCTGATACTTGCAGCTGGGGCAAAACGAACGCTTCGGTTCGTTCACCGAGAGATCCAATGGCATGCGATAAATGCACACATTGAGGAACGAACCAATCGCCGAACCGAGGATGAACGAGAACGTCGCGAAAAGGATTTCGTAGGCAGGCGGGAGCACTCCGCGGAGTCAAGGCAGCGCTTATGCGGGCGTCAATGGCGAAGCCCTCCAGAAAACCGTCGGTTGCGGAGAAAGAGCCTTGCGGGAAGAAGCGGAATCACGAAAGGTTTCGCGCATGAAATTCCCCTCGCTTGCCATTCTCGGCGTGCTGCTCGCCTCCGCCACTGCCCTCCACGCTCAAGTCAGCCCCATTCGCCTGAAGGTGGAGCAGGTCTCGAAGAGCGATAAGGAAAACGAGAAAGGAAAAGAGACGCGAACCCAGAAGCGCTCCTTGAAGCTGACGGTCAACAACGGAGGAAAAGTGGATTTCAACGGAGTCGCCAAATTTGCGTTTTTCGGCCGGAAGGCTGGCAGCCAGGACGTGGTTCAGCTGGATGCGGGTGAACGCCCGGTGGCGCTGAAGGCTGGCGGAACCGAAGTGGTGGAGACGCCGGTCTCCAACGCCTCCTTCACAGAGGCTCGCATGGACAAGGGGAAGAAAATCGAGGCGGAGGGCGCGAAGTTCTCCGGATATGGAGTGCAAATTTTCGAGGGGA
>DASVRR010000005.1:0-4595 GCA_036388515.1 Chthoniobacteraceae bacterium | reverse complement strand
TGCGTCTGCCACGGCCCCGCTCCAGATCCTCCTCGTTGAAGATCACGTGGACACCCGCAATGCGATGTCATTCCTCCTCCGTCGGCAGGGACACACGGTCGCCATCGCGGATACGGTGGAATCCGCCTACAACGTTTTTAGCGAGCAGCCAATCGACGTGATTCTGACCGACTTGCTCCTGCCGGACGGCAATGGCTGGGAACTGGTCGAGCGCGTTCGCCGTCATCGAGACGTGGCCGCGATTGCCATCAGCGGATGTTGCGAAGCTGAGGACTGTGAGCGCAGCGCAGCGCATGGGTTTGCGCGGCACCTGATCAAGCCGATCGACCCGAGCCACCTGATCCAGGCGCTGAATGAAATCGTCGAGCGGAGATCCGCCAACCAAGCCGAGCGGGCATCCTAAGCAGCCTGTGGGGCTACGTCCGAACTCGTCCTGTTTTGCGAAGTGAAGGCATGACAACACTCAATCTCAAAGGCAATTGGAACGAGATCAAAGGTAAGCTGAAGCAGAAATACGGGCAGCTCACGGACGACGATCTCGCCTTCGCCGAAGGCAAAGAGGAAGAACTTCTCGGGCGGCTCCAGCAACGCCTCGGCCAGAGCAAGGAAGAGATCCGCAAAGGTCTCGAAGAACTCTAACAGGAAAATCAGGATCGAGATTTCAATGCCCGTGTCGCGAGACACGGGCATTTTCGTTGAGTGGGCCCGCTTCATCCCAGACAAGGAGAGCGACGAGCGAGCCGAGGAGAACCTCGCTTGACGCTACACTCCTGGAGGCTAGCTTTTGGGCCACTTCACGGGCTGTGGCTCAGCTTGGTAGAGCGCTTCGTTCGGGACGAAGAGGCCGCGGGTTCGAATCCCGCCAGCCCGACCCGCCCGGTGCCAAGCCAGGCCCAGCTGAATTGAAGCAGACGAACTGCCACCGCTCATTCCCGCAGGAATGTGAAGACCGTCGTTTCCCGCAAAGGTTTTTCGGGGCGGACGACGATCGATGGAAAGTTGGAGTGGTGGATGGCGTCGGGATAATGCTGCGTCTCCAGGCAAACTGCGGCGTTTCGGAGATGATTTCCGGTGTAAAGCTGCACTGCCGGCTGCGTAGTCCGCACTTCCATGATGCGGCCGGTGGTCGGTTCGGTCAGCCGAGCCGCCATCTTCAGGATCTCACCTCCGCTGAGCACATAGTTATGATCGTAACCGCTCAGCTTCGGCTTGAACTGGTCGATGCGATCTCCGATGCGAGTGGGTTGCGTGAAGTCCAGCGGAGTTCCTTTCACCGGCAGGATTTCCCCCGTGGGAATCAACTCCGCATCCGTCGGCGTATAGCGCTCGGCTGGGATCCACAGAATATGATCGCGACAGGAGTCGGTGCCCGCCAGATTCCAATAGGCGTGATTGGTTAGATTCGCGATGGTTGGCTGGTCGGTGCTGGCTTCGTAATCGATACGCAGCTCGTTGCGATCGGTGAGAGTATAGATCACGGCAGTCTTCAGGTTGCCCGGAAAGCCTTCTTCCCCATCTTTGCTGAGATAGCTGAGTTTCACCGACGACTCGCCCTCTTTGATCGGAGTTTCCTCAACGTTCCACACCGCTTGGGCGAACCCCTTCCGCCCGCCGTGAATGGTGTTCTTTCGGTCGTTGGCCGTGAGGCGATACGTCGTGCCATCCAACTCGAACTGCGCACCCGCGATCCGATTGGCCACGCGTCCGATCACAGCGGCCGCGCCGCTGAATCCCTTCTCAAACTTCTCCAGGGAATCGGTGGTCAGCAGGACGTTTCCGAAAGTTCCCGCGCGATCTGGGACCCGAAGTTCTTTGATGATCGCGCCGTAACTAATCACTTGCGCACTCATCCCTTGAGAATTCCGAAGCGTGATCAGCTTTACCTCCAAACCAGCGGCAGTCTTTCCAAACTCCGCCTGCTCATAACGCTGGAGTCCAGTTTGCGCCCGAGCCGCTCCGAGCACCATGGAAGCAAGCGCACAGACGAGAGTCAGCCGCCAGGTTGTGGAATACAGGGAAAGAGTCATAGAGGATGTGATTTGTGTTAACTGGCCTTACTCGAAAAATGCGTCGCTAAAATGGATTTGGTAGATTCCGCCTTCATAACCGACGGCATATAGATTTCCTGCTTCGTCCTCGCTGAACGAAGCAATCCTCTGCGGCAAAGTGCCGATCTGCCGTGCGATCTTCAGCCGGCCCTTTTCCGCAGCAAAACCGAAGATGCGCTTCGACGTGTAATCGCCGCATAGATAGACACCGTAAAACGAGGACCGTTTGTCCCCTCGATAAACATGTCCACCAGTGATGGAGTTGCCATATTTACGCCGGTAGGAAAACACCGGCGGCGTATAGGTGCGGCTTTCCTGACGAAATTCCGTCGAGAATGGCTCAAAGCCTTCGTAAGCGTTCCAGCCGTGGTTCTCGCCTCGACGCACCAGCGCGACTTCTTCCACTCGATCCTGGCCGACATCGGCGACCCAAAGATCGCCATTGAGCCGATCGAAGCTGAAACGCCACGGATTGCGGAAACCGTAAGCCCAGATCTCCGGCCGCGCGTTCGGTCGGTTGGAGAATGGATTGTCCTGCGGAATTGCGTAGGCCTTCGCGGCTTCCTCCCGGTTGACATCGATGCGCAGAATTTTCCCCAGCAAAAGCTGCAGGTTTTGCGCGTGCCCATTCGGATCATGATGCGGACCGGTATCGCCCATCGTGAGGTAGAGAAAACCGTCGCTTCCAAAGTGCAGACAGCCGCCGCTGTGATCTTCCGCAACGCTGGCGATCTTCAGGATGAGGCGCGGCGGCATTCCGGAGTCGCCGCGAAAGCTTTCATCCATCCGCCGCTCGACAATGTGCGTGGTCACTTTGCTCTCCTCGAACACCTGATAGAAAAGGTAATACTTCCGGTTCTCCCGAAACTCCGGATGAAAGGCCATGTCGAGCAGGCCGTTCGGTCCGCGCGCGCTGAATACTTCCAGCGTCAGATCGAGGAAGACGCTGCGTTCTTCCCCACCCGCGGTTTTCTCCACCCGCCAGATCGTCCCTTTCTGGTGCAGGACGAAGAACACCTCCGGCCTTCCGGGCAGCTGATGAAACGCGGTAAGCCCAGTTTCAGCGCGGCTGCGCGGCAGCTTGAAATCGCCGCCGCTGAAGAACGGCGAAACCTTGATCGGCTTGCCCAGCAAGGGAATGACCGCCGGCATCCCGTGATCAGCGACAAGCGTGGACTCCGGCTGGCGCAGGGTCGTGAGGTATTCGACCAGGTCGGTGAATTCCTGGAGCGAAAGGCTCGCGTGCAGTCCTTCCGGCATGAGCGAGACCGTGCTGCCCGCTTCTTCCTCGATGTCCCCGGCCGCGACGGAAATCAGCGCGCCGTCTGCTCCCATCAGCTGCAATCCAGCTTCCGTCCTCTGCTTCAGCACGCCGTGGAACGCTTCTCCCGTCTTCTTTTCCACGATGATCGCGCCATAGCCCGGCGCGATCGTGTCGGAGGGAAGCAAGATTGCGTCGATCAGATTTCGCCGCCCGAGCGCATCACCGCCGGCAAAAAGATCCGGCCCGGCTTTGCTGGCGCTGCCGTCCACGGAGTGGCAGTTCGAACAGAGCAGCTTCACCTGGCCGTGGAAAAGTTTCGCGCCCCGGGCTGCGTCGCCCTCTTTCGTCAGGGCGTGATTGCGGTATGCCTCCGGCGCCGGCACCTGTGCCGCTGCGGAGAACCCGAAGGCATGCAGCGCGGTCAGGAGCAAAGGCAAAGCAAAGAGAGAGGCGCGCGACCGTTTCAATTTTGGGGAGAAAAGAGTGTTGATCGCAGAAGCAAAGATCGGCTGCCATCACGTTTCTTTGGTCCGGCGGAAGAACGAGCTTCTTCCCGGCGAGAAGCGAGATCCTGCGCGTCCGACGTGCCAGGCCAGCCGAATCTGAACAGAGCGCCGGAAGGAGCGTCTATGGACAACCTGACTGCCCGTCGCTTGATTCATCCCATGCTCCTCCCGTTCCTCCGCGGCTTCGCGGCCCTCGCCGTTCTCTCGCTCCTCCCCGCGTGCGGGAAGAAGCAGGCGACCGGTGCTGCGCCAGGCCGCGGCGGAGGCGGGGCCGTTCCGGTCAATGCCGCGCCGGTCGTTCAGAAGGAAATGCCGGTCGAGCTCCGAGCCATCGGCAACGTGCGGCCTTCCGCCACGGTTTCGGTCAAGCCGCGCGTGAGTGGATTGATCTCGTCCGTGGAGTTCAAAGAAGGCCAGGAAGTGAAGCAGGGCGACGTTCTTTTCCTCATCGATCCCAAGCCCTTCGAAGTGGCGCTGGCGCAAGCCCGGGCGGCTCTGGCGCAGGTGCGGGAACAGGCGGCGAACGCGCAGCAACAGGCCCGGCGCTATTCTTCGCTCGGCCAGACCGGCGCCGTGGCGCGCGAGCAGCTCGATCAGTTCCAGAGCACCGCGAAGTCTTCCACCTCCGGAGCCGACGCGGCCGAAGCCGCGGTGCGCGAGGCGGAAATCCAGCTCAGTTATTGCACGATCAAAAGCCCGATCAGCGGACGCACGGGGCGCCGGGTGATCGACGCGGGCAACGTGGTCACCGCCAACAGCACCGAGCTCGTGGTGGTG
>DASVRR010000004.1:0-7819 GCA_036388515.1 Chthoniobacteraceae bacterium | reverse complement strand
GGAAAGTTTGGCCCGGTTCATTACGATTGGCATTGGGTCTGGAACTACGGGAACGGCGATCTCGGGAATCAAGGAATCCACCAGATGGACATCGCGCGGCGGTTTACCGGCGAGAGCGAATTGCCTCCGGCGGTCTTCGCGGTCGGCGGTCGGCTGGGATATCAGGACGACGGCGAGACCCCGAACTCGATGTTTGTTTTCCATGACTACAAGGCTGCTCCGCTGATCTTCGAAGTGCGCGGATTGCCGGAGAAAAAGGACTCCAAAGCCATGGACAAAATCCACGGAGTCAGCGTCGGCGTCATCGTGCAATACGAGAACGGCTATATCGTTTGTCCCGACTACAACAACGCCGCTGCTTACAGCTCGGATGGCCAGCTCATCCGCAAGTTTGGCAACCCGCCAATGGCGCGGGAAGCGATCGAATCTTCTCCCGCAAAGCCGGGCGAAAAGCAGGCGCCTTCAGTGGAAAGCGAGAATCACTACGCCAACTTCATCAAGGCTGTCCGCAGCCGAAAAGTCGTGGACCTGAACGGGAAAATTCACGACGGCCATATCTCCAGTGCGCTTTGCCACACGGGGAATATCTCCTACCTTCTCGGGAAGAAAGCCGCGCCGGAGGTTCTCCGCGAGAAGCTCACGGGGAACAAGGAAGGCATGGAATCGCTCGAACGGCTGGCAGGTCATCTGGAAGCAAACCAGGTCGATCTCAAAACCGATCAGCTGACCGTGGGAGAGTTCCTGAAGATGGACCCGAAGACCGAAAAATTCGTCGGGAACGCCGCGGCCGATCGGATGCTGACTCGCGAGTACCGCGCCCCGTTCATCGTTCCCGCGTCGGTCTAAGCCGCAGCGGTTCCACGCGATCCGAGCCAGGATGAAGATTGCCGCCCTTCTCATTGCAACGGCGGTTTCGCTCGCGCCCGGTTCCCTTCGGGCCGAGGAGAACCCGCCGGGAGTTCCCGCGGATTACAAGCTGGTCTATGCTTCCGACTTCAAACCAGGCGCGCCGATCAGCGAGTTCGTCTTCAGCGATCCGGCGGTCTGGAAAGTCTCCGGCGAAGGCGGGAAACCGGCGCTCGAGCTGACTGCTCAAAGCAAATACAAGCCGCCTTTCCGTTCGCCCGTGAATCTGGCGCTGCTGGCCGGGAAATCATTTGGAGACGTCATCTTCGAAGCAAAGTGCCTCCAGACCGGGAAGGAATATGGCCACCGGGATATGGTTTTCTATTACGGTTTTCAGGATCCCGCGCATTTCTACTACACGCATCTCGCGACGGCCGCGGACGATCACGCGCACAATTGCTTCCTCGTGAACGGCGCCGCGCGGGTGAAGTTTGCTGCGCCGGCTGGCAAAGGCGTGGACTGGGGGCTGGGAGTCTGGCATCACGTGCGGATTGAACGCAAAGCCGACACCGGATTGGTGCGCGTCTTCTTCGATGACATGACCAAGCCGATCATGGAGGCGACGGATAAAACGTTCGCAACGGGCGCGATCGGCTTTGGTTCGTTCGACGACACGGGGAAGATCGCCGACGTGAAGGTTTGGGCGCCAAAGGTGGAGGCAAAGGAGATTCCGCCGTTTGCAAAGGCGCCGTAACTCGTGATTGCTTCAAGGTTGCTGCGGAGGACCCGCGGCTTTTTCAAACCGGCACGTCTCGGGGTTTGGCTGGCGTGGATTTTCGCGGCGGCCAGCGGAAGCGTCACTCGAGCTGCACCTCTCGATCCGGTGCTTCTCTGGCCGGAAGGCGCTCCCGGAGCCTTGGGACAGAAGGAGGAAGATCGACCAACGCTGACGGCTTTTCTTCCGCCGCCGGAGAAAGCAACGGGCGCGGCGATGATTGTTTGTCCGGGCGGCGGTTATGGCGCGCTGGCTCCGCATGAAGGAAATGGTTACGCGGAGTGGCTGTCGGAGCAGGGGATTGCTGGCTTGGTTTTGAAGTATCGTCTGGGTTCCAAGGGCTACCGCCATCCCGCGATGCTCCAGGATGCCGCCCGTGCCGTGCGTCTGGCGCGGAGCCGCGCGGCGGAGTGGAAGCTCGATCCGAAGCGGGTCGGGATCATCGGTTCCAGTGCCGGCGGGCATCTCGCGGCGACTTTGCTGACCCACTTCGATGCGGGGAAAGCAGACGCCGCCGATCCGATCGAGCGCGAGAGCTCCCGACCGGATTTGGGGATTTTGTGTTATCCGGTGATCACCATGACCACGGCGACTCACGGAGGATCAAAGCGCAACCTGCTGGGAGAAAATCCGGATCCAGCGCTGGTGGAAGCGCTTTCCAACGAGAAACAGGTCACGCCGCAAACTCCGCCTTGCTTTATCTGGCACGCGAACGATGACGCCGCCGTCGGGGTGGAAAATGCGCTGGAGTTTGCCGCGGCATTGCGACGTTCGGCGGTTCCGTTTGAGCTCCATGTTTATCAAAAAGGCGGCCATGGGGCTGGGCTGGGAGGTGGGCGGGCGGGTGGCCCGCGCCTGGCGTGGGTCGCGGAGTGTGAGCGCTGGCTGAAACTGCAGGGGTTCGCGCGGTGAGGAGCGCAGGCGCAAGTTAGATAGAGCGGCGCAGGCAAGTTCAGGAGACGGCTTGGGGAAAACTATTTCTGCAAAACTCAGGAACTCGCGCGTCTAAGTATCTGAGTGAATAACGACTTCAAAATCCTGATCGATTTTCTCGATCAAATGGGCGCGGAGGTTTCCGGGCATGAGTTTTCCCAACCGACCAATGAAGCAGCCACGCGGCTGCTGAAATTTGCGAAAGGCGGCTGCGATGCGGACGAACGACGGGAGGTTTGCGAGATGCTCCGCGTTCATCCCCAGTGGCTCCGCTGGATCGCCGGGCGGATCATCATGGCCCGGGAGAAGCCGTCGGGTGTGGGACAACTGGCCTGAGCTGCGGCTCAGCGTTCGTTGGGTCCAGTGATCGCGGGAGACCAGGGACGGGCGATCCGGTGAAAAAGCGCCTTGGCTTGAAGCGGGCTGATCTGCGGCACTTCGGAGAGCAGGCAGGCCAGCATGCCGGCTAAGCGGGGCGCGGCGAAACTGCTTCCGGTTACTTTCTTGATCCCACCGCCGGCCCAGGGGACCTCCACATCCACGCCTCGGGCGGCAAATTCCACGAGATGTCCTGGGCGATAGAAGATTTCCCCATCCTGTTCCGTCCGCGCCATATTTACCGTCAGCACCGAGGTGAAAAAACCGGGCCACTCGGGACGCCCGGAGTCTTGATTGTTGCACGCGGCGACGACGTGCACGCCGCGAAGATAGGCTTCGTCCACCCAGCTTTTGTATTTCAAGATGTGTTCCGGCACGCCACAGCCGAGGCTGCAGTTCAGGATGTGATATCCCCGATCGATTGCCTGCCGCGCGCCTTCCAGAATGATCGCGGTGCGCGCCGAAAGCGCGGCTCCGAGGACCCGAATGCTCCCGATCTCCGCCTCCGGTGCGGCGCGGTGCAAGATGCCGGCCACCGCAGTGCCGTGCCCATAAAGATCCTGCCCACAGCCGGGAACCACCTTGAGCTTCATTCCGTCTTCGACCACAGCCACATCATCGATCAGTTTCAAGCCGGCCAAAGCGGGATGACTGGTTTCGATTCCTGAATCGAGCACCGCGATCCGAACGCCTTTCCCGCGTCCGCGCTGAATCGCTTCCCACGCTTCTTCCGGCGTGACCCAGCTTCCCATCAGGAATCCTCCAGTCCGAAGGCGAAGCTCATCAGCTGGAACTCAATCAAGCGGGTGAGCACGGCTGCGGTCAGTTGGAGGTTCCGGAGGTTTTCGGGAGTGAACCCGGGCGGCTCGATTTCGTCCGCAGACGCTCTGAGCTGCACTGCGGAGATCACTCCGCGCAGCTCGCCGACGAAGTAAAATGGCACGGCCAGCATCGCGCTCGTCCTCACGCCGAGCTGTCGGTCCAAGGTCGGATCCTGCTGTTGATTCCGGTGCACCTCGTTCTCGCAAATGGGCTGCTCCATGGCGACCACCATGCTGATCATCCCGCTCCGCAAGCTTTGGCGGAAGCTGCCGACGAAGCTGGCGGCATTCGGTCCGGAATTGAACCGCGGGACCAGATGATCGCGGCTTTCATCCAGCAACCAAAGCGTGCCTTCGTCGGCTCCAGCTCGTCCGAGGCCTTCGGTGAGCATTGCAGTCATCGCGTGATCAAAGAACTCGCCGAACGCGCCCTGGCCATAGGTCCGAGCCGCTTCTTTCATCCGTTCGGCGACGACCGGCCGGACCGCGGCGAGTCGTTCGTCCTGGAGAACTGTAAAGCGCGCGGACGTCATGAACTCAGCCGTAACCGCCAACTTCCCGTTCCGGCAAGGGGCAACTTACTTGATGATCCCGCGCGGACTGTTCGTGATGAAAGCAATCAGCTGGTTGAGTTCCGGCAGCTCCGGAAGATCGCTGCGCATTTGCTCCACGGCCTGCTGCAGATTCAACGCCGACCGGTAAATCAGTCGGTAGGCTTCTTTCACGCAGCGCATGGTTTCCTCATTCAGTCCGTGCCTCTCGAGCCCGACCTTATTGTAACTGCGGACCTTCGCCGGATTGCCGTCGGCGATCATAAAAGGGGGCACGTCCTGGACGATCTTCGAGCAGCCGCCGGTCAGCGCCAGTCGTCCGATCCGGCAGAACTGATGGACTGCGGTCAGCCCGCCGATCACCGCGTAATCGCCGACTTCCACGTGGCCGGCGATGGTTCCGTTATTCGAGAAAATCACGCCGTCGCCGACCATGCAGTCGTGCGCGATGTGGCTGTAAGCGAGGAAGTTTCCTCCGCTGCCGATGCGGGTGATCGAGCCGGGTGCAGTGCCGCGATGCACGGTGGAAAATTCCCGAAAACAGTTCGCGTCGCCGATGGCAAGGTGCGTCGGTTCACCTGCATACTTCAGGTCCTGGCTCTGCTGGCCGATGACGGTGAAGGAATGAAAACGGTTGCGTTCTCCGATCTTGGTCGGTCCGCTGAGGCTGACGTGATGCTGCAGCCAGCAGTCATTCCCCAGCGTGACGTCCGGGCCGATCACACAGTACGGTCCGATCTCGCAGCCCGTTCCGATCTCCGCCTGCGGATCGATGATCGCCGTCGGGTGGATCGTCGCGGTGTTCACTTATCCACGATCCCGAACATCATTTCCGCTTCGGAGACGACTTCGTTGTTCACGATGCAGCGGCCGCGTGCCTTGCAGATCGCGCGTTTCCGGTAGGTCATTTCCACTTCGATAAAAAGGGTGTCGCCGGGCATCACGGGTTTGCGGAACTTCACCGAATCCGCGCTCATGAAGTAACCGATGCGTCCGGCGTTTTCGCCGATGCGGAGCAAAAGCACGCTGCCGACTTGCGCCATCGCTTCGAGCTGCAGCACGCCCGGCATGACCGGATGTCCGGGGAAATGCCCCTGGAAATACGGCTCGTTGATCGTCACGGACTTCACGCCGGTGCATTTGGTGTCGCCTTCCAGACTGACGATGCGATCCACCATGAGGAATGGATAACGATGGGGAAGAAGCTTCATCACGTCCTGCACCTCCAGCACATCGCCGCCTTTTGGCGTCACCGACGGCGGGACGAGCGACATCGTTTTCGAAAACTGCTTGGCAATGGCGCGCGCGAGATCGGTGTTCGGTCCGTGACCCGGACGCACGGCGATGATGTGTCCTTTGATCGCGCGGCCGAAGAGCGTCAGGTCGCCGACGATGTCCAGGATCTTATGTCGCGCGAACTCGTTCTTAAAGCGCAGCGGTTCCTTGCTCAGCACGCTTTCGCCGCGGACGACCACCGCGTTTTCCAGGCTTCCGCCTTGGATCAGGCCTTTGTCCATCAGCGGTTTTACGTCTTCGTAGAAGACAAAGGTCCGCGCGGGAGCAATCTCCTTTTCGTAAATGGCGGGCGTGATTTCGCTGGAGTGAAACTGGGTGAACCGTCCATCCGGACCGATTTGCGTGCAAGAGACTCGGAAGCTCGAATCGGGCACGATCGTCATCAGCGCTCCGCTTTTCGTCTCAACGTGAATCGGTTCCGTGACTTCATACACCGGCCGCGGCACGCCTTGGTCCACCGTCCCAGCCTTCTTGATCAACTCCACGTACGGCTGCGCGCTGCCGTCACCGATTGGCGGCTCGTTCGCATCCATTTCGATGATCGCATTATCCACGCCCATGCCGGCGAGAGCCGAGAGAATGTGCTCGACCGTGTGAACCTTCACGTTCCCCTCGGCGATCGTCGTCGAGCGCTCGACGGTCTTCACGTTTTCGATTTTCGCTTCGATGAACGGTTCATCCGGAAGATCCATCCGGCGAAACTTGCGCCCATGTCCCGGCGGCGCCGGATGCAAAGTCAGCGTCACCTTTTCACCCGTATGCAGCGAGGAACCGCTGATGCTGGCGGTTTTGGCGAGGGTATGCTGCTGCTGTGGGCTGCTCATGAGGACAAGGTGGAGAAAAGGGGCGCTCCTTATGGCGAAGCCGCCCCGGACCGACAAGCCGCTTGTCGCCGTGGGCTGCGGCTAATCCTTCCCCGCGATGGGGAAGAGCAGCGAGTCCACGTAGCGCTGGTTGCTCTTGCGCAGCCGGCCCACCATGATGCGCCCGATGGCGATGAGGAACTTGAACGCCGCCGTGGGATAAACGCCGGCCACCGCGGAAATCACGGCCTGCGTGATCTTCAGCAGCACGCAATCTTCCAGCGCAATGACATCGGCGGAGCGCGGACCTTCATCCACCAGCGCCAGCTCACCGAAAAAATCTCCGCTCGTGAGCGTGGCGAGATCGATGTCGCGTCCGCCCTGGTGATGCACCACTTTAGCGGAGCCGGAAGCCATGATGTACATGCAATCGCCGGACTCATCCTGCCTCACGATCACCTGATCCTGCGCGGCATTCAGCAGATCGCAAAGTTCGAGGAATTGCTCCAGCTCTTCGGTGGAAAATTCGGCAAAGAGCGCCGTGCCGTGGAGCTGCTGGCGAATCTCAGATTGGGTGCTCATGGATCGAGGATTTTGCCGTCGCGCATGCGGATGCGGCGGGAAGTCTGGCGGGCGACGTCTTCGCTGTGGGTGACGACTAACAGGGTGGTCCGGCGCTGAGAAGCAATCTTTTGCAGCAGCGCGAGCACCTGTTCCGCATTGGCTGAATCAAGGTTTCCGGTCGGTTCATCCGCCAGCAAAACCTTCGGCTGATGGATCAGCGCGCGAGCGATCGCGGTGCGTTGGAGTTGCCCGCCGCTGAGCTGGTGCATGAAGTGACGCGCGCGATCGGCGAGCCCGACCAGATCGATGATCTGCTCCGCTTTCGGTTTCACCGTGCGCATCGGCTCGCCTTGCAGCAAAAGCGGCAACGAGACGTTTTCGAAGACGGACATCGTAGGGAGCAAATTGAAAAACTGGAACACGACGCCGAGCTGATGCCGCCGGTAATGCGTCAGTTCCGCTTCCGTGGCGCGGTGCAGCGGAATCCCGCCAACTACAACTTCCCCGCTGGTCGGTGAATCCAAACCGCCGATCAGATGCATCAGCGTGCTTTTGCCGCAGCCGCTCGGTCCGGTGATCGAAACAAATTCGTGCTCCGCAATTTGGAGCGAAACGTCGTCCAGCGCGGCGCCGGAATTTGCGTAGGTGCGCGTGACGTGGTGGAGGGAAATCATGCGGATGAACGGGCGCGGAGCGGAAGCAGCCTAGCCTTTACGCTCCGCGATGCGACGAAGACTTCGCCCATGCTGCGGCAGATGGGGAACCACGAAATAGCGAAACAAACGAAACGTAAGTCATGGGAATTCATGGGGAGCACAGGCGGCCCGCCTGTCGTGTCCGGCGGCCCCCCGG
>DASVRR010000003.1:0-4476 GCA_036388515.1 Chthoniobacteraceae bacterium | reverse complement strand
CGCATCCGGGTGACCGGAAGCGCGCAGCAGTGCCCGCATTTGCTCCGCAAGTTGCGGAGACGCGGCGGCTGCCTCGAAGCGAATGCCCGGTCTCGCTTGCTTCACTCTGGACGCCGCTTCAATCATCGCGGGGAAGATCTTGCGCACCTCTTTCTCCCGACTTCCGGAAAAAAGTCCCACCAGATCCGGTTCGCGCGTCAGTGCGAGTCGGCGCTTCTCTAGCGAGTCGAGCAGCGGATGTCCGACGAACACGGTGCGCAGCCCGCTGGCTTCGTAGAGTTCCTTTTCGAAAGGGAAGATGCACAGCATCAGATCCAGGTAACGCGCCATCTTCGGGATGCGTCCGCGGTTCCACGCCCAGACTTGCGGGCTGATGAAAAAGATCGTCCGCACATGCGGAAGCTTGCGCTTCACTGCGCGGGCCAGGCGGAGATTGAATCCGGGATAATCGATGAGGATTAACGCGGCAGGATTGATCCGCTCCAGGTCGCCGAGCATCCGGCGGAACTGCGCGCGGAAGTAGCCGTATTTCTTCAGCACATCCCAAAGTCCGACCACCGCTTCATCCGCCCAATCGTGGAAGTCGCCACCGGCCAGCCCGCGCATTTCGCGGCCGCCAGCGCCGAAGAATTGCAGCTCCGAACTTTGTTCCCGAAGCGCCCGCATCAGCTCCGCTCCGCGGGCGTCGCCGCTCGCCTCGCCGGCGACGAGATAAAGCTTCACCGCGCGCGTTTCCATCTACTCCGGAGCAGTTTTGCCGGCGTGATTCTCTTCGATCTGCCGGGTGATTTCCAGGGCAAGCTCCAGCGCGGCGGTCGCCTGGTGACCGGAGACCTTCGGCTGCGCGCCCGCTTTCGCGCAGGCGACAAAGTCCGCCAGCTCGCGCTTCAACGGTTCGCCTTTGTCGATGTCCACCGACTCGCGGACAATCTTCCGGCCGGCAAACTGCGTGATGATTGTCGAGTCCGTCGCGACGCCGAGAAGCTTCCCGAGCAGCGAACTTTCCTTTTCGTCATCCGCCGCGAGACGCAGGAGATAACCTTCCTGTTTCTGGTAATCCAGCGACAGATAAGCGTCCGGCTGAAAGACGCGGATCTTCCGCAATTTATCCTGACTGATCCGACTCGCGGTGATGTTCGCGACGCAGCCGTTGGCAAAACGGATCCGGACATTCGCGATGTCTTCCCGACGGCTCAAGATCGCCACGCCGACCGCGTCCACTTGCACCCAAGGTGAACGCACCAAATGCAGGATGATCTCGAGATCGTGGATCATCACGTCGAGCACCACGCCGACGTCCAAACTTCTTCCGGGGTAAGGCGAAAGCCGCGTGGCTTCGATGAAGCGCGGATTCGTCAGGCGAGCTTCCAGTGCGGAAAGCGCGGGATTAAAACGTTCGATGTGTCCGACCTGCAAGACCGCGCCTTGCTCCTGAGCCAAAGCGCAGAGTTCGCGCGCTTGTTCCGGAGTTTCGGTGAACGGTTTCTCCACCAGCACGTGTTTCCCGCGCGAGAGCAGAGTCCGCGCGATTTCAAAGTGCGTGACGGTCGGCGTCGCCACGGTTGCCGCGTCGATGGCTTGGGAGAAATCGTCGAGGTTCGAGAAGCTCGTGACGCCGTAACGAGCGGCGGTTTCCTTCGCGACTTCCGGCCGATCATCGAGCACTGCGGTGAACTCCACGTCCGGCAGTTCGGAGAAAACGCGGGCGTGATTTCGCCCCATGCTCCCGATCCCGATCACGCCAACTCGCAGCGGCTGGCTCGAAGTCTTCCCCACTGAACTTCCGGAAGAAACGCTCATGCGGCGAGGCCGAAGATGGAGACGCGATGTTCCGCCGCGAGCGCCAGAAGTCGCTCGCGTTCGAGCAGCAAGGTTTTGCCGGCTTCCACGCCGAGCACGCGGATTCGGGAAGCTTGCGCCGCTTCGACGGTCAGCGGTCCAATCACCGGAACATCGAAGCGAAAGTCCTGCGCCGGCTTGGAGACTTTGACCATGATCGCGTTCTTCCGCCCGAGTTCGCCGCCGCGTTTCATCGCGGCGTTTGTTCCTTCGTAAGCTTCCACAGCGAGCACCGTTCCAGCTTTGACGACGACGGTTTGGCCGATGTCCAGCCGGCTGGTTTCCTTCGCGATCTGGAAGCCAAATCGCGCGTCGTCTTCCTCCCGGCGACTCAGCCGCGGACCGGCAATCAAGCCGACGCCCGCGAGATGTTGCTCCATGTAAGTCGTTGCCGGCAGAAGCTCGACGCCGACTTTGCTCATCTCTTCCGCGATCGCCCCGAAGATCGATTCCGCGTTGCGCCTTCGGAGTTTCCCCAGCAAAAGCAGCGCCTTGAGATCGGGACGGAGGTCGAAGAGATGCTTCGGGTGAATCTGGCCGGACATCACGGCGCGGGATGCGCCGGAGTTTTTCAGGAAGGCGAGCATCCGCCCGAGCTGGCCGACGCGCATCCATTCGATTTGATCCACCAGCTCCGCGAGCGCCGGATCCGTTTCTCCCTGGAAAGCAGCCGCCGCAATCCGCGGGACGCCGGCGTCGCGAGCTGCGCGGGCCATGGCGAGCGGGTAGTTGCCGTTGCCGGCAATGATGGCGAGCGTGCTCGGAGTGGTCTGCAAGGGGCGGCGAATCTAGGGAACGCCGAGCGGGCTTGTAAAGTGCGCGCCCCACCAGACGCGACCACGCTCGAAACAGTTTGCGCCGCACGTCGCGGCCCCTACCTTCCCCGCCTTTATGCTCAATGAGGATACGGTGCAGTATGCGATCGAAAACACCCGGGTGCTCCACGCTCCCGAACGCCGGATCGCGACGTTTGGCCTGACCAGTTTCCGCTTCTATCTCGTCACCGAACTGATGGATGGCGTGAACCAGGTGCGAGTCCGTGACGGTCATCTGCATGCGGAACGTCCCCAGATTCTCGCACCCGGAAACTTCCAGCGGATGTTGCTCGAAGGATTCGGTGAGCGTGCGGAAGAATTCGTCGATTGGCTGCGCGACAATGCTCCGCAGCTCGCGGTGCTGAAGTATGGCTTTCAGTTCCGGAAGAGCGACGTGACCGAGCAAATCATCCACAGCTCTGCGGAAGATGTCGTCGGCCGACTTCGTGAAACGGTGAACCGTGCGGAAGATCCGCTGAGCGCGATCATCGAAGGCGTGGACGAAGGTTGGGAAGTCTGCCTGCTGAAGTTTGCCGCGGATCTCATCCAGGAATCTGCTGGGGATAATCTCGGCGATTTCCGCCATCGCGGATTGCTCTAGGAAAGCAGTCGCCTGCTCCGCGCAGCCGCTCGCTTCTTCCTGTTTCCCATCCTTTTCAGAATCAGCTAACCATGAGGCTCTGATCCTGTGATCCTGCCGCGTCTGTGAAAGCACTTTTCCTTCTCCTCCTTGCCTGCGCGATATTCGGCGGGGCGGGCTATTACACGTACGATCTTTTCGTGAAGCCGCAGGTGGAGCTGAAGCGGGAGAAAGACGCGCCGGCAACTCCCGCGCCGCCGGATCCAACGATTCCGGATTACGAGAAGTGCGCGAACCTGGCGAAGAAAGGGCAGATCGTGGAAGCGCGGAAGGCGTTCGAGGAATTTCTGGAGCGCTTTCCTCAGTCCAGCAAACTGGAAGACGCGCGAAATGCGCTGGGAGAAATCAACAGCACGATCTTCCTGACGCCGCTGCCGACTCCGGAGAAAGAGGTTTATCTGGTGAAGAGCGGCGACGTTTTGAACACCGTCGCCCGGCGGACGAACAGCACGGTGGAACTGATCATGCGAGCCAATGCGCTCGAAGGAACAATGTTGCGGATTGGCCAGAAGCTTCTGCTCCCGCCGTCGGACTTCTCGGTGGTAATCAGCCGCAAGCGGCAGAAGGTCACGCTTTTGAACCAGGGCAAGTTCTTCAAACAATATCCGATCCAGCAAATGCCGGCGGCGCTGCAGGCGCCCAAGAAAGGTGCCGCTGCGGCGAAACAGGTGGGGAAAGTCGTGGAGCGGATCGCGTGGGTCGAAGGAAATCGGGTGACCATTGCGGACAAAAACTACGCCAGCGCGACGCACTGGATCAGCGTCAGCCTGCCGCACTGCACGCTCTACGCGGAACCGCCGGCCGGATCGGATCCGAAAGGTGCCTCCAAGCCTCCTTCCGGAATCGCGGTCAGTGCGGAAGCAGCCAGCGAAATGGCTGCGCTGCTCAGCCGCGGCAATCCTGTGACTCTCGAATAATCTGCCCATGAAACTGTCTCCGCTCGAATTCGAAAAACCGATCGTGGAACTGGAAGAAAAGCTGGCGGACCTGAAGCGGCATTCCCGAGCGAACGACATCAACTTCGATGCGGAAGTCGTCCGGATGGAAACCAAGATCGAGAAGACGAAGCGCGACATTTATCTCAACCTGACGCCCTGGCAGCGGGTGCAAATTGCGCGGCATCCCGCGCGGCCATACGCGCTGGATTACCTCCAGCTTTCGTTCGGAAATTTCGTCGAACTG
>DASVRR010000002.1:0-2519 GCA_036388515.1 Chthoniobacteraceae bacterium | reverse complement strand
CCTTCTTCACTCGGGCCACGATCGCCTGCGCCGCTTTTTGCTTTTCAACGACGACCTCCGGCTTCGCCTCCGCAGGCACCTGGAGAAGAATGTGACTGGCCCGGACTTCTTCCGGAGAGACAAACTTCTCGCTGTTCTTTTTGTAGAAGTCCTCCGCGTCCTTGTCGGTCACCCCGCCTGTCTTCGCGAGCTCGGCTTCGATCCAATGATCCTGCTGAAGCGAGGTGCGGATATTCTCCCGGACCTTCTCGATCGTCTGACCGCTTGCCTCGATCTGCTTCTTCACTTCTTCGTCACTCCCGAGAGTCGCCGTGAACTTCTTAAATGTGTCGGTGACTTGCTCGTCGGTGACCTTCACTCCTGCAGCACGTTTGGAGATCAACTTCTCCTTGATCATCTCGTCTAAAATCATCCGGTAACCTTGAGCCTTTTCAGCAGCAGGCAGCTGACCGGCTGGGATCTGCCGGGAGGCTAGAAAACCGTTGAATGTCTCTTCCAGCTCCGGCCCTTTGATTTCCATTCCTTCCACCACGGCGACGACATCCGGAAGGGACACCGGAGCAGGCGCAGGTTCAGCAGCCGGCGCAGCGATGGGCGGAGAGACTCGAGAAGGCGGCGTCGGACTTCCCTTCTTTGGTGCTGGATCGGCAGCCAGCACGAAGTTGCTCAGCAGAACAGAGGCGGAGAGCGCCAGGAAGAAAGTCGAAGGATGATTCATGAAAAGGGTCGGGACAGTTGCACGGAGGCATCAATTAGGCCAGTGGGTTTTTACGCTACAGCTTGGGCGCGATGCCGTCGGATTGCGGCAAACAAGTCGGCGATCCGCAGCCGTTTGGTGCTCGGCTCGTCCACCCGGAAGCCGCTCCGACGGAACAAACTGACCAAAACCGGAACCGCCGCGGGACTGCCGCGCGTGGAGTCGCGCCGGCAGTCACCGCTTAATCACTGCTGTAAAGCGGCAGCTTCTTCCGGAGTAAGCGGTTTCCCGCCTTTCCTTGCCGCCGCTCCACGTGCTGGCGCCGGCGCTGCCGGACGAGGCTGCGCTACGGGTCGCGCTTGCTGCTGCTGCTGGCGGGCCGCAGCCTGGTTCTGCGACCGCTGCATGGCGGCTTGTCGAGCTGCGAGCTGCGCTTGCGCGGCGCCGTTGTCCGGCTCCGGCGCTTGACGTTGCACTCTAGCCGCAGGCGCGGCCTCACGCTGCGGCTGGCGGTCAGCCGCAGCCTGGACTGCTCGCTCCCGCATCGCCGCTTGCTGAGCCTGGCGCTGCTGAATCACCGCCTGTTGCTCGAGGTTTCTCTGACGCACCTGAGGTTCCGCAGCGGGTGGCCTGGCGACTGGTTGCTCCCGCTGAACTGGAGCCTCTTGCTGCCTCAACTGCTGCGTCCGCTGCCGCTCCTGGGCTGCCTCGGTCGCCTTCTGACGCGCAGCGCTCGGATCCGCGCCACGCGGCCGAACCGGCGCCGGGCGTTCCGCGGCTGGTTCGGGTGCATTCGTTGGCCGCTCTGGGGCAACTTCTGTGGCCTTCCTCTGGGCGGCAGCCTCTTGCTGTTGCTGGAGCCGCTCCGCTGCACGCTGCCGCACTGCTTCCTGCCGCTGCGTTGCCTGCTCTTTGGCTGCCTCTCCGGCTTGGGCCCGACGCGCTGCAGCTTCTTCCAAGTTCGCCTTGCGCCGAGCCGCTGCATCCGTTGCCTGAGCTGCGCCAGCTGGATTTTCCGCAGGCGCTGCGGCTGGATCTGCTGGAGTTCCGGGGATCTCCGGAGCTGCCCCAGGACGCCCACGGCGAGGGCGTTCGCCTGGCGTAGCCGCTGGAGGAGTGGACGGGGTGGCATCGGCCTTTTCGGCTGGCGTTGCAGCACCGGCGCGTTCTTTTCGTTCCTGAACCGCCTTCTCCCGGGCAAGCCGAGCGGCTTCGCGACGAGCAGCGGGAGTGCCTGCCTCGGGCACTGTGGCGTTGCTTCCGGGTGCCGTCCGAGGATCGGCTGGAGCCGTTTCCGCCGCAGAAGCAGCAGCCGGAGTGGGGTTAGGAGTTGGATCCTTTAACCGCGCAGCCCGCTCCGCAGCCGTTCTGCGCGGTGAGCCCGCAGGAGCGGGAGTTGCAGCCCCGGCAGCCGCAGGCGCTGGTGGGACTGAGTCCGCTGGCGCCGCTGGATCTCCGCTGACAGCTGGCACTCCCGCAGCATTCGCCTGACCGCGGCGGCCTGGGCGAGCAGCTTTGGTCGAGACAGGAGCCGTCGGGTCCGCTTTCTCCGGAACGACCTGGAGGTCGGCGACTCTCACTGGTCTGGCGGGAGCACTCTGCGGAGTCAGACCCTGCGTCTGTTTTTGGATGCTCGCCTTCAAGACAGCGCGCTGCTCGGGAGCGATGCCGGCCCAGCCGCGGTTGACTTTCTCCCGAGGCACGACGCGGCGCACATTAGGCCGCACCAGAGCGGCGAGCCGTTCCTGCTGAGGACGAACCACCGTGGGGCTGATGACGACGAGCTGGTTGCCTTGTTGCACCGAGTTCACATTCGTGATCT
>DASVRR010000001.1:0-11065 GCA_036388515.1 Chthoniobacteraceae bacterium | reverse complement strand
TTTCGCGGATTCTGCTTTGGCCTTGGGAGTTTCCGGTTTCGCCTCCGGCGTCGAGTTGGGCTTCGGAGATGCCGCGGTTTGTTCCCCGGTCGCCGGTTCCCTCACTGCGGCAGACGGCGCGGCTCCCGAAGACTCGGCGCTGTTCGGCGGTTCCTGCGGTGCCGATGGCGGAACCGGCGCGGGCTCGATGACAGGATCGATGATTTCCGGCTTGTTCAGCGCCGCGTTTCCGGCGAGTCGATTTGCCACCTGCAGCTTCGATTGCTCCAGCGGCAGCAGCTTCTCCGCAAACGACCGAATGTCCGGATCGCTCGCCTGCACGCCGATCTGAAAGGCGTCCACCGCCTGTTGATTCGCCGCCACCAAATGCTCCACCCACGCCTTCTCGAGCTTCGCTCCGGCGAGACCATCGAACTCCGGAGTGAGCGGTTTCGCCGCCGGTGCAAGGCCGACTCCTTTCAGCGCCGCGATCCGCGCGACCTGCTTGTTTTCCTCCGCCTGAGTGATCAGCAGCGTCGAGGCCACGGTCTGGAGCTGATCCGAAAGCCCTTTCTCTTTGGCTAAATTGGCGAGCGAGAGTTGCCGAAGTCCCGCCGAGTTGGCGGTCTGGAAGAACTGGATTTCGCGTCCGCCGAGATCACTGGTGATCAGACGATTCGGCTGGCCCGAGGCGGCCGTTCTTTCCGTCGGCAGGTCGAGCTGGATGATCGCCGGATAGCGACCTGGCACGGTCTTCCGCGGACCTTTGCTGCTGCGCTTCCCCTTTGGCTCCGCTCCAGCCACCAGCAAAGGCAGGCAGGCAATGCTGGCAGCGAGGAAGATCTTCATGAGCGCGTTTAGTCGGCGAGTTTCCGGGTGAGGATTTCGCTGATCATGCCCGGGTTGGCTTTGCCCTGCGAGAGTTTCATCACCTGACCTTTGAGAAAGTTGATGCTCTGCAATTTGCCAGCTTTGTATTCCGCCACCGGCTTGGGATTCGCCGCAACGGCCTGGTCGCACCAAGTCTCCAGCGCGCCCGTGTCGCTCTCTTGCTTCAAGCCTTTTTCCGCCGCGATTTGCTCCGCATTTTTGCCAGTGGCAAACATCTCCGCGAACACTTCCTTCCCCTGCTTGCCGCTGATCGCTCCGGCGTCGATCAAGCCGACCAGCTCGTCGAGTTGGGCCGGCGAGATCGGGCAATCGGCGAATGTTTTCCCCGCTCCAGCCAACGCGCTGAGCAGATCGTTGATCACCCAGTTTGCCACGGCCTTCGGCTTCTTTGCCCCACGCGCCGCGGCGTCGAAATAATCCGCCAGCGGCTTTTCGCTTGCGAGCACATTAGCGTCGTAATCCGTCACTCCGAAATCCGCCACGAACCGCGCCCGCTTTTCCGCCGGCAACTCCGGCCGCCGCGCGCGGACTTCCGGCATGAAGGCGCTCGTCTTTACCGGGAGCAAATCCGGATCGGGAAAGTATCGGTAATCGTGCGCGCTTTCCTTGGAGCGCATCTCGTAGGTCTGCGCGGCATCGTCATCCCAGCGGCGCGTCGATTGCACCAGCTTTTCTCCCCGTTGTGCCGCCGCGGTTTGCCGCTCGATTTCAAAAGCAATCGCACGCCGCACGGCGCTGATCGAGTTCATGTTCTTGATCTCGATTTTCGTCCCGAACTCCCGCTGTCCTTCCGGACGCACCGAGATATTGCAGTCGCAGCGCATCTGCCCTTTCTCCATGTCTGCATCGCTGACGCCGCCATAAACGAGGATCTGCTGGAGCGAAGTGAGATAGGCGAACGCTTCTTCCGGAGTATCGATTTCCGGCTCGCTGACGATCTCCATGAGCGGCGTTCCCGCACGGTTGAAATCAATGCCGGTGCTCGTTTCGAAGTGCATCGACTTCGCCACATCTTCCTCCAGATGAATCCGCGTGAGCCGGATCTGTTTGTCCCGCTGCGCGATGCTCTTCTGTGCGTCCTTCGGATACGCCAGGTCGTGCAAGGCCACCGCGCCGCCGACGCAGATCGGCTGATCGTATTGCGTGATCTGATAGTTCTTCGGCATGTCCGGATAGAAGTAGTTCTTCCGGTCGAATTTGCAGATCTCCGGCACCTCGCAGCCGAGCATCAGTCCAGTCAGCGCGGTCATCTTCAGCGCCTCCTCATTCATTACCGGAAGCGCGCCGGGAAAGCCGAGGCAAACCGGGCAGGTGTGCGTGTTCGGCTCGCCGCCAAACTCCACCGCACAGCCGCAAAACATTTTGCTCCGGGTCTTCAGCTGCACGTGGACTTCGAGGCCGATGGTGGGGACGTAGCGCATGGGAAGCGGAAGAGGAAGACAGAAGGCGGAAGTCGGAGGTCAGACAAGTCTGTCTTTACTTGGACCCCGTTCCAGTTGCTCCCGCCGGTGCACGGTTTTCTTCCGGTCACCTGCTCTCGATCCACTGCCTACCGTCCTCGGTTCTGATTCTCCCATTTTCTCCCAGGGCAAAATCCAGCGCCTTTTCAAACTCCAGCTTTCCCAACGCGGCCGCTACTTCCGGATCATTCGCCAGGGCCGCGAGCCGAGGATTGGTGAGCACCGCGTGAAATCGTCCTTCGGTGGCGGCGCGTTGGATCTCCGGATCGCTCGCGAGTGCTGTGATCTTCGGGTGACTGAGCACCGCCTGAACGCCCGGATATTGCGCAAACCGTTCGATCCGCTTTCGATCAGCGAGAGTCTCGGTGACTTTGTTTAGAGTCGTGTAAATCGTCTCCGGCACCGGATCGAGCTGCTTCACGACCGCGCCCGTGGTGTCCAGCTCCAGGCTCTGCTTGAGCGCTGCCAAGTTGTGCAAGGTGCCGCTGCCAAAGCCGCGGCGCTCCGGCTGCCCGACCTTCCGGAAGCCCGGATTGTTCTGCAACGCCACCTGCGTTTCGGCGACGGACCCGAGCAGGCGGATCGCCATCACTCCCACCCAGACCAGCAACAACCCGTGCAGCGCGCCGACCAGCGCACCACCCGCGCCGAACATCACCCGGACGACACCGACGCTCTGATGTTCCGTCTTTTTGAAAAGCAGCGAGCCAAGGAGCATCACCACGAGATAAAACGCCACGGCAACCGCAATCCCGCTGACCAGGCGCAGCAGTAACTCAGGCACGGGGAGCAATCCACGGACAATCGGGACCGCCAGATGTCCGGCGAAGATTCCGCACAACCACGCGCCGACTTGCGCCACCAAGCTAACAACCTGCCGCACCAACCCGAGCGTCCAGCCATGCCAGGTCTTCCACAGCACCAAAACGCCGGCGGCGAGGAAGAAAACGACCTGCGGAGAGTGATTCGAAGAATCCATGAACGCGCCAGTCATCCCAAATCAACGCTCTCCACGCAATGGACGAAACGGTGTCAGAGAAACTGCGAAGATCGCATTCGCCTGACTGGAATAGATGCACCCATGCTCTTTCCCGCAGACCGCTGGAGAAAGGCGGTATCTATCGAGCCTCGGGAATCATGCGTGAAAGCAGAGCGTGAATTCTGCGCCTCTCAGTGAAAAGTTTCCAGCTCGCGACAGCAGCGAGGAAAGCGAAGAGAAAGAGGAACGGCAAACTCCACGTTAAAATCCGTTCCAGAACGCCATCTACAGGAATCCAGAAGGATCCCTGGCGTTCACAAACTTCCTTATTGGTGGCACCCATATTCTTCACCGCCGCGAGGGTCAAAATGTGAATTCCAGCGTAGAAGAGAACCGGAATTGCGGCGAAGAAGGCGTCCGACCAAACCGATCTCCGAGCGGCGGTTGCCAGTTCTTGCAGAAGCTGACGTTCCTGACCGGTGAGTTCGCCGGGGGCGGACGGAGCGCTCATTTGTCGTTCACCCCACCTGCCCGCGCTGGCGGAGGGCGTGGTCGATGAGGACCAACGCGGCCATTGCTTCCACCATCGGCACGGCGCGCGGGAGGACGCAGGCGTCGTGTCTTCCGCGGGCTTGCAGCTCCGTGGCTTCGCCGGCGACCGTGACGGTCTGTTGCTTCTGGAAAATGGTGGCGGTCGGTTTGAAGGCGAGCCGGAACTCGATCGGTTCGCCGTTGCTGATCCCGCCTTGGATTCCTCCGGAACGATTCGTGGCGGTGCGCACGCGGCCGGCTTCCATGACGAAGGCGTCGTTGTGTTCGCTCCCGCGCTGCCGGGTGCCGCCAAAGCCGGACCCAATCTCGAAGCCTTTGGTCGCGGGAAGACTCATCATCGCTTTGGCGAGGTCGGCTTCGAGTTTGTCGAAGACCGGTTCTCCCAATCCTGGCGGCAAGCCGCGGATCACGCATTCGATCACGCCGCCGACGCTGTCTCCTTCACTCCGGACCTGCTTGATGAACTCGATCATCCGCACCGCCATCACGGCATCCGGACAACGCACGATATTTGCCTCCACCTGCTGGAACTGCACGGTTTCCGGATCCACCTCGGCCACCAGATCGTGGATTGTTTTCACGTAGGCGACGATCTCCAGCGTGGGGAAGAGCGACGCCAAGGCTTTCTTGGCGACGGCGGCGGCAGCGACGCGGCCGATGGTTTCCCGAGCGGAAGCGCGTCCCCCGCCCTGCCAGTTGCGGATGCCGTATTTTGCCTGGTAGGTGTAGTCGGCGTGCGAAGGGCGGAACGTTTGCTCCATCTCGCGGTAAGCTTCCGGCCGCGCGTCTTTGTTTAGAACCGAGATGCAAATCGGCGTGCCGAGCGTGCGGCCTTCGAAGACGCCGGAAAGAATGCGGCATTGGTCCGCTTCATCCCGCGGAGTGACGATTTCGCTTTGCCCCGGACGCCGGCGATCCAGATCACGCTGGATGTCGGCTTCGCTGAGCGCGAGCTGCGGCGGGCAGCCATCGACGACCACGCCGACGCCTCCGCCGTGAGATTCACCCCACGTGGAGATGCGGAAAGCGTGTCCAAACTGGCTCGACATAAGGCGCGCATGAAACAGGGCGCGCGACGCTCGCGCCAAGGTTTTTTCTCGGCTGGAGCTGAAAGCTCGCGTCGGCTGGAGGGAAGCGCGCTGTCGCTTCCGTGGCTGGCCTTCCACTGCGGCATCGGCTCCAGCTCCCACCGCGGCATCGACGGCGCGATGCTCCAGCAGAAACGCTACACCCGCTCGACGATCACGCGCAGTCCATCCACGCCGACCACGCGGATGCTCGTGCCGGGATCGATGTAATCGCCTTGCGTGACGACATCGAGCACCTGCCCCTCGAATTCCGCCTTGCCGGCGGGACGCAGCGTGGTTTGCGCCGTGCCGCTCAAGCCGAGTTGAACCGGACGGGCGACGGTGCTAATCGAGATGGGACTTCCGCCGACGGCGGTGCCGAGGACAATGTGCTGATACAGGCTCGTCTGGGGAAGAAAACTGGCCAGCCAATAGCCGAGGATCACCGCGAGGATGAAGGCAATCCCGAGATTGATCAGCGGACGCGCGAGGGCTTCGGAAGTGGGGAGGAACGGTTCACCGGGATACCGATCGATCATCGCCCAGAGCAACGCACCGGCGATGAGCAGCGCGCCGACCAGCCCCGGGATGATGGTGCCGGGATGAAGGAAAAGTTCTCCGATCACCAGCAGCACGCCGACGGCAAAAATCACGCCCATTTCCCAGCCCGCGAGGCCGGCGACATAATGGCCGGTGAAGAAAAGCCCGAAGCAAACCAGCGAAAGCAAACCGGGCAAACCAAAGCCGGGAGTCTTGAATTCCAGGTAAGCGCCGATGATTCCGCCCAGCAAAAACAAAGGCGCAAGCGAGGTGATCCAGAAAGCCGCCTGCTCGAAGCCGCTCGGCTCGATGTGTTTCACCGGTCCGGTCAGCCCGGCCTTCTTCAAAACTTCTTCCAGTGAATCTGCCAGCCCGGCGGCGAGGAGCGGTTTGCCTTCATAGACTTTCACCGCTTCGGGTCCGCTCAGCGTGAGCAAAGAGTCGGCTTTATCGATCACCACCTCGCCGATCTTCACTTCCTTTTCCTTGCTGATGAAAGCATCCGCAAGTTCCGGACGATGACCGTTCTTCGCCGCGGCCGCGCGCGCCATGGCGCTCAGCGCAGAGACGGTTTTGTCCGTCATCGTTTTCGGCAAATCTTCCCCGCCGCCCGTCACCGGCGCGGCCGCACCGATCACGCCGGTCGGCGACATATAGATTTGCTTCGTCGCCAGCGCGATCAACGCCCCGGCGCTGATCGCGCGCGGATTGATGTAAGTGAAAGTCGGCACGCCCGTTTTCAGCAGCGCGTCCATGCTATCGATCGCGGCTTTCACGTCGCCGCCGTACGTTTCCATATCGATGACGAAAGCGCTGGCGCCTTGCCGCTCGGCTTCCTTGAGCGCCCGCCGGAGGAAGTAAAACTGTGCGGAAGAAACCTCGGTTTTGAGCGGCATCACGATCACGGGACCGACCGCCGGCTCTGCGGCGGGCGCACGCGAGAGAAAGCTAAACAGACAGACAAGACACGCCAGGAACCGGAGCTTCATGAGATGCGGAAGTTTCGGACAACGGGCGGTTCCAGCAAGGCAATTCGCCGGCTTCCTCCAGCGACAACTATGGCGGAAGCAGGCTCCGAGTTGCCGTCCAGACGAACTCGGAAAAGTCTTCCGCATTGGTGAGCAGCTCGCGGCCAAACGACAGAAAGGAAACCTCCGGCGCGGCGATCACCAGGAAGAGCGTGAGGAGCACGACGTTCATGAGGAAGATAATCACGAGGGAGAAAAAGGTGCCGTGATAAGTCAGGTCGGTTTGTCCTTTGGGAATCATCCACAGCGTGAAGCTGAGGTGAAACGCCCAGGTCGCGCCGAGCAGCAGAAACAGCCACTGAAACGGCGTGAGCAGGAGGAAAGTCCCGGTCGCGGCGGCGACATCGAGGAACAAACTCGCGCCGGCGTAGATCAGGATGACGACGACGCTGTAGAGCGGATAAAAGTACGGCGCGAGCGCAATCCAGAAGTTGTGCGTGTCGGTGATGATGTAGCCGCCGCTACGGTTCCAGCCTTCAAACTTCAAGACGCGCCCGTGGCAAAACCAAACCCAGACGGCATGCGTCAGTTCGTGGCCATAGACATAGACGCGGAGCGGGCGCGGTTCCCCATAAAGCCACATGCTGCCGATGAACCAAAGCGTCCAAAGTCCCGCGCCCAGGGCAAAGAACCAAAACTCCGCGGTGCGCCAGAATTCTTGCTCCACCGTGGCGCGATGAAAGGCGGTGAAGAAGGTTTGCGTGAGCAGCCAGACGACCGGGAGAAGCAACACGCCGGCGACAAACTTGATGAAGCGCGTCGGGATCATCCACGGCTGCGGAGCCGCGGCTGCGGAGGAAAGTGCGAGCCGCCGGCCAGTCTTCTGGTTGCGTGTTTTCACCCGCGCGGCGGAAATCGGTTTGGATGGTCGGCGGCGGCTCACGCGGGTGCGCCTTTGTAGAGCAAATCGTCGGCGGGGAAATCGCAATCTTCCTCCAGCGCGAGTCGCGCGAGCCGCTCCTTGCCGAGGAGGTTCAGACTTGTCCTCCCGATCCCGCCGGCTAAAAAGGACGTCGCCCCCAAAGCCCCGTTCAGCGAATACGGCGGCCCCATCCCCGGAGGAAGTAAACGAATGAGCACGCAAGCTGAAATCATCGTCCGAGAGGGAGCCCGCGCTCTCGGACGTTACCTCCTCGACCCAGGAGAATATGTCATCGGGCGCGATCTCTCCTGCGACATTTTGCTGGATAGCGAGGGAATTTCCCGCCAGCACGCGCAGATCACGGTGACGCCGGAGCGCCTGCTGGTGCGCGATCTCGGGAGCACGAATGGGACTTTTCTCGGCGAGACGATGCTCGCTGGCGCGGTGGATGTTGCTTCCGGAAAGGCGATCAGCCTTGGGAGCGAAGGCAGCGCGGAGCTGAGGCTGATCTCGCGGTCTAAAGCGAGCGGGGCGAATGGCAACGGAACAAACGGCGCAGAGCTCGCGGGGAAAGAGGAACTGCGGAAGATGCAAACCGAGCGCGACGCGGCGCGGAAGGAAAAGGAAGAACTGACGAAACATCTGGCGGCGGCGAACCAGCAAGTCGAAGCGTTGCGGAAGGAATTGGCGCGCGAACAAAAAGCGGCAGCACAAGCGAAGAAAGTCGCCGAGGAACACGCGACAGAACTGGCGGCCTTGAAGAAAAGCCAGGCGGCTGCGGAAGAAGCGCGACAGCAAGCCGTGGCGGAGACTGGGAAGCTGCGCCAGGAACTGGAGGCGAAGACTTCCCTGCTCCAGCAAAAGGAGAAGGCGGGACAAAGCGCGGGCCAAACCGCCCAGCGTCTGCAGCAACTCCAGGCGGAACATCAAAAGCAGATTGAAGTGCTCCTGCAAGAACGGCTGGCCGCGACCGCCGCTCGGGATGAATTGCAGGCGAAGCTGCAGCAAAAAGACGCGCAGCAAAAAGCGGAGGCCGTGAAGGCCGCGGAGATGGAAGCTTCCCGAAAGGCGGCGGCGGAGCGGCAGCTCGCCGAGCTGAAAAAGGCGCACGCCAGCGAGCTGGAGAAGATTCGCGCGGAACATGCCGGCGCCATCCAGCAACTCCAGCAAACTCTTCAGGCGCAATCCGCGGGGAAGAAAGATCAGGCGCAGGCCGTCGCCGAAATCCAGAAGCTGCAAGCGGCTCACGATGCCGCCCTGGCCGCGCTCCGCAAAGAGCTGGAGGAAACCCGGCAACGCACCGCGGCTCAGGTCAAGGAACTCGAATCCGCGGCCGCTCTCGGACGGAGCGAACACGCGCGGGAAATGAAGGTCTTGGTGGAAGCCCACGGGACGAAAGTCGCAGAACTCGAATCCAGTCATGCGCGCGCGATCGCGGATCTTCAGGAGAAGCTGCGTCAGCTCGCGGAAAGCAAAACCGAGCAGCAGCGACAGATCGAGCAACTCACCCGCGAGCGAGACGCCGCCTTGGCCGACAAGGAAGCCGCGGGCGTGGAAACCGCGCCAGTGCTGGCGGGATTGCGGCAGCAGCTCGAGTCGCTGACGGCGCAACTTGCAGCGGCGCAAAGCGAGCGCGCTGGGGAGAAACAAACGCTGGAGACGCAACTCCAGGCAGCACGCGAAGAGCACGTCCGCAGCATTGCTGATCAGGAGAATACGTTGCAGCAAGCCCGCGCCGCGCTGACCGCGAGAGAGGCGGAGTTGATCGCGGAGCAAAAGCAACGCGACGCGGCCTGGAAGGAAGAGCGAGCGGCGCTTCGGGCGGAACTCGAACGAGCCGCAGCGCATGCGGCGGAACTCGTCGCGGCGCATCGGCAGCAGATGGAAGCGCAAGCCGCGGAGCAACAGAAACAGCAAGCGCTTCGGGAAGAAACAGCTGCGGAGTTGCAGCGGCGGATCGAAGCCGCGGAAGCAGCTTTCGGCGCGGCTCGGGAACATCACGAAACGGTGCTCCGCCAGCGCGAGACCGCGTTCGCCCAGCTTCAGGAACTCGCGGCGGCAGCGGCGCGTCAGGTGGAAGCGTTGACCGCGGAGCGCGACGAAGCGCGCGCAGCAAAGGCGTCGGCGTTTGCGCAGGCGATGCGGATTGCGGAAGCACACAAACTGGAAATTGCGAAGCTGATCGAACAGCGCGACGCCAGCTTCCGGAACAGCGAGGAGATCGCGCGCCGGCTGACTTCCGATGCGGTGGACGCTCAGGAACGGCATGCGGCGCTGGAAGCAGATCGCGCGCGGGTTTTGGCGGAGAAAAAAGCCGCGGCGGCGGAGTTCACGGAGACGCTTCAAGGCTGGAAAGCTCAGGTGGATTCGCTCACGGAACAGCGGACGTTTTTGGTGCAGGAACGGGATTCCGCACTCGCGCAGCTCCCGAAACTCAGGGAAGAACGGCAGCAGGAAAGCGCCGAGCTGATGACCATGCGCACCAGTCTGGCGCAGGAACGGGAGGAAGCTCGCGAGCGCTTCGCCCAAGTCGCGGAAGAAAGTGCGCGGCAACTCCAGGAGCTCGTGCAGCAACGTCTCGCCGCGATCGCCGAGCGGGAGGAAGTGCAGGCCAGGTTGACCGCGGCGGAACAGGATCGGCTCCGCGAAATTGAGACGCTGCGCGCGGAACACCAAGCCAATCTGCGCGAGCGGGAGGAAGCGTCCGCCGCGCTCCGGAAGACGTTGGAAGCGCAGGCGGAACAAATCGAGTTTCTCAAGACGGAAGCCGGGACTGCGGCGCGGAATCAGGCCAGCCAGGTGGAAGCGCTTCGGGAAGAAATCCGCGCGACGACGGCGCAACGGGAAGCAGTCGCGGCGGAACTCAAACGGCGGGAAGCAGCACTGCAAACGCAGCTCGGTGAGCTGCGTGGCCGCTTGGAAACGATGGCCGCAGACCAGGCATCGCTGGCCGCTGAACTCACCCGAGTGACGGAAGTTCACCGGGAACAACTCGGTTCGTTTGCGGATGAACGCGCCGGATTGGTGCGGGCCAGGGACGAGACGCTGGCGGAGCTCAACGCCGCCGCGGCCGCCCAAGCCAGCCAGCTCGCAGCAGTCGAGCGGGAGCGGGACGCTTTGCGGAAGGAGCGGGAGGAAATCATCGCGCGCTTCGGCGAAGTCACGAGTGCTCAGAGCGCGCAAATCGCGGCGCTGGCGCAGCAACGGGATGCTTTGGTCGCAGACCAGCAAAAGCCGACCGTGCTCTTTGCGGAAGTGAGTGATGGACAGAAACGGCAGATCGAGCTGCTGACCAAAGGCGCGGAGGTGCTGCGGCGGGAACGAGATGAAGCGCTCGCGCAATTCGCCGCAATCAACGAGCAGCAGAAGGCGCAGATTGCTTCACTGGTCCAACACCGCGACGGCATCATCGCGGACGCGGACCGAATCCGCGCGGAACTCACGCAGAGCAACTCCGCGCAGCGGGAACAGATCGAGGCGCTGGAATGCGAACGCGCCGCGCTGCTTCAGGAGAAAAACGCGGAGCTCGCCCGACTCGCGGAAGTCAACGCCGCGCAGCGAACTCAGTTGGAGGCGCTTCATCGGCATCAGCAGGAAGCGGGGAAAGAACACGAGGCGGCTTTGGTCCGACTGCGGGAACTCAGCGAAGCGCAGGCGCGTCAAATCGGAACGGTGGAACAGTCGCGTCTTGCCGCGGTGGAAGAAGC